>NZ_CP014845.1:307033-614067 GCF_001598055.1 Cupriavidus nantongensis | reverse complement strand
ACCCGCTGGCTGTGGTCGACGCAGCCCTTCGGCCATGCGGTTTACGCCGCCGATTTCGATGCCGCGGGCAGGCTGGTCCGCTACCGCCAGATGCTGACCGAGGCCGAGATCTACCGCGCCCGGGTCGGGGTCTGGACCAAGCAGGACGTGCAGCAGCACTTCGGCCTGCCGCGCGAGCCGGTGCAGTATTACCCGCTGATGCAGCGCGAGGCCTGGTCCTGGCGCATGTACAAGGACGGGCTGCAGACGGCACACTTCAGCTGCTATTTCGACAACGCCGGCGTGCTGCGCCAGACCATGATCATCGTCGATCCGCTCGGCGGCGACGCGCGCCGCGCGCGCTGACGCTGCCGCTTGCGTTGAGGCTGTCGCCGCGGCCGGTGCCAATGCCGGCAGCAGGGGCTCCCCGGCCCCGCCATCGTTTTGCGCGCAGAATGGAGCCGATGCGGCAATGCCCGCCAACCTCCATGCGGAAAACCAACGTGACCACAGCCATCCTGCTCGAGAACATCCACCAGAGCGCCAACGCCCGGCTGGCCGAAGCCGGCCTGCAGGTCGAGCGCCGCACCGGCGCGCTGGCCGGCGCCGAACTGCGCCAGGTGCTGGCCGATCATGACGTGATCGGCATCCGCTCCGCCACCCACCTGCGCGGGGACGATATCCGCAGCGCGCCGCAACTGCTCTCGATCGGCTGCTTCTGCATCGGCACCTCGCAGGTCGACCTCGACGCGGCCACCGCCGCCGGTATCCCGGTCTTCAACGCGCCCTTTTCCAACACCCGTTCGGTGGCCGAGCTGGTGGTCGCCGAAGCGGTGATGCTGCTGCGCCGGATCCCCGAGAAAAACACGCTCGCGCATGCCGGCAAATGGGCCAAGGGCGCCGCCGGTGCGTTCGAGACGCGCGGCAAGACCATTGCCATCGTCGGCTACGGCAATATCGGCTCGCAGGTGGGCGTGCTGGCCGAATCGATGGGCATGCGCGTGGTCTACTACGATGTGCTCGCGCGGCTCTCGCACGGTTCGGCCCGCGCCGCGGGATCGCTCGAAGAAGCGGTGTCGCAGGCCGAGGTCGTGACGCTGCACGTACCGGCCACGCCGCGCACGCGCAACATGATCGATGCCAACATCCTCGCCGCATTCAAGCCCGGCGCGATCCTGATCAATGCCTCGCGCGGCAGCGTGGTCGACATCGCCGCGCTGGCCGCGGCGCTGCGCGAGAAGCGGCTGGGCGGCGCGGCCATCGACGTGTTCCCGGAAGAACCCAAGACCAACCAGGACCCGTTCACCAGCGAGCTGCAGAACCTGCCCAACGTGCTGCTGACCCCGCACGTCGGCGGCAGCACCGAGGAAGCGCAGGAAAACATCGGCACCGAGGTCGCGGCCAAGCTCGCGCACTTCCTCGCCACCGGCGGCACCATCGGCGCGGTCAACTTCCCCGAGGTCGATCCCGGCCCGCTGCATGCGCCGGCGCGCCTGCTCAACGTGCACGGCAACGCGCCCGGCGCGCTGGCGGCGCTGAACACGCTGCTGGCGCAGGAAGGCGTCAACATTACCGGCCAGCACCTGCAGACGCGCGGCCACACCGGCTATGTGGTCACCGACCTGGATCGCGCGCCGTCCGAGCAACTGATGCAGGCGCTGCAGACCCATGCCGGCTTCGCGCGCTCGCGGCTGATCCTGCGCGGCGCGGCGTAGCCCCGCGCCATCGTTGCCGGAGCCATTCCGGCAATATCCACTGAACTGTCATAAATTTAAGAATGCTCTGAACCTGCCGATTATGCTAAAGGCAGCCCACAGCGCATTGGTGGGCCTGCACGCTAGCGATGACAATGGCGGCCCGCGCGGCGCCGCACTAACAATCGTGAGGTTCAGATATGTCGCTTGAACGGAGCAGGAAGGCCGCCGCCCTGGTCGGACGGCTGGCCGCGGGCGCGCTGCTGGTGAGCGCGGGAATCGGCAGCGCGGTCGCGCAATCGGGCACCATTACGTTCCTCGGTGCGATCACCAACCCCTCATGCGAGCTGCGGCCGTCGGCCGGCATGGTGCAGGCCAGTTGCCAGCAGCCATCGGGGCAGATCCTCTCGGCGCCGTTCGCGGTGGCTGCGCAGCGGTCGCCCGGACTGACGCGCATCGGCATGGCCAAAGTCAGGGTGGAACCCGTGCGCGCCGCCCGGCGCGGCACGGCGCCCGCCTACCTTGTCGTGGTGACCTATCAATAGATGACATATCGGACCGGGCCCGCGCCCGGTCCGGGCTGCCGCAACCACGGCGCGCGGGGGCAGCGTTGCGGTGCGTGCCGCAGGTCTGCGCCACCGCAGGCTCGCCGCGAGTGCAGTCTTGACACCTTTGCTTGCACTTCCTTTAATGGTGTAACACATCGGGCCGCGCCTGATCCTTTTTGCCGAGGACGTCAACGACGATGGAAACCGGTGAAACCCACGATCCGCAACGCAAGCAAGAAGAACTGCGCAGTTTTCTTTTCCTGACCGCCGTCATGGTGCCGGTGCTTTCCGTCATCATCGTCGCGGGCTATGGGTTCATTGTCTGGATGACCCAGCTGATCAGCGGCCCGCCTACCCACTAGGCGGGCCGTGCAGGCCCGGTGCGGCAGGCTTGCCGCCGCCGGGGCATTGACAGATAAAAACAAGCTGCAGCACAGACTGAAACGGCATCGAACCGGAGCTTGCGCATGCCCGCTGCAAGACGTGCCATCCCCATACAGCCGTTGCCCGCGGACGCCGAATGGCATATCGCCGGCATCGTGGTCCATGCCCTTCCCGCCAGGCTGCCGCAGGTGCGTGCGGCGATCGACGCCATCGCCGGCGCCGAGATCCATGCCGCCAGCGACAGCGGCAAGCTGGTCGTCACCCTCGAAGCCCCCAGCTCGCGCGCCATCGCCGCGCACCTGACCTTGCTGCACCAGCTCGACGGCGTGCTGTCGGCCGCGCTGGTCTACCAGCACAACGAAGATGCCGGGGCCATGCACCAGGCCATCGACCAGCGCACGGACCGGGGCATCAGCCCCGCAATGAACGAGGAGGCAGGCACATGACCATCTCTCGTCGCGATTTCATCAAGCAGACCGCCGTCGCCGCAACGGCATCGGTGGCCGGCGTGGCGCTGCCGGCCGGCGCGGCCAACATGGTCACCGACAGCGAGGTCACGAGACTGAAATGGTCCAAGGCCCCTTGCCGCTTCTGCGGCACCGGCTGCGGCGTCACGGTGGCGGTCAAGGACAACAAGGTGGTCGCCACCAACGGCGATCCGCAGGCCGAGGTCAACAAGGGCCTGAACTGCGTCAAGGGCTATTTCCTGTCGAAGATCATGTACGGGCAGGACCGGCTGACGAAGCCGCTGCTGCGCATGAAAAACGGCAAGTACGACAAGAACGGCGAATTCGCCCCGGTCACGTGGGAGCGCGCCTTCGACGAGATGGAGCACCAGTTCAAGCGCGTGCTCAAGGAGAAGGGCCCGACCGCGGTGGGCATGTTCGGCTCGGGCCAGTGGACCGTGTGGGAAGGCTATGCCGCGTCCAAGCTGATGAAGGCCGGGTTCCGCTCCAACAACCTCGATCCCAATGCGCGCCACTGCATGGCGTCGGCGGTGCAGGGCTTTATGCGAACCTTCGGCATGGACGAGCCGATGGGCTGCTACGACGACTTCGAGGCCGCCGATGCCTTCGTGCTGTGGGGCTCGAACATGGCCGAGATGCACCCCATCCTGTGGACCCGCATCACCGACCGCCGCCTGAGCCACCCCAAGACACGCGTGGCGGTGCTGTCGACCTTTACGCACCGCTCGTTCGACCTGGCCGACATCCCGGTCATCTTCAAGCCGCAGACCGACCTGGCGATGATGAACTACATCGCCCACTACATCATCAGGAACAACAAGGTCAACAAGGACTTCGTCAACAGGCACACCGTGTTCAAGGAGGGCGTGACCGACATCGGCTACGGCCTGCGCCCCGAGCATCCGCTGCAGAAGGCGGCGAAAAACGCGGCCGATCCCGGCGCTGCGCGCGTCATCACGTTCGACGACTTCGCGCGCTTCGTCGCCAAGTACGACGCCGATACCGTCAGCAAGCTGTCGGGCGTGCCCAAGGCCAAGCTCGACCAGCTGGCCGAGCTCTACGCAGACCCCAACGTCAAGGTGATGTCGCTGTGGACCATGGGTTTCAACCAGCATACGCGCGGCAGCTGGGCCAACAACATGGTCTACAACCTGCACCTGCTGACCGGCAAGATCGCCACCCCGGGCAACAGCCCGTTCTCGCTGACGGGGCAGCCGTCGGCGTGCGGCACCGCGCGCGAGGTGGGCACCTTCTCGCACCGGCTGCCGGCCGACATGGTGGTGACCAATCCCAAGCATCGCGAGGAGGCCGAGCGCATCTGGAAGCTGCCGCCCGGCACCATCCCCGACAAGCCCGGCTACCACGCGGTGCTGCAGAACCGCATGCTCAAGGACGGCAAGCTCAACGCCTACTGGGTGCAGGTCAACAACAATATGCAGGCCGCGGCCAACCTGATGGAAGAAGGCCTGCCGGGCTACCGCAACCCGCAGAACTTCGTGGTGGTGTCCGACGCCTATCCCACCGTGACCGCGCTGGCCGCCGACCTGATCCTGCCCAGCGCGATGTGGGTGGAGAAGGAAGGCGCCTACGGCAATGCCGAGCGCCGCACGCAGTTCTGGCACCAGCTGGTCGATGCGCCGGGCGAGGCGCGCTCGGACCTGTGGCAGCTGGTGGAATTCTCCAAACGCTTCAAGGTCGAGGACGTGTGGCCGGCCGACCTGATCGCGAAAAAGCCCGAATACCGCGGCAAGACCCTGTTCGACGTGCTCTACCGCAACGGCAATGTCGACCGGTTCCCCCTCAAGGACATCGATCCCGACTACCACAATGCCGAAGCCAAGGCCTTCGGCTTCTACCTGCAGAAGGGGCTGTTCGAGGAGTACGCCAGCTTCGGCCGCGGCCACGGCCATGACCTGGCCCCATTCAATGCCTATCACGAGGCGCGCGGGCTGCGCTGGCCGGTGGTCAACGGCAAGGAAACGCGCTGGCGCTACCGCGAGGGCAGCGACCCCTACGTCAAGGCCGGCACCGGCTACCAGTTCTACGGAAACCCGGACGGCAAGGCGGTGATCTTTGCCCTGCCCTACGAGCCACCGGCCGAGTCGCCGGACAAGGAGTATCCGTTCTGGCTGGCCACCGGCCGCGTGCTGGAGCACTGGCACTCCGGCTCGATGACGCGGCGCGTGCCCGAGCTGTACCGCGCCTTCCCCAACGCGGTGGTGTTCATGCACCCCGAAGACGCCAGGGCCCTGGGCCTGCGCCGCGGCGTCGAGGTGGAGGTGGTGTCGCGGCGCGGGCGCATGCGCTCGCGCGTCGAGACCCGCGGGCGCGACGCGCCGCCGCGCGGGCTGGTGTTCGTGCCGTGGTTCGATGCCAGCCAGCTGATCAACAAGGTGACGCTGGACGCCACCTGCCCGATCTCGCTGCAGACCGACTTCAAGAAGTGCGCGGTCAAGATCGTCAAGGTCTAGCCGCAACCGAACGAGGGAGACGCCATGATGCCAAGCCGATCCTGGATGCCGCTGCTGGCGCTGTGCGCGCTGCTGCTGGCCGCGCTGGCGCCGCACAGCGCCAGCACGGCGCATGCGCAGGGCGTGGTCGACGCGATGCGCGGGCCCACACCCATCGCCGATGAAAGCAAGGCGCCGCTGCTCTACCCCACCGAGAACAAGGACATCCGCCGCAACCGCAACTACACCATGCAGCCGCCGACGATCCCGCACAAGATCGACGGCTACCAGCTCGACAAGGACTTCAACCGCTGCATGTTCTGCCACGCCCGCACCCGCACCGAGGAAACCCAGGCGATCCCGGTCAGCATCACGCACTACATGGACCGCCACAACAACGTGCTGGCCGACGTGTCGCCGCGCCGCTACTTCTGCACCCAATGCCACGTGCCGCAGGCCGACGCCAAGCCGCTGGTGGGCAACACCTTCGTCGATGTCGAGCAGATGCTCAGGCGCAAGCCCGGCGCCAAGGGCTCGTCCAACTAGCGGAAGCGCGCCATGCTCGACCTGATCAAGCGTTACTGGCGGACCATCAACCGGCCCAGCGCGTACTTCAGCCTGGGCTTCCTGACGCTGGGCGGCTTTATCGCCGGCGTGGTGTTCTGGGGCGCGTTCAACACCGCGCTGGAGCTGACCAACACCGAGCAGTTCTGCACCGGCTGCCACGAGATGCGCGACAACGTCTACCAGGAGCTGCAGGGCACCATCCATTTCACCAACCGCAGCGGCGTGCGCGCCAAGTGTTCCGATTGCCATGTGCCGCACAACTGGACCGACAAGATGGCGCGCAAGATGCAGGCGTCCAAGGAGGTCTGGGCCAAGATCTTCGGCACCGTCGACACCCGCGAGAAATTCCAGGCGCACCGGCTCACGCTGGCCCAGCACGAATGGGCCCGCTTCAAGGCCAACGATTCGCTGGAATGCCGCAACTGCCACGACTACCAGTCGATGGACTTCACCCGGCAGAGCCCGCGCGCACAGGCCATGCATTCGACCTACCTGGCCAACAAGGAGAAGACCTGCATCGACTGCCACAAGGGCATCGCCCACCATCTGCCCGACATGTCCGGGGCCGAGGTCAAATGACGCCTGCCGCCGCGCCCGTGCTCAGCGCCAGCGGCCTGGCGGTGGCGCGCGCCGACCGCACGGTGCTGCAAGGCATCGGCTTCGGCCTGGCGCCGGGCGGACTGCTGCAGGTGCTGGGCGCCAACGGCAGCGGCAAGACCACGCTGCTGCGCGTGCTGTGCGGCCTGGCCAGCGCCGATGCCGGCACGCTGCAATGGCATGGCCGTCCGCTGCGCGCCGCCGACCCCGAGTTCCAGCAGGCGCTGGCCTACCTCGGCCACGCCAACGGCATCGACATCGACCTGACCCCGGCCGAGAACCTGCGCTTTGCCGCCCGCCTCGCTGGCCACCATGCCGATGCGGGCAAGCGAGCCGCCAGCATCGCGCGCGCGCTCGCGGCGCAGGCGCTGGAACGCGTCGCGCACGTGCCGGTGCGCACGCTGTCGCAAGGCCAGCGGCGCCGCGTCGCGCTGGCGCGGCTGGCGCTGGCGCCGCGCGTGCTGTGGCTGCTGGATGAACCGGTCACCGCGCTCGATGCCGACAGTTGCGCGCGCTTCCAGCGCCAGCTCGACGCGCACCTGGCCGCGGGCGGCATGGCCGTGATCGCCACGCACCAGCTGCTGCCCGGCGGCGGCGCGGTGCTGCGGCTGGACGGAGCGGGTGCATGATGGGCATGCCAGGCACGCTCGCCGCCATCGTCGCGCACGATGTCTCGCTGTCGTGGCGGCGGCGCGGCAGCCTGCTCGGCGGCGTGGTGTTCTTCGTCATGGCCGCGAGCCTGTTCCCGCTGGCGCTCGGACCCGAGCCGCAGCAGTTGCGCGCGCTGGCGCCGGGCATTCTGTGGGTGACGGCGCTGCTGGCCTCGATGCTGTCGCTGTCGCGCCTGTTCGCGCAGGAGCATGCCGACGGCAGCCTGGACCAGCTGCTGCTGTCGCCGCATCCGCTGGCGCTGCTGGTGCTGGCCAAGATCGCCGCGCACTGGCTCACCAGCGGGCTGCCGCTGCTGGTGCTGACGCCGCTGCTGGCGCAGCAGTACGGGTTGCCGCCCGGCGCCGCGCTGTTGCTGGCGGCATCGCTGCTGGTCGGCACGCCGGCGCTGAGCCTGATCGGCGCGGTGGGCGCGGCGCTGACGCTGGGCCTGCGCGGGGGCGCGGTGCTGCTGTGCATCCTGGTGCTGCCGCTGTGCGTGCCGGTGCTGGTGTTCGGCGCCGCGGCCGCGGCCGCGGCCGATGCCGGGCTCGACGTGACGGCGCAGTTCTCGCTGCTGGGCGCGTGCCTGGCGCTGTCGCTGTTGCTGTGCCCGCTGGCCGCCGCCGCCGGGCTGCGCATTGCCATGGAGACGCCGGCATGAGCCAGCCGCAGCACTCGTTGCCACAGCGCATCGCGTCACCTGCGCGCGCGCGCCGCAGCTGGCTGGCCTATGCCGCGCCGGTGCGCTTCTATCCGCTGGCCGGGCGCATGGCGCCATGGTGCTTCGCCGCGGCGGCGCTATTCGCGCTTGCCGGCCTGTATGTCGGCTTCGGCGTGGCGCCCACCGACGCGCAGCAGGGCGAGGTCTACCGCATCATCTTTATCCATGTGCCGGCGGCATGGATGTCGATGCTGATCTACCTGGTCATGGCCGGCTACTGCGCGCTGGCGCTGGTGCTGCGCACACGGCTGTCATCGATGATGGCGTCGGCGCTGGCGCCGACCGGCGCGCTCTTCACCGTGCTGGCGCTGTGGACCGGCGCGCTGTGGGGCCAGCCCACCTGGGGCACGTGGTGGGTATGGGACGCGCGCCTGACCTCCGAGCTGATCCTGCTGTTCCTGTACCTGGGCTTTATCGCGCTGGAAGCCGCCATCGACGAGCCGCGCCGCGCCGAGCGCGCCTGCGCGGTGCTGGCGCTGGTCGGGGTGGTCAACATCCCGGTGATCTATTTCTCGGTGCAGTGGTGGAACACGCTGCACCAGGGCGCCTCGGTCAGCCTGACCGCGGCGCCGACCATGGCCGCCACCATGCTGGCCGGCATGCTGCTGATGACGCTGGCGTGCTGGCTGTACACGGTGGCGGTGGCGCTGGTGCGCGTGCGCTGCATCCTGCGCGAACGCGGCGAGGTGCCGCACGGGCCGGCCATGACCGACGGAGAGCGCGCATGACCCTGGCCTCGCTGCTGCCGTCGCTGCTGACCGATGGCCGCCACGGCGTCTTCATCGCCGGCGCGTTCGGCGTGAGCGCGCTGCTGCTGGCGCTGGAACTGGTGCTGCTGGCGCGCCGCAGCCGGGCCACGCGCCGGCACACCGACGGGGAAGCCGGGCGATGACGCCGCGCCAGCGCCGCCTCGGGCTGCTGGCCGCGGCCCTGGCCTGCTGCGGCGTCGCGGCGGCGCTGGTGCTCAATGCCTTTCGTTCCAACCTGGTGTTCTTCTACAGCCCGAGCCAGGTCGCCGCGCACGAGGCGCCGGTGGCGCGCAGCTTCCGGCTGGGCGGGCTGGTCGCGCCAGGGTCGATCCGGCGCGAGGGCGACGGCATGACGGTGCGCTTCGTCGTGACCGACACCGCGCGCGAGGTGCCGGTGCAGTATCGCGGCCTGCTGCCCGACCTGTTCCGCGAAGGCAAGGGCGTGGTCGCGCGCGGCCAGCTGCGCGCGGACGGCACCTTTGTCGCCAGCGAGGTGCTGGCCAAGCACGACGAGAACTACATGCCGCCCGAGGCCGCCGATGCGCTGAAGCAGGCCGGCCAGGCCAACCCGCGCATGGCCGGGGCCATGGCCACGCAGGAGGTGCGCCGGTGATCGCCGAGCTGGGCCACTTCACGCTGATCGTCGCGCTGCTGGTGGCCGTGGTGCAGGCGGTGGTGCCGCTGGCCGGCGCGGCGCGCGGCCGGCTGGCATGGATGGCACTGGCACGCCCCGCCGCGCGCGTGCAATGCGGGCTGGTGGCGCTGTCGTTCGCCGCGCTGACCTGGTGCTTCGTCGACCACGACTTCAGCGTGCGCTATGTCGCCGCGAACGCCAACAGCGCGCTGCCGCTGGCCTACCGCATCGCCGCGGTGTGGGGCGGGCACGAGGGCTCGATGCTGCTGTGGACGCTGATGCTGGCACTGTGGTCGCTGGCGGTGTCGGTATGGAGCAGGCAGCTGCCGCTGGCCGCGGTGGCGCACGTGCTGGCGGTGATGGGCGCGATCAGCGCCGGCTTCCTGGCGTTCCTGCTGTTTGCCTCCAACCCGTTCGTGCGGTTGCTGCCGCCGGCGATGGAAGGCCGCGACCTCAATCCCCTGTTGCAGGATCCCGGCATGGTGTTCCACCCGCCGCTGCTATACATGGGCTACGTCGGCTTCTCGGTGACCTTTGCCTTTGCCGTGGCCGCGCTGCTGGCCGGGCGCGTCGACGCGGCCTGGGCGCGCTGGTCGCGCCCGTGGACCACGGTGGCGTGGGCCTTGTTGACGCTGGGCATCATGCTCGGCAGCGCCTGGGCCTACTACGAGCTGGGCTGGGGCGGCTGGTGGTTCTGGGACCCGGTCGAGAATGCCTCGTTCATGCCGTGGCTGGCCGGCACCGCGCTGATGCATTCGCTGGCGGTCACCGAAAAGCGCGGCGCGTTGCGCGCATGGACCGTGCTGCTGGCGATCTTCACGTTCTCGCTGAGCCTGCTCGGCACCTTCCTGGTCCGCTCGGGCGTGCTGACCTCGGTCCACGCCTTCGCGGTGGACCCGAAGCGCGGCATCTTCATTCTGGCGCTGCTGGGGCTGGTGACCGGGCTGGCGCTGGCGCTGTACGCCTGGCGCGCGCCGGCGCTGGCGCGCCGCGTGGCGTTTGCGGCGGTGTCGCGCGAGTCGATGCTGCTGGCCAACAACGTGCTGCTGGCGGTGGCCGCCGCCACGGTGCTGCTTGGCACGCTCTACCCGCTGCTGGTCGATGTGCTCGGACTGAGCAAGATCTCGGTCGGTCCGGCCTATTTCGAGCAGGTGTTCGTGCCGTTGATGGCGCCCGCGGTGCTGCTGATGGGCGCCGCGCCGCTGGTGCGCTGGCGCCACGGCGACCTGCCCGGCATGGCGCGCCGGCTGCGCTGGGCCGCGCTGGCCAGCGCAGCCATCGGCGCGGGGCTGCTGCTGGCGCTGCGCAATGCCTCGGCGCTGAGCGGGCTGGGATTGATGCTGGCGGCGTGGTGCGTGCTGAGCGCGGTAGCCAGCGTGGCGGCGCGGCTGCAGCACCAGCGCGGCCGCCGGCTGGCGGCGCTGCGCCAGTTCACGCCCGGCTACTGGGGCATGCTGCTGGCGCACGCCGGCGTGGGCGTCTTTATCGCCGGCGTGACGCTGGTGTCCGGTCAGGAAAGCCTGCGCGAGCTGCCGATGCGCGCCGGCGACAGCGTCAGCGTGGGCGGCTACGACTTCCGCTTTGCCGGCGTAACGCAAGCCGGCGGCCCCAACTACGACGCGCTGCGCGGCACGCTGGTGGCCTCGCGCGACGGCCGGCGCGTCGCGGTGCTGCATCCCGAGCGCCGCATCTACCGCAGCCAGGACCTGCCCACCACCGAGGCGGCGATCGACAGCGGCGTCACGCGCGATCTCTACGCGGCGCTGGGCGAGCATGTCGGCAACGATGCCGACGGCAGCGCCTGGGCCGTGCGCATCCACGTCAAGCCGTTTGTCGGCTGGATCTGGGCCGGCTGCGTGCTGATGGCGCTGGGCGGCGTGCTGGCGGTCTGCGACAAGCGCTACCGGCTGCGGCGCCGCGCCACCGGCGCGGTCAATGCGCCAGTCCCAAGCGATGCGCCCGCGGTGCCGGCACTGAGCTCGGTCCGCAAGGAGACCCCGGCATGACGCGCTTCCTGCTGCCGCTGGCCGCCTTCCTCGCCCTCGCCGTGGCGCTGGCCGCCGGCCTGCGCCACGATCCGCGCGAGCTGCCGTCGCCGCTGGTGGGCAAGGCCGCGCCGGCGTTCGACCTGCCGCTGCTGGCGCCCGAGGGCCGCACGCTGGCCAGCGCCGATTTGCGTGGCAAGGTGTGGCTGCTCAACGTGTGGGCCTCGTGGTGCGCGGCCTGCCGCACCGAGCATCCGCTGCTGGTGGACTTTGCCGCGCGCGCGCCGGTGCCGCTGTACGGCCTGAACTACAAGGACGAGGCCGGCGCCGCGCGCGACTGGCTGCGGAGGCTGGGCGACCCCTATGCCGCGTCGCTGGTCGACGCCGACGGCCGGGTCGGCATCGACTACGGCGTCTACGGCGTGCCGGAGACCTTCGTCATCGACCAGCACGGCGTGGTGCGCTACCGCCAGGTCGGGCCGGTCACGCGCGAGGTGCTGGAGCGCAAGCTGGTGCCGCTGATCGAGCAGTTGCAGCGGCAGGGAGACGGCCGTGCGTAGCCACGCGCGCTCCTTGCTCGCGGTAACGCTCTGTGGCGTGACGCTGCACGCGGCGGCGCTGAGCGAAGCCGAGCTCGACGCGCGCGTGCATGCGCTGTCCGGCGAGCTGCGCTGCCTGGTCTGCCAGAACCAGACCCTGGCCGACTCCAACGCCGAGCTGGCGGTGGACCTGCGCCGCCAGATTCGCGCGCAGCTGCGCGACGGCGCCAGCGATGCCGCCATCAAGGATTACCTGGTGCAGCGCTACGGCGACGTCGTGCTGTACCAGCCGCCGCTGCGGCCGCTGACGTGGCTGCTGTGGTTCGGGCCGCTGTTGCTGCTGGCCGCTGCCGTGGCCGCGATCGTGCACGCGCGCTCGCGCAGACCTGATGCCGGCGCCACGACCGAGGCGCCGCTGGACGCCGCCGCGCGGCGCCAGCTTGCGGACTTGCTGGATGGCTCGACCACGGAGCACCGCCCGCCATGACCACCTTCTGGCTGCTGGCCGCCGCGCTGATCGCCGCGGCCACCACATGCCTGCTCTGGCCGCTGTTGCGCCGCCGCGCAACGTCCAGCCCCGCCACGCCCGAGCGCGCGCTGCTGGTCGACCTCTACCACGACCAGCTGCGCGAGCTCGACCGCGACCTGCACGCCGGCACCCTGAGCGCAACCCGCCATGCCGAAGCCCGCGATGAACTGGGCCGCCGGCTGCTGGACGAAGCCGCCGGCACCAACACCACGCCCGCCGGCGCGGGGCCCTCGCCGCTGCTCGCCGCAGTGCTGCTGGCGGCGTTGCCCAGCGCCGCCATCCTGCTCTACCTGCATCTGGGCAATCCGGTGGCGCTATGGCGTGCCGACGACCTGCCCGCGGCCCGCGGCAGCGAGCACCAATTGAGCGGCGCGCAGGTCGAGGGCATGGTCAACCAGCTCGCGCAGCGTTTGCGCGAAGCGCCCGGCGATGCGCAGGGCTGGGCCATGCTGGCGCGTTCGTACAGCGTGCTGGAGCGCCATGCCGATGCCGCGGCCGCCTACGCGCGCGCGGTCGAGCTGGCCCCTGAAGTGGCGGCGCTGCGCTCCGACTACGCTGACGTGCTGGCCACACTGAACGGCGGCGTGCTGGACGGCGCGCCGATGGCGCAGGTGCGCCAGGCGCTGGCGCTCGATCCCGACGACCCCAAGGGCCTGGCGCTCGCCGCCAGCGCGGCGACCGAGCGCGGCGACCGGCAGGCGGCGATCGGCTACTGGGAACACCTGTACCGGCTGCTGCCGGCGGATTCGCAGACCGCGGCGCGCATCGCCGCCAACCTCGCGGCCGCGCGCGGCACGCCCGCCGCGGCGCCGGCCGCGGCCATCACCGGCATGGTGACGCTGAGCGAGCAGGCCGGGCGCGCGCCGCAACCTGGCGACACGCTGTTCGTCTATGCCCTGCCCGTCGACGGCACGCGCATGCCGCTGGCCGTGCTCCGGCGCGCGGCACGCGACCTGCCGCTGTCGTTCACGCTGGACGATGCCATGGCGATGCGCCCCGACCATCGGCTTTCGGGCCAGCAGCAGGTGATAGTGGAAGCGCGGATCTCCGCCAGCGGCAGCGCCTTGCCGAAGGCGGGCGACCTGGTCGGGCGCACCGGGCCGGTGGCGGTCGGCAGCGAGGGCGTGCGCATTGCCATCGACCGCAGGATCGAGGGCAACCCGGTGCCGTAGCCGCTCAGCCCGGCAGCGTCGCCCTCAGGTTGGCCAGCATGTCGGCCACCATCTCGCGCAGCCCGTACTGCGCGCGCCAGCCCCAGTCCGCGCGCGCGACCGCGTCGTCGATCGAATCGGGCCAGCCCTGCGCGATCGCCTGGCGATAGTCCGGTTGGTAGCGGATCTGGAAGCCCGGCACCTGCTCGCGGATGGCCGCGGCGATCTGCGCCGGCGTAAAGCTCATGCCGGCGATGTTGTAGCTGCCGCGCTCGCTCAGCCGGTCCGCCGGCGCTTCCATCAGTTCGATGGTGGCGCGGATGGCATCGGGCATATACATCATCGGCAGGGCCTCGTCCTCGCGCAGGAAGCAGGTGTAGGGCTCGCCCTTCACCGCCGCATGGAAGATGTCGACGGCATAGTCGGTGGTGCCGCCGCCGGGCGGGGTCTTGTGCGAGATCAGGCCGGGATAGCGCACGCTGCGCACGTCGACGCCATGGTTGGCGTGGTACCAGCGGCACCAGCCCTCGCCCGCCTGCTTGGAGATGCCGTAGACCGTGGTCGGCTCCATCACGGTCTGCTGCGGCGTGTGCGCGGCCGGCGTGGTCGGGCCGAAGGCGGCGATCGAACTGGGCCAGAACACCCGTTCCAGCCCGGTCTGCCGCGCCAGTTCGAGCACGTTGAGCAGGCTGGTCATGTTGAGGTTCCAGGCCCACTGCGGCGCCTTCTCGCCGGTGGCGGACAGCGCCGCGGCCAGCAGGTAGACCTGGGTGATGCCATGGCGCTCTACCACCGTGGCCAGTTCGCCGCGGTCGGTGGCGTTGAGCATTTCGTGGGTCAGCTGCACATGGCGGCCGGTTGGCACCACGTCGGAGGTGATGACGTTGCCACGCCCGTAGCGCTCGGCCAGCGCCAGCGCCAGCTCGGACCCGATCTGGCCGTTGGCGCCGACGATCAGGATCTTCGGTGTGCCGTCGCCCATCAGATCAGCCCCAGTTCGCGCCCGGCCTGGCCGAAGGCGTCGAGCGCCGCCTGCAGCGTGGTCTCGTCATGCAGCGCGCTCATCTGCACGCGGATGCGCGCCTGCCCCTTGGGCACCACCGGATAGAAAAAGCCCACCACGTACACGCCCAGCTCCAGCAGCCGCTGCGCCAGCTGCTGCGCCTTGTCGGCGTCGTAGACCATGATCGGGATGATGGGATGGTCGCCGGCCTTGACGTCGATGCCAAGCTGGTCCAGCCCGGCGCGGAAGAACTTGGTATTGCGCTCGAGCCGGTCGCGCAGCTCGGTGCTGCCTTCGAGGATATCGAGCACCGCGATCGACGCGCCCACGATCGCCGGCGCCACCGTGTTCGAGAACAGGTAGGGCCGCGAGCGCTGGCGCAGCAGCGCCACCACTTCCTTGCGCGCGCTGGTGAAGCCGCCCGACGCGCCGCCGAGCGCCTTGCCGAGCGTGCCGGTGATGATGTCGATCTTGCCGAACACCCCGCGCGCCTCGTGCGTGCCGCGGCCGCGCTGGCCCATGAAGCCGGTGGCATGGCATTCGTCGATGCCCAGCAGCGCACCGTACTCGTCGCACAGCGCGCGCATCTGGTCCAGGCGCGCCACGGTACCGTCCATCGAGAACACGCCGTCGGAGAACACCAGCGTGTAGCGCGCGCCGTCGGCACGCGCCTGTTCCAGCTGCGCGCGCAGGTCGTCCATGTCGTTGTGCTGGTAGCGGTAGCGCCGCGCCTTGGACAGGCGGATGCCGTCGATGATCGAGGCGTGGTTGAGCGCATCGCTGATGACCGCGTCCTCCGCCCCCAGCAGCGTTTCGAACAAGCCGCCATTGGCGTCGAAGGCCGAGCCGTAGAGGATGGTGTCCTCGGTGCCGAGGAAGGCCGACAGCCGCGCCTCGAGCGTCTTGTGCAGGTCCTGGGTGCCGCAGATGAAGCGCACCGAGCTCAGGCCGAAACCATGCGTGCGCAACGCCTCGTGCGCGGCCTCGATCACGCGCGGGTGCGACGACAGGCCCAGGTAATTGTTGGCGCACAGGTTGATGACCTCGCGGCCGTCACTGGTGCGCACGCGCGCGCCCTGCGGCGTGGCGATCACGCGCTCGTTCTTGTACAACCCGGCGTCGCGGATGGACTGCAGCTCGTCGCGGATGGACGCATAGAACGCCTGGGCATTCGGCATGGCTTGGCTCCGTTGGATTCGAGGATGGGCGGATGTGCTACGATCCGATCGATAAATCGAACACGTTCTATATATCGAACGTTTTGGGCAATATAACGAACATCATTCCATGACGCAAGCCCTGCTCCAGACCCCGCCGGCCGACGGGCCGCCCGCCGTCGGCACGGCGCTGCAGGCGCTGCGCCAGCAGCAGCGGCTGTCGCTCGACGAACTGTCGCGCCGCGCCGGTGTATCCAAGTCGATGCTGTCGCAGATCGAACGCAACCTCGCCAACCCGACCGTGGCGGTGCTGTGGCGGCTGGCCAATGCGCTCGGCGTAAGCCTGACCGACTTCCTCGCCGGCGGCGCCGCGCAGCGTCCCGGCGGCGGCATCACCGTGGTCCAGCCGCACGCGATCCCGTCGCTGAAGAGCCCGGACACGCGCTGCGACCTGCGCATCCTGGGCCCGATCGACCTGGCCGGGCGTTTCGAGTGGTATGAGCTGACGATCCAGGCCGGCGGCGTGCTGGCCTCCGAGCCGCACGAGGCCGGCACCCAGGAACACCTGTCGGTGCTGAGCGGATCGATGACGGTGCGCGCGGGCGCCGATGAAAAGAAGCTGCGGCACGGCGAGACCGCGCGCTATGCGGCCGATGTCGCACATGCAATCTCCAATGGTGGCAAGACCACGGCCACCGCACTACTGGTTGTAGTGCATCCGGGCTGACACGCAAGGGCAGCAGCGGCACGGCGCGGTGCTTCGGCGGTGCGACGATTTCGGGGCCGCCCGCTGCAGCGGGGGGCAAAGGTGAATTTGCATACGGGACTTCGTTGACGCGCTGGCCCTCACCCCCGCCCCTCTCCCGCTGTATAGACCGGGGACATGGTGGACGCATGTGCGAGGACATGGTGGACACATTGTAGACGTCAGGGGGTTACGTCCCTAGGTGATGCTTGTGGCCTGCACGCCGCTGCGGCGTGCAGGCTAATTTCGCCGATTTCAAAGCGGCTGAACCATATGGCCAACACGCCGTCGCGCCGGGTCGGGCGTAGCGCGATCCACTGGCCGATGAACGCCTTGCCGATCTTGATGCGCCGGTTGCCAACCATGATCCGTGCGCTGCTGTCGACCTTGTAGACACGGTCGCCGCTCTGGTACTGCACCTCCGGCAGCGCCTCCGGGTAGGCCACGCTGCTCACGCGATAGCGTTGGGCCGGCACCTGCATGTCCAGGGCCTGATGGGGTCGCTCGTGGTTGTACACGTAGCGATATCGATCGAAGACCTGCTGCGCCTCGGTGTTGTCCACGAAGCGGCGGTGCTGCAGGACTTCGGCCTTCAGGGTGCGGTGGAACCGCTCGTCCTTGCCCTGTGTTTGTGGGTGATAGGGCCGTGAATGGCTGACCCGGATCCCTAGTTGCATTAACCAGACCGTCAGCCTGGTGTAGCCCAGCCCCTCTTCGTCGCCGCCTCCCCATGGAGGGCCGTTATCCATGGTGATGCGCCGGGGCAGGCCGTAGCGGCGGAAGGCCCCGATCAGCTGCTGCTGCACCGTCTGGCGGCGCTGGTCCGCGCAGGCTGCCAGGCACAGGTTGAAGCGGGAATGGTCGTCGATCAGCGTGAGCGGAAAGCAGACGCCCTGCTCATTGGGCACCTGACCCTTGAAGTCCATCTGCAGCAGCTCGTTGGGTTCGTCGTGCTCGAACCGCCGCCAGGGGGTGGCCTGGGCGCTGGCCTGCGGATCGATCAGACCATGTCGATGCAGGATCGAGGTCACCGTGCTGGGCGCAGGCACCTCGGCGTGGCCCAGGTCGGACAGCCTGCGGCTGATCTTGCGCCCACCCCAGGTCGGGTGTTCGCGGCGCAGCATCAGCACCAGTTCCTCCAGGAAATCAGCGGTGCGCTCGGGGCTGTGGTGCGGCCGCCTGGGCCGGTCGGCCAAGCCCGCGGCGCCTTCCTGCCGATGCCGGGCCAGCCACTTATAAGCGGTTTGCGGACTGATCGAGAACCGTCGGCACAGCTCCCGACGGTTGCATCCCGGCTGGGAAGCCAGGGCAATGAACTCCAGGCGAAGGCTCATGGTGTCTCGGGCGCTCCACGGCATGGTTCGTTCTCCCGGGCAGATATCTGCCCGGGAGTGTCAACCATGTCCTCGCACACCTGTCACCTATGTCCCCGGTCCATACATCCCGCACGCGGGAGAGGGGAGCAAACAAGCGGAAGAGAAAAGTCCTTCGGCTCGCCCTCGACAACGCGTGCGAGCGCAGCGACGCACTCCGTGCCAGAGCAGTGGATCTGAGATAGGGAGCGCGCGCAGCGCAGCCGAAGGCGTCCCACCAACAACGCAGTTAGAAGGCTGCCACCGACCTAAAGTCGGGTTCGTCCATCCGACCTAGAACGCCAGGCACATCCAGGTAGCGTCAGCAGGGTCGAACCGCCACCAGCACGACCGCAAGTCACCGCCGTTCGAACCGCCAACGCCGCCTTAGCCAGCCGCTCAGGCGACGCGCTTCTTGCCTACTTCTTGGGGCTCGGCCAAGAAGTAGGTCGCCGGCTGCGCCGGCGAAACAGCCACGCCCGCCAAGCACGACAACCCCCGATTCCGCGCAAACCAAAAGCCGAATACGCTCTATAACAACCCGCGCCACCGTGCCCCCGCACGCTGTCCTATAGTCGCCATGCCCGCATCATGTCCGCCTGCGCGGGCCAGGCCTGACCGGAGACAACGCGTGTCGACAACCGAAGCCTATCTGCTGGATTCCATCCGCCTCGCCATGGAGAACGTGCGCGAGCGCAATACCTGGCCCTTTGGCGCCGTGGTGGTCAGGGACGGCACGGTGCTGGCGCGCGCGGTCAACGAGGTCGATGCCACCTGCGACCCCAGCGCGCATGCCGAGATGCAGGCGGTGCGCGCCGCCAGCCGCGCGCTGGGCAAGCCCGACCTGAGCGGCTGCACCGTGTACGCCAGCGGCTATCCCTGCCCGATGTGCCTGACCGCGATGTACCTGGCCGGGGTCGAGGCGGTCTACTACGCGTATTCCAACGAGGATGGCGCCCCTTACGACTTGTCCGCCGAGCGCGGCTATGTCGAGCTGGCCCGTCCGCTCGACCAGCGCGAAATGAAGCTGGCCTATGTACCGGCGCGCGACCAGGGCGTCGACCTGTACGAAGCCTGGCGCGCGCGCCAGGGCCAGTAACGGCGGCATGACCGGGAGCGGATGGCTGCCGCTCCCTTTGTCCACGATGACGGCATGGCCATCGGCTTGTCACCGGGGCCGGCTAATATGGGAATGACGGCGCTGCGACAGTGGGTCACATGTAACGGCCGGCGGCAGCGTGGAACCGCGCGCGGACCCTTCCGTCAAACCAGTGGATTGCGCGAGACACCCGGCTGCGCTGCGGCACTGCAGCGCAACATGCAGCGCCCCGTGCCGGATCGTCCCGCGCATCGTGTTACGCGAGTCGTGTTGCCCCATTCCCGCCGGCGCAATGTCGCCGCGCAGACTCCCAGCAAACGCCCCCCTCTAGCCAAGGAGACGAACGTGCTGAGCCCGCATGAACTTGCCACGCTGCTATTGCTGAGCGATGGCCCCGATTCCCTCGATTCCACCGATTCCCGCCAGATCGATCCCATCGACCTCAAGGCCCTGGTCGACAAGCAACTGGTTCACCTCGAAGTCCTGCACGGCCGCCGCCAGGCGCCGCGCATCACCAGCCACGGCTATTCCATGCTCAAGGCCATGGGACGGTGAGGCCGCGCTGCGGCCCGGCCCACTCGCCACACCACGGAGGCCACCATGACCACGGGCCCGGCACCTGATGCCGGCGCCCCCGCCGATCCCGACGCGGCGCGCCGCCGCTTCCTGCGCGACCTGGGCCTGCTGGCCGCGGCCGGCATCGCGCCGGGCACGGCCGCGGCGGCGACGCCCGCGGCCTGCCTGCTGACCCCGGCCGCCACCGAAGGCCCGTTCTATCTGGACGATGCCCTGGTGCGCGCCGATATCCGCGACGGCCGCCCCGGCCAGCCGCTGCGGCTGCGCATCCGCGTGGTCGATGCCGGACGCGGCTGCGCGCCGGTGCCGGGTGCCCTGGTCAGCATCTGGCACTGCGATGCGCAAGGCCACTACAGCGGCGAAGGGCGCAGTGAAGGCCGTACTGACCGGCAGGCGCGCTTCCTGCGCGGCGTGCAGCCGGCGGACCGCGACGGCGTCGCCACCTTCACCTCGATCTATCCCGGCTGGTACGCGCCGCGCGCCATCCATATCCATTTCAAGGTGCTGCTTGGAAGTGCCGAGGCGCTGACCAGCCAGCTGTATTTCAGCGACGCGCTCAACCGCGAGGTGCTGGGCAGCCATCCGGCCTACCGTGCGCACGGCGTGCCGGCGCGCGCCACGGTGCAGGACCCCATTGCCGGCCCGCGCCCCAACCTCGTCGAAGTGCGCCAGGCCGCCGACGCAGCAGGAATGCTCGAGGGCCGCTTCACCGTCGGCATCGCGCGCGCCTGAGCCCGCGCGCGAGTGCAGTACTGCTTGCAGCGCCGCAAAGTGCGCCGGCGCACACCGCGCGGGTAATCCCTAGATTGTGGTTGCCTGTGCCTTTCCTACCATGAAGGGAATCACGGGCCACCTGCCCGGCACCCCTGCCTGTCCGCAGGACTGCCGCGCCTCCGCTGGCCCAGCATGCTCCAGTTTTTCCCGACTTTTCCGGTGTTCGCGTCAGTGGCGAGCGGCCTCGGTCCCCCATGGCCGGCGCGCTCGCGGGTAGTCCCACACTCATCAGAGGGAGACGGTCATGGCATCCAGGGCGAGGAAATCAGAGGGGCGGAGCAGCGGCCAGGGGAGCAGTGTCTCCCGGCGCGGCTTTCTGGGCGGTGCCGCCGGCGCTGCCGCGGGCGCGGCCGCCATGGGCTTCCCGGCCATCGTCAAGGCACAGGGGCCGGTCACGATGCGCTGGCAGAGCACCTGGCCGACCAAGGATATTTTCCACGAGTTCGCCGGCGACTTCGTCACCAAGGTGAACGACATGTCGGGCGGCGACCTCAAGATCGAGCTGCTGCCCGCGGGCGCGGTGGTCAAGGCCTTCGACCTGATCGACGCGGTCAGCAAGGGCACGCTCGACGGCGGCCATGGCGTGATCGCGTACTGGTACGGCAAGAACTCGGCGCTGGCGCTGTGGGGCTCGGGCCCGGCCTGGGGCATGGACCCGAACATGCTGCTGGCCTGGCACAAGTACGGCGGCGGCAAGGAACTGCAGCAGGAGATCTACCGCAGCCTGAACCTGGACGTGGTGTCGTTCCTGTACGGGCCGATGCCGACCCAGCCGCTGGGCTGGTTCAAGAAGCCCATCACCAAGCCTGAAGATTTCAAGGGCCTGAAGTTCCGCACCGTCGGGTTGTCGATCGATATCTTCACCGGCCTGGGCGCCGCGGTGAACGCTCTGCCGGGTGCCGAGATCGTGCCGGCGCTGGACCGCGGCCTGCTCGATGCGGCGGAGTTCAACAACGCCAGCTCCGACCGCGCGCTGGGTTTCCAGGACGTGTCCAAGATCTGCATGCTGCGCAGCTTCCACCAGTGCTCGGAGCAGTTCGAGATCCTGTTCAACAAGAAGCGCTACGACGCCTTGCCGGCCAAGCTCAAGGCGCTGATCGCCAATGCGGTGGACGCGGCCTCGGCCGACATGTCGATGAAGGCGATCGACCGCTATTCCAAGGACTACCAGGCGCTGCAGCAGCAGGGCGTGAAGTTCTACGCCACCCCCAACTCGGTGCTGCAGGCGCAGCTGAAGATCTGGGACGAGATCGTCGCGCGCAAGGAAAAAGAGAACCCCATGTTCAAGAAGGTCAATGATTCGATGAAGGCCTTCGCGCAGCGCTCCACGCGCTGGCAGAACGATACCAACGTCGACTACCGGCTGGCCTCCAGCCATTACTTCTCCAAGCGCGGCTGAGCCCCCGGGACGCGCGCCGTGCAACGCCTGCTGCTGCGCATCGACTGGCTCAGCACCTTCGTCGGCCAGGCCGCCTCGTGGCTGATCATCGCGCTCACGCTGATGATCAGCTACGAGGTGTTCTCGCGCTATGCGCTGGGCGCCCCGCACGCCTGGGTGTTCGATGCCAGCAACATGCTGTACGGCACGCTGTTCATGCTGGCGGGCGCCTACACGCTGGCCAAGCGCGGCCACGTGCGCGGCGATATCCTCTACGGCTTCCTGTCGCCGCGGATGCAGGCCGGCATCGACCTGGTGCTGTACCTGGCGTTCTTCTTTCCCGGCGTGATCGCGCTGGCGTGGGCCGGCATCGACTTCTTCGAGGTCTCGCTGGCGCAGAACGAACACTCTTCCATTGCCGCCGACGGCCCGCCGATCTATCCGTTCAAAGCGGTGATCCCGGTGGCCGGCGCGCTGCTGCTGCTTCAGGGCGTGGCCGAGACCATCCGCTGCATCATGTGCCTGCGCAGCGGCAACTGGCCGCTGCGCGAAGGCGATGTCGAGGAAGTCGACGTCGACAAGCTCAAGGAGATGGTGCACGCCACGCCGACCGCTGAACTGGCCGGACAGGCCGACGCTGCGCCGCCGCGCGACAACCCGCCGGGAGCCGGCCGATGAGGAAGGAACTGTGGTTCGGCGTGACCCTGATGGTGCTGATCATCGGCGGCGTGGCGTGGTTCATGCCCGCACAGGGCGACTGGACCAGCGGGCACCTGGGCCTGCTGATGCTGGCGCTGATCGTGGTGGCGATCATGCTGGGCTTTCCCACCGCCTTCACGCTGATGGGCATGGGCGTGCTGTTTTCCTGGCTGGCCTACCGCAACGCCAACCCGGAGATCGCGGTACAGCAGACGCTGGACCTGATGGTGCAGCGCGCCTATGCGGTGATGACCAACGATGTGCTGATCTCGGTCCCGCTGTTCGTGTTCATGGGCTACCTGGTCGAGCGCTCGAACCTGATCGAGAAACTGTTCCGCAGCCTGCACCTGGCGCTGGCGTGGATCCCGGGCTCGCTCGCAGTGGCCACGCTGGTGACCTGCGCGATCTTCGCCACCGCCACCGGCATCGTCGGCGCGGTGGTCACGCTGATGGGCCTGCTGGCGTTCCCGGCGATGCTGCGCGCGGGCTACAGCACCTCGATGTCGGCCGGCGCGGTGACTGCCGGCGGCTGCCTGGGCATCCTGATTCCGCCATCCGTGCTGCTGATCGTCTACGGCGCCACCGCGGGCGTCTCGGTGGTGCAGCTCTATGCCGGCGCCTTCTTCCCCGGGCTGATGCTGACCGGGCTCTATGTGCTCTACATCGTGCTGCTGGCCAAGCTCAAGCCCGCGCTGGCGCCGCCGCTGCCGGAAGCCGAACGCGTGGTGCCGCTGCCGCCGGTGGCGCGCACGCTGCAGGCGCGCGGTGCCACCCATGCCTTGCCGGCGCTGGGCGCGGGCCTGATGCGCGCGCTCAAGGGTCCGCGCAACGCCGAGGTGCCGAGTGCCGTGTTCGCGCGCCAGCTCGGCATCGTGCTGCTGCCGGCGCTGGCGACGGCGCTGGTGATGGGTACCATCTATAGCGCAGTCACCGCGCCGGCCGCGAGTATCGCGATCGAGGCCCCATTGTCGCTGGGCGGCGCCGAGGAAAGCAGCGCGGCGGTGGACGACCTGGCGGCACCGCCAGCGGAAGAACCGGCGGCGCCGGCCGCCGCGGCACCGGCCACGCCTGCCGCACCGGCCACGTCCGCGACGCCATCCGCCACCGAAGCCGACGCCCGGCCGCCATCGACACCTGCCGCCGCGGCCGTCGCGGCACCGCGCTGGTTCTGGATCACGCTGGCGGTGGTGGGCCTGCTGCTGGTGTATTTCTACTGGCGCTTCAGCTTTGCGCGGGTGGAAATCTTCAAGATGCTGCTGACGTCGTTCTTCCCGCTGGCGCTGCTGATCCTGGCGGTGCTGGGCTCGATCGTGTTCGGGCTGGCCACGCCCACCGAGGCCGCCGCGGTCGGCTCGCTGGGCGGCGCGCTGCTCGCGGCCGCCTACCGCCAGCTGAACTTCGGCGTGCTCAAGGAATCGGTGCTGCTGACCGCCAAGACCAGCGCCATGGTGTGCTGGCTGTTCGTGGGCTCGTCGATCTTCTCGGCCGCGTTCGCGCTGCTGGGCGGGCAGGCGCTGGTCGAGCAGTGGGTGCTGTCGATGAACCTGTCGCCGGTGCAGTTCATGATCCTGGCGCAGCTGATCATTTTCCTGCTGGGCTGGCCGCTGGAATGGACCGAGATCATCATCATCTTCATGCCGATCTTTATCCCGCTGCTGGACAACTTCGGCATCGATCCGCTGTTCTTCGGGCTGCTGGTGGCGCTGAACCTGCAGACCGCGTTCCTGTCGCCGCCGGTGGCGATGGCCGCGTTCTACCTGAAGGGCGTGGCGCCGCCCCATGTCACGCTGAACCAGATCTTCCTCGGCATGCTGCCGTTCATGGGCATCCAGGTCATTGCGCTGGTGCTGCTCTACGTCTTCCCAGAAATCGGCCTGTGGCTGCCGACCGTGCTGTACCGCTGAGCGGCACTGCCCGCGTTTCCTATACTGGTTGGCAATGCCAGCCGATACCGCCCTCGCCAGCCCGCCCCCCGATACCAGCTTCCGCACCGACATTCCCGGGCGGCTCGACCGCCTGCCGTGGTCGCGCTGGCACTGGCGCGTGGCGATCGCGCTGGGTATCGCGTGGGTGCTCGATGGCCTGGAGGTCACGCTGGTCGGCTCGGTCGGCGCGGTGCTGGAGCGGCCCGATACGCTGGGGCTGAGCGCGACCGAGGTGGGCTGGTCGGGCTCGCTCTATATCGCCGGCGCGGTGCTGGGCGCGCTGGTGTTCGGGCGCATGGCCGACCGGCTCGGCCGCAAGCGGCTGTTCCTGGCCACGCTGGCCGTCTACATGGTGGCCACGCTGGCGACCGCGTTCGCGCCCGACTTTGCCTTCTTTGCCGCCTGCCGCTTCTGCACCGGCCTGGGCATCGGCGGCGAGTATGCCGCCATCAATTCGGCCATCGACGAACTGATTCCCGCGCGCGTCAGGGGACGCGTGAACCTGGCCATCAACGGCAGTTTCTGGCTCGGTGCGGCGCTGGGCGCGGGGCTCAGCCTGGTGTTGCTGGATGCGCGCGTCTTCGGGCCGGTGTGGGGCTGGCGCGCCTGCTTCGCGCTCGGCGCGGTGCTGGCGGTGGCGATCGTGCTGGTGCGCCGGCATGTGCCGGAGAGCCCGCGCTGGCTTGCCACGCACGGCCGGCTGGACGAGGCCGAACGGATCATCGCCGCGATCGAGGCCGAAGTACGCGCCAGCCATGGGCCACTGCCGCCGGTGTCGCCCGATTGCGCCGCGGTGGCAATGCGCCGCCGCGCAGCCCCGGGCGCGGGCGAGGTCATGCGCCTGCTGTTGCGGCGCTTTCGCCAGCGCAGCCTGATCACGCTGGCGCTGATGGTGGCGCAGGCCTTCTTCTACAACGCGATCTTCTTCACCTATGCGCTGGTGCTGTCGCGCTTCTACGGCGTGCCGGAAGCGCGCGTGGCGCTGTATATCTTTCCGTTCGCGCTCGGCAATGCGCTCGGGCCGCTGCTGCTGGGTCCACTGTTCGACCACGTCGGGCGCCGGCGCATGATCGCCGCCACCTACGTGCTGTCCGGCGTTGGCCTCGCGCTCACAGGCTGGGCCTTCGTGCAGGGCTGGCTCGACGCGCGCACGCAGGCGCTGTGCTGGTCCGCCGTGTTCTTCCTTGCCTCCGCCGCGGCCAGCTCCGCCTACCTGACCGCAAGCGAGGTGTTCCCGCTGGAAATGCGCGCGCTGGCGATCTCGGTGTTCTACGCCGTGGGTACCGGCACCGGCGGCTTTATCGCGCCGCTGCTGCTGGGCGCCTTGATCGAGAGCGGCAGCCGCGAAGCGGTGGCGGCGGGCTACGGCTTCGGCGCGGCGCTGGTGATCGTCGCCGGGCTGCTGGCGTTGCGCTTCGGCATCGATGCCGAACGCCGCCCGCTGGAGCATATCGCGCCGCCGCTCGGCAGCGACGAATAGAGACGCTGCGCGGCCCCTTGCGGCCTCTTTTACGGCCTCTTTTACGGCCTCTTTTACGCCCACTTCTGCGCCCACTTCTCCCTGCCGTGTTAAGCAGTGCTACAGCCTCCTCTTACACATTCTTACAGCAAGCGAAGGGGCAACTGACTAGCCTTAACTCACCTGCGGCGGCCTGAGTGCGTGAATCTTTGCTTCAGCGGGCCGCCATGTCTTGGCCATCGACTGGCCATTGTTCAACTCTGCCTGGATGAAGCCGGGCAACTCCACGGGCTGCACGCCGCTGCATGCGGTATGTCGGTCCGATTGCAAAGTGCGCCGATACGGCCCAGCCACATCGCGCGTGCTGCATACAACAAGCTGAATTGGGGACTTGCAAGCCGGGCCACGCGCGACTGCCCTTGCGCGACGCCACACGCTTGCCTGACGGATACGCTCGCCCGGCATCCATGCGCCGGATGCCGGCGGGGATGCTTTTTGACTTTTGCTTGCCGGAGAACAACACCATGGCCGACCAGCGCAACAACCCGCCGCCGCGCCCACACTCACTGACCCCGGCCCCGCTGCGCCAACCCCAGGGCGACGGGCTGGTGCAGCGTCCGCAGCCGGTCGCCGTGCCGCTGTGGCACATCGTGCCGCGCATGGCGGGCTACGGCGTGGTGCTGTTCATCATCTGGGCCGTGCTGACGATCATGTTTCCAAATGTGTTTACGCGCTCGTCGGAACGCGCGGTGGTGAACAGCCCCGTCAGCCTCGTGACCTCGCCGGTGGAAGGCGTGGTGATGAAGCAGATGGTGGCCGCGGGCCAGCCGTTCACGGCCAACCAGGCGCTGATGGTGGTGCAGAACCCCAACATCGATCGTTCGCTGCTGGTCGACCTGACCGGCAAGAAGCTCGACAACCAGCAGCGCTATGACTCGGCCAAGGCGCGGCTGGAAAGCAACCGCCGGCTGATGGCCGCCACCGACCAGGACCTGCAGCGCTACAACAGCGCCGCGCAACGCGAGCATGCCGCGCGCGTGCGCGCGCTGGAAGCGCGGCTGGCTTCGGCCAAGGCGCAGGAAGACCAGCAGCAGGAAGTGGTCAACCGCAACCAGAGCATGCAGTGGGCCGGCGCGGTCAGCGAGGCCTATACCAATGCCTCGCGCTACCAGCTGTCGATGCTGTCCAACGCCAAGGCCGCGGCCAAGGCCGAGCTCGACAATGCCATCGGCGAAAGCCAGGCATCGCGCAACAAGGTCTATGCATCTTCCACCGACGGCCCCAGCGCCACGCTGGCGCAGCGCCGCCAGGTGCTGGGCGCGGAAGCGGCACAGCTGACCGCGGAGCTGGAGCAGCTCGAAGCCTACGGCAAGTCCGTCGACGCAATGATCGCGACCGAGCAGGAACGCATCGACCGGCTCTCCAACCTCGAGATCCGCTCGCCCGAGCCCGGCACCATCGAAGACCTGATCGCGCAGCCGGGCATGCGCGTCGCCGCCGGCGCCACGCTGGCGCGCGCCAGCAACTGCGCGCAGACGCGCGTGGTGGCGGTCTTCCCGCGCAGCCTCAGCGACAACCTGCTGCCCGGTGCGCGCCTGAACGTGCAGGTCGACGGCGTGGCCACGGCGCTGCCGGCGTCGGTGGCCGAGGTGCTGCCGCGCGCGCCGGACGGCGACCAGGCGCGCTACTTCGTGCCGTTCCCGCCGATCGAGAAGAACGAGATCTACGTCATCGCCAAGCTCGACCGCCCACTGGGCAACCTGCCGGCAAAGGCTGGCGCGGCGTCCGGCAGCGCGGCCGCGCCCGCTACCGCAGGCACGGCGGCAGCAGCGGCGCCGGCGCAGTCCGGGCACTGCGGCATGGGCCGCTGGGCCCGCGTCACGCTGAACCAGAGCTGGCTGGGCCAGTTGCGGGCCTCGCTGTAAGCGCCCGCGCCAAGGAGAGCCGGATGCGATTGCCGATTCCGACCGCACGCCTGCCCCGCCTGGTCGCCGGCGCGCTGCTTCCCGCCGTGCTGGCGCTGGCGCCGATCGCGGCGCGTGCCGCGGATCCCGCGCAGCAGGCCATGCTGGCCGAAGGCTGCAAGGCACTGGCCGATCAGGTCAGTCGCGCCGGCGGCAACGGCGCGCTGTTCCTGCCCAGCTACGAGCCCGCGCCCGGCGGCGAGCCGCTGTCGCCGGCGCTGCGCAATGCCGCCTTCGTCTACGACAACGCGCTGGCCGGCATTGCGCTGGTGGCGTGCAAGCGGCCCGCGCAAGCGCGCCGCATTGCCGATGCGGTGCTGCAGGCCACCCGCCAGGACCGCCACTTCCGCGACGCGCGCCTGCGCAACGCCTATCGCGCGGGGCCGCTGCCGGCAGGCCCGGCGCCGCTGCCGGGCTGGTGGGACGAACCCAGCAAGCGCTGGTTCGAAGACGCCTACCAGGCCGGCACCGCGACCGGCAACGTGGCCTGGGCCGCGCTGCTGCTGCTGGCGGTGCATGACGCCACGCGCGATGCGCGCTATCTCGACGGCGCCGCGGCGCTGATGGGCTGGGTGCATGCCACCGTGCCCGATCCGGCCGCGCCGGCCGGCTACATCGGCGGCTTCTTCGGCCATGAGCCAAAGCAGATCCGCCAGGGCTGGAAATCGACCGAGCACAACGTCGACACCTATGCGGCCTTCAGCTGGCTGGCCAGCCTGCGCAATGACCCGCGCTGGCGCGACGGCGCGGCGCGCTCGCGCGGCTTTGTCAGCGCGATGTGGCAACCGCGCGAGGGCCGCTTCATCATCGGCACGCACGACGACGGGCGCGCGCCCAATGCCGGCCCGTCGGCGCTGGACGCGGTGCTGTGGCCGCTGATCGCCTTCCCCGACCCGCCGCAGGACTGGCGCCGCAACCTGGCCTGGGTCGAGGCCAAACACCGGTCCGGCGCCGGCTACGGCTTCAAGGGCAACCCCGACGGCATCTGGACCGAAGGCACCGGGCAGGCCGCGCTGGTGCTGCAGGCCGCCGGCCAGGCGCAGCAGGCCGCGCCGCTGTGGCCGCTGCTACGCGCGCAGCGCGCGCCGTCCGGCATGCTCTACGCCACGCCGCAGGCGCGCGTCAGCACCGGGCTGTCGATCGGCCCCACCTCCACCACCGAGGACTTCCACTACTTCCACCTGCCGCATCTGGGCGCCACCGCGTGGGCGGTGCTGGCCGCCGCGCGCTGGAACCCGTTCCGCCCCGGCGGCTGCCTGGAGCCCTCCTGCCCGCCGCCGGCGATTGCTGCCGCCGGCACCGCCAGCGCCACCCCCGACAAGGACTGACGATGTTCGCCCTCTTCCTGGAAAACCAGACGCTGCTGGTCATCAACGGCGGCGTGCTGCTGGCCACCGTGCTGCTGTCGCTGCTGTGCCGGCACGAGCGGCCGGCGGACCGCATGCTGTTCGGCGGCGTCACCGCGCTCTTGCTGGGCGTGTACCTGACCTGGCGCGTGCGCGAAACCCTGCCCGACTGGCAGATGACCTTCGCCAGCGTATGGGCCCATGTGTTCTTCATCTTCGAATGCATGACGCTGGCCTACACGCTGCTGTCGATCGTGGTGCTGTCGCGCACCAGCAACCACACGCCCGCTGCGGATGCGGGCGAAGCCGCGCTGCGCCGCGCGCAGCGGGTGCCGCCGGTGGACATCTTCATCGCCACCTACAACGAAGGCCTGGAGATCCTGGAGAAGACCATCGTCTCCGCGCTGGCAATCGACTATCCGGACTTCCGCGTCTGGGTGCTCGACGACACCCGGCGCGACTGGCTGCGCGAGTTCTGCGAGCGCGTCGGCGCCAACTACGTGACGCGTCCCGATAATGCCCACGCCAAGGCGGGCAATCTCAACAACGGCCTGCGCCACAGCGCCGCCGCCGGCGGTGCGCCCTACATCCTGGTGCTGGACGCCGACTTCGCGCCCCATCGCAACATCCTGCTGCGCACCGTGGGCCTGTTCGACGACCCGCGCGTGGGCGTGGTGCAGACGCCCCAGTTCTACTACAACGCCGATCCGATCCAGTACAACCTGCGCGCCACCGAATGCTGGGTCGACGAGCAGCGCGCCTTCTTCGACGTGATGCAGCCGGCCAAGGATGCGTGGGGCGCGGCGTTCTGCATCGGCACCTCGTTCGTGGTGCGGCGCGACCTGATCGAGCTGATCGGCGGCTTCCCCACCGGCACCGTGACCGAGGACATCCACCTGACCTACCGGCTGCTGCCGCACGGCTATATCACGCGCTGGCTCAACGAGCGCCTGAGCGTGGGCCTGTCGGCCGAGGGCCTGCCCGAGTACATCAGCCAGCGCAGCCGCTGGGGGCTGGGCACGATCCAGGTGGCGCTGACCGCCGACGGGCCGCTGCGCGGGCGCGGCTACACCTTCATGCAGCGCCTGCACTATGTGCACGGGCTGCTGCACTGGCTGTCGCGCCCGTTCACGCTGATGCTGCTGGCGGGGCCCTTGCTGTACTGGTACTTCGGTGTCTCCACGCTGTACGGCGAGCCGCTGCAGTTCCTCGCTTACGGCCTGCCCGCGCTGGTAGCGTACTGGGCGTACAGCATCTGGATCACCGGGCAGCGCGCGCTGCCGATCTTTACCGAGGTGACGCAGATCGTCGCGGCGCTGGCGGTAACCGCGTCGCTGGTCAGCGCGTTGTTCAAGCCGTTCGGACGGCCGTTCAAGGTCACCAACAAGGGGCTGGACCGCTCCAAGCTGGTGATCCACGGCAAGTTCGCCGCGCTGTACGCCGGCCTGCTGGGGTTCTCCGCGCTGGGCCTCGGCCGCGCGCTGGTGGTCGACCCCGATGCACAGGGCCTGGCCTTCAACACGATCTGGACCGGCGTGGCGCTGATGCTGTACCTGGCCTCGCTGCTGGTGTGCGTGGAACTGCCGCGGCCGCGCAAGGAAGAGCGCTTTCCGCACCAGGCTAGCGCGCTGCTGCGCGTCGACGGGCGCGAATACCGCGTCACCACCAAGGATTTGTCCTGCAACGGCGTGGCCGTGATCACGCCGCTGGCGCCGGCCTTCCGCCCCGGCATGGAGGGCGCGCTGTGGCTGGCGCAGACCGGCTGGATCCCGTGCCGCGTGGTACGCCGCGACGGCCAGCTGCTGGGGATCGCGCTGCATACCAGCATGGCCGCGCGCCACGCGCTGATCCGGCTGCTGTTCACCGATCCTGCCCACAACATTGCCCGACAGGGGCAGCCCAAGCTGGCGATCTCGCGCTTCATGCGGCGCGCGCTGATGGGCTGACCTGCTGCTGCTCCCCGTCTTACTCTCTCTCCGGAACCATCCATGCGAAGCCTGCCCCGCCCCCGCCGCCATGCCCCCCTGCCGCCCCGCCTGCTGTTGCCCGGCGCGCTGGTACTGGCGCTTGCCGCGTGCACGCTGGAGCCGCAATACCAGCGCCCCGAAGCCCCGATCCCGTCGGCTTGGCCCGACGGCGCGGCCTACCGCACCTCGCAGGCCAAGCCTGCCAACGGCACCGCGCAGGGCCAGCCGGCGCAGCGCCCCGGCCCTTCCGCCGCCGACCTGGGCTGGCGCGATGTCTTCGTCGACCCGCAGCTGCGCCAGCTGATCGAGCTGGCGCTGGCCAACAACCGCGACCTGCGCATGGCCACGCTGGCCATCGACGAAGCGCGCGCGCTGTACCAGATCCAGCGCGCGGCGCAGTTCCCCACCGTCGAGGGCAATGCCGGCATGGTGTCGCAGCGGCTGCCGCAACGGCTGCGCGCGGCGGGACAATCGCCGCAGATCACCACCTACAACGCCGGCATCGGCCTGACCGCGTTCGAGCTGGATTTCTTCGGCCGCGTGCGCAGCCTCAAGCATGCCGCGCTGGAGGAATACATGGCCACCGAAGAGGCGCGCCGCAGCGCGCAGATCAGCCTGGTGGCGGAAGTGGCCAACGCCTACCTGACGCTGCGCGCCGACCGCGCTCTGCTGCAGCTGTCGCAGGACACGCTCAAGACCCAGCAGGACGCGGCGGAAATGGTGCGGCGCGGGCACCAGGTGGGCGCGATGGCGCAGCTGGACCAGCATCGCGCGCAAACCCAGGTGCAGACCGCGCAGGTGGGCGTGGAGCAGTACACCCGGCAGGTCGCGCAGGACGAGAACGCGCTGGCGCTGCTGATCGGCGGGCCGCTGCCCAAGTCGGTGCTCGATGCCGGTGCCGCGCCGGCGAATCCGAATGCCCCCGCGCCGGACCCGCTCGACGCGCGCATGCTGATGCGCGAGTTCCCCGAAGGGCTGCCCTCCAGCGTGCTGGTGCGCCGTCCCGACATCCTCGACGCCGAGCACCGGCTCAAGGCCGCCAATGCCAATATCGGCGCGGCGCGCGCGGCGTTCTTCCCGCGCATCTCGCTGACCGGCGCGCTGGGCGTGGCCAGCAGCAGCCTGGCCGGGCTGTTCTCGGGCGGCATGGCGTGGGTCTTTGCGCCGCAGCTGACGGTGCCGATCTTCGATGCGGGGCGCAACCGCGCCGGCCTCGATGCGGCCAACGTGCGCAAGGACATCAACGTCGCCAACTACGAGAAGACCATCCAGACCGCATTCCGCGAAGTGGCCGACAGCATGGCGGCCCGCGCCACCTACGAGCGCCAGGTGCAGGCGCAGGAGGCGCTGGTGCGCGAAGGCAGCGAAACCCGGCGGCTGTCGGAGATGCGCTTCAAGAACGGCGTGGACGACTACTTCGGCGTATTCGACGCGCAACGCCAGCTCTACACCGCGCAGCAGGCGCTGATCACCTACAAGCTGGCCGGGCTGACCAGCCGCGTGTCGCTGTACAAGGCGCTGGGCGGCGGCTGGCGTGAGGTGACCGAGGCCGCGCCGGTGGCAAGCGGCGGGACCAATGCGGCGCCTGCACCCCGTCCGCAAGCCGCGGCGCGGCCGCAGGCGGTGGCGCAACCGCAGGCCGTCGCGCGATCTCAGGCGGTGGCGCAGCCGCAAGCCGTCGCACAACCGCAGGCCGTCGCACAGCCGCAAGCCGTCGCGCAGCCGCAAGCCGTCGCGCAGCCTCAAGCCGTCGCACAGCAACAGCCCGGTGCACAGCAACAGCCCGTCGCGCAGCCGCAACCCGTGGCGCAACAGCAGGCGCCGGCATCGGCTCCGGCGCCGGTCCAGCCAGCCCCTGTCGCCACCGCGCCGCGCTGAGGCTGCGCGCGCCGGCCGGGGGCGCGGGTCAGAAGTATTTCAGCCAGCGCCAGTCCCGCCGCATCGCCTTCAGCGCCGCGAACCAGCGCACCGCCGGCCACAGCAGCAGTGCCAGCACCGCTGCCGCCAGCCACAGCTGCCAGACATGGTCCAGGCCGAATACGCGCCCGTGGTTCAGGCCCCAGCGGTAGACGCAAAGCTGGTACAGGACCTGCAGCACATACAGGTGCAGCAGGTAGAAGAACATCGGCACCGCGCCGAACACGGCCAGGCAACGTGCCGCCCGGCCGCGCTGCACGCGCTCCAGCCACAGCAGCAGCAGGCAGCCCGTCCCCAGCGTCAACAGCAGGAACAGCAGCGACGGCGGGTACTTGGTCACGTTGAGGAAGCCCATCGCGGTATGCAGGGCATCGGCGCCGGGCATCCATTTCTGTTCCTGGCCGTAGCCATTGAGCGCGCGCAGCCATGCAAACCCGGCCAGCCCCGCCAGGCCGCAGGCGGCCAGCCGCAACCGGCGCGCGTGGGCAGGCACGGCCGCGGCAAACCACGGCCCCGCCGCATAGCCCAGCGCGATCACGCCGATCCACGGCAGCACCGGGTATGAGGTGCGCACGCGCAGGCCATCGGCCACCTCGATCCAGCTGCGGTCGTGCAGGATCGCCCAGGGCACGTGCCAGGCACTGCCAGCCGCGAAGTGCAGCGGGTCCAGCAGGTTGTGCCCCGCCACCAGGGCAACGCCTGTTGCGACCAGCGCCGCGCGCGGCAGCCATACCAGCGCCGCCAGCGCCATCATGCTCAGGCCGATGGCCCAGATCACCTGCAGGTAGATCACCTGCGGCGGCAGGCGCCAGGTCCAGGCAAAGCCCACCAGGGTCAGCTCCAGCAGCACCAGGAACAGGCCGCGCCTGAGCAGGAAGCCGCTGACCGCGCGCCGGTCGTGCCCGGCGTTGCCGTAGAGCCAGGCCGACACGCCCGCCAGCGCGATGAACACCGGCGCGCACAAGTGGGCCAGCAGCCGCGAGAAAAACAGCGCTGGCGAAGTCGCGGCGACATCCATCGGATCGGCGACCGGCACGTGCAGGAAGAACATGTCGCGCACATGGTCCAGCAGCATGATCAGGATCACCAGCCCGCGCAGCGCGTCGATGGACAACAGCCGGTGGGTCGGGCCGGGGACAGCCGCCAGTGGTGTCGGCATCATCGGTCCCCGTCAGTAGCTCAGCTGCACGACCAACCGGACGCTGCGGCCAGCGCCCGGCGCGACCCACAGGCTGCTGTACGAGCTGGCGTAATAGGTCTTGTCGAACAGGTTGCCGACGTTGAGCGACACGCGCACGTGCCGGCTGTATTGCCAGTAGCCGTGCAGGTCGACCAGCACATAGGCGGGCAAGGAGAAGCTGTCCTGCACGTCGCCCGGGCGCCGTCCGACATAGCGCACGCCGGCGCCGGCGCCATAGCGCTGCCCCACCGGCGCCGCGTCTTCATACATCGCCAGCAGGCTGGCGCTGGTGCGCGGCACGTTGGACAACGGGGTGCCGGGGGCCAGGCGGGTGTCCTGCGTGATCTCGGCATCGGTCAGCGCGAAGCTGCCCGACACACGCCAGTGCGAGCCCAACTGCCCGGCCACGTCGAGTTCGACGCCGCGGCTGCGCGCCTCGCCGGCGGCGAGATAGAACGACGGATCGGCCGGGTCGGCGGCCAGCACATTGCGCTTGCGGATCTCGAACACGGCCAGCGTGGCGCCGGTGCGGCGGTCGTCGCTGTCGAACTTGATGCCGGCTTCCAGCGCGCGGCCGCGCTCGGGATCGAACGGCCGGCCGGCGGCGTCGCTGCCGGCATTGGGGCGGAACGACTGGCTGGCATTGGCGAACAGCGACAGGTTGTTGCTGGCCAGGTAGCTCACGCCCACGCGCGGCGACACCGCGTTGTGGTGCTGCGTGGTGCGGGTGCCGCGCAGGTGGTCGTCGAGCGACTGGCTGAAGCTGTCGAAGCGCACGCCGGCCAGCACCCGCCAGCGCTCGCCCAGGCTCAGCTGGTCCTGCGCGTACGCGCCGACATTGTGCTGGCGCTCGTACGTGTCCATGTTCCACGCCAGCGGCGGCGTCGGCTGGCCATAGACCGGGTTGTAGATATCGATCGCGTACGGTGCCGCGGCGCTGGGGTTCTTGCGCAGGATCGCCATGGTATTGCCGAAGCGGTAGGCGTCGACGCCCAGCAGCAGCTCGTGCCCGACCGGACCCGTATTGAACTTGCCGGTCACGCTGGCCTGCAGCGAGACATCGTCGGACTGGAAGTCGCGGTAGCGGTGCTGGCGCCAGAGCGTGCGGCCGTCGGCGGCGAGCGCGCTGGCCTCGCTCGAATGCCCCGCCAGCGCGCCGCCGCGGTACGACAGGCCGAGCCTGCCCTTCCATTGCGGCGAGAACTGGTGCTCCACGCTGAGCTGGTGCGACTGGCTGTCCAGGCGCAGGCTGCCGTCGCCGGGCTCGCCCAGGAAGCGCGAGCGCGGGATGCGGCCCAGCTCGCCGTTGACGGCGACCACGCCGCGGTCCATCGGCGTGGTGTAGCGCTGGAACTCCGCCGCGTACTGCAGGATGGTGTCGTTGCCGAGCATCCACGTGATCGACGGCGCGACCAGGTAGCGCTGGCTGTGGATGAAGTCGCGCGTGCTGCCCTGGTGGTCGGCCACCGCGATCAGCCGGCCGGCGATGTCTTCGCCCAGCGGGCCGGTGACGTCGGCAGTGGCGCGGTAGCCGTCGCGCGTGCCCAGCTCGAAGCCATAGCGCTGCGCGGGCCGGAACTGCGGCTGGCGCGTGACCACGTTGAAGGTGCCGCCGGGCTCGCTGCTGCCGTACAGCGATGAAGTCGGGCCCTTGAGCACCTCGACCCGGTCGATGGTGGCCGCGTCCATCGGCGCGGTATAGCCGCGATTGGCGGCGAAGCCGTTGATCAGGTAGCCGGCGCCGGTGTTCTCGTGGCCGGTGAAGCCGCGCATGGCGAAGTTGTCCCACAGCCCGCCGAAGTTGTTCTGGCGCGCGACGCCGCTGACATAGTCGAAGGTCTGGTCGAAGCGGGTCGCGGCAAGGTCGTCGAGCATGGCGCGCGGGACCACGCGCACGGATTGCGGGATCTCGCGCAGCGGCGTGTCGGTGCGGGTAGCGCCCGAGGCGTCGGGCGGGTTGTATGATGCGGTGGCCGTGCCCGTCACCGAAACGGCTGGCAGCGTAATATCGGAGGGCGGCGAGGGCTCCGCCGCGTCGGCCAGCCCGGACATCGCCAGCATCAGTGCGGCCAGTGGCCGCCGCGCCGGCAGCGGCCGGCATACCACGCGCAGGAAGGAAAGCGGCACCGGGTGCCGGGCACTGCTGGGCTGCGCAAGCAGCATAAGGAACACCCCGAAAAAAACGAGTCGCCGCGGCGGCCATCCGACTGGCAAACCGCGGCGACTCATTAATGATAATAGATTCTCACTAAGATTCTAGGCATGGAACGCATGACCCGTCAACGCGGCGCCGTGATCGACGCGCTGCGCGAAGCCGGCCGGCCGCTGAGCCCGGCCGAAATCCTGGCCGCGGCGCAGCGCCAGGTGCCGTCCCTGGGCCTGGCCACGGTCTATCGCAATCTTCGTGCCCTGCTCGACGACGCGCAGGTGCACGCGGTCGAATTGCCCGGCCAGGCTGACCGTTATGAACTGGCGGAGGAACCGGGCGCGGTGACGCATCGCCACTACTTCCAGTGCCTGACGTGCGACCGCGTGTTTCCGCTGGAAGGATGCCCCGGCCACCTGGAAGAGATCACGCCGCCCGGGTTCGTGGTGGAGCACCATGAACTGACGCTGCTGGGCCGCTGCCCGGATTGCGCAGGCAAGCCCGGCAAGCGGCGCAAGGCCGCGGCGCGCGGCCACTGAGCCGCGCAGCCTGGCCCTCACTGCGGCCGCGCTCGCAACTGTACTGAGCCGCCGACGCGCACCTGTATATGGCGCCCGCGCCGCGCTTGCCGCATGATGCGGCAGCCTGCGCGCAGGCCTTACCATTCCTACAGGACCCGACCTTGCAGCACGCCACCGCCCACCGCCGCTCGACCTTGATCGCCGTACTGGCCCTGACCGGCTCGATGGCCTCGCTGTGCATCGGCACCTCGTTTGCCAAGAGCCTGTTCTCCGCGCTGGGCGCGCAGGGCACTACAGCGCTGCGGGTCAGCTTTTCCGCGCTGATCCTGCTATGCGTCTGGCGCCCGTGGCGCATGCCGCTGACACGCGCCAACGCGCGCGCGATCGCGCTGTACGGCGCGGCGCTGGGCGCGACCAACCTGCTGTTCTACATGTCGCTGCGGACCATTCCGCTGGGGCTGGCGATCGCGATCGAGTTCACCGGGCCGCTGGCGGTGGCGGTGCTGTCGTCACGGCGCGCGATCGATTTCCTGTGGATTGCCTTTGCCGTGACCGGGCTGCTGCTGTTGCTGCCGGTCGGCGCTGCCGCCGGCACGCTGGATCCGGTCGGCATCGGCTATGCGCTGGCCGCGGGCGTGGGCTGGGCGCTGTATATCGTGTTCGGTCAGATGGCGGGCAACGCCCACGGCGGGCAGGCGACCTCGCTGGGGCTGACCATGGCGGCGCTGGTGGTGCTGCCGTTCGGCCTCGCGCATGCGGGCACGGCGATGTTCAGTCCGACGCTGCTGCTGTTCGGGCTGGCGGTCGGCATCCTGTCGAGCGCGATCCCCTATTCGCTCGAGATGGTCGCGCTCAAGCGCCTGCACCGGCGCACCTTCGGCATCCTGCTGAGCATGGAGCCGGCCATGGGCGCGCTCGCCGGGCTGGTGTTCCTGCATGAGCAGCTGAGCACGGTGCAGTGGCTGGCGATCGCCAGCATCATCACGGCCTCGGTCGGCTGCACCATGACTTCGCGCGGCAAGCGCGAAGCCTGAGGCTGAAGGCTTGCGGCAGCTCAGCGCGCGCTGAACCAGTCTGCCGGCAGCCGTTGCGGGCTGCGCGCCGGCTGGGCCAGCGCCAGCGAGACTTCATGCAGGAAGCTGTCCTGGGGATTGCGGCGGCTGGCAAAGCCCAGCCCTTGCAGGATCGCCAGCATGCGCCGGTTCTCGCTCAGCACGTCGCCGCGCAGGCCCTGCAGGCCGGCCGCACGCGCCAGCTCGCACAGCCTGGCGATCAGGCGCCGGCCCAGCCCCTGGCCCTGCCAGGCATCGGCCACCACCACGGCGAATTCGGCAACCTGGCCGGACACGACATATTCGGCGCTGGCGACGATGGCCTGGCTGCCGTCCTCACCGGGCGCGACCACCACCAGCGCCACGCCACCGTCCCCGGGCACGGCGAGGCCGGCGACGATTTCATCCACCACGCGCCCGCCGGTCAGGAAACGGAAGTAGCGGCTTTCCCGCGACAGCCCGTCCACCATCGCGCGCAGCGCCGCGCCATCCTGAACCCGGGTCCGGCGCAGCGTCACCTGCGTGCCCCGTCCCGCCGTCCAGCTTTCCGTCACGCCGCCGCGCGCCAAGTCCTGGAGATCCATGCTGCCACCGTCTGGATTCATAATTTGTAGCCAGAGTATAGGAGATAACCTGACTTTTGCAAATGAAGTCAGCATGCTATGCTTCACGGCATCATGACCACCAATGCGTCCGATCCCCGCACTTGCTCGATCGCCTCCACGCTGTCGCTGATCGGCGAAAAGTGGACGATCCTGATCCTGCGCGACGTTTTCCACGGCGTGACGCGCTTCGACGACTTCCTGCGCCGGCTGGAATGCTCGCCGGCGGTGCTGTCGGCGCGGCTCAGGACGCTGACCGATGCCGGGCTGCTGCGCAAGGTCGGCTACCGCGAGCCCGGCGAACGCGAACGCTTCGAGTACCGCCCCACCCGCGCCGCGGTGGACCTGCTGCCGGTGCTTGTCGGGCTGATGCAATGGGGCGACTGCCACATGGCGCCCGACGGCGGCCCGGTCGAGATCCGCTCGCGCGCGAATGGTAAGCTGGTGCGCGCCGCGCTGGTCGACGAAGACGGTGCCGAGGTGTCGCCGCGCGACATGCAGGTCATCCCGGTGCAAAAGCGCGCCGGCGGCTGACACCCCAGCCTTCCTTAGCCCTGGTGCGGCCCCGCACCAGCGCAGTCCACCGCACTGCACCATGAGCGTGCCGCGCGCCCTCGGCCCGCCCCACCACAGCGCATGCACACCGCTTGCGCTCCCGTCGCCCCGCCTTTAGCCGCCATTGCCCGTCACATAACGGGCTGGCACACCCCTTGCGTAATCGGGTCCGGGCCCGTCAACGGCGACCGGCCCGCCCCCACATACACAGCCCCTATCCCATGTAGCGGCTGTCAGGACAACGGCGTCCCCTGAACCGGCTTCACGGCCGGTTTGCGGGACGCCATTTGTTTTTGGAGCAAGTGACGATGACCGGCAAAGCCACCCGCATCGAGCTGCTGAGCTTGAGCACTCCGCAGATGCGCGCCTTCCACCTGACCTGGATGGCGTTCTTCGTGTGTTTCTTCGCGTGGTTTGCCTGCGCGCCGCTGATGCCGGTGCTCAAGGGCGAGTTCGGCCTGAGCGCCGGCCAGATCGCCAACATCAATATCGCCGCGGTCGCGGTGACGATCCTGGTGCGCCTGGTGATCGGCCCGATGTGCGACCGCTTCGGCCCGCGCAAGACCTACACCGGGCTGCTGGCGCTGGGCGCGCTGCCGGTGCTGGGCGTCGCGCTGGCGCAGAACTACGAGACCTTCCTGGTATTCCGGCTGCTGATCGGCGCGGTCGGCGCCAGCTTCGTAATCACGCAGTACCACACCTCGGTGATGTTCGCGCCCAACGTGGTCGGCACCGCCAACGCGACCACGGCCGGCTGGGGCAACGCCGGCGGCGGCGCCGCGCAGGCGCTGATGCCGCTGGTGCTGGCCGCGGTGCTGATGCTGGGCGCGGACCACGCGTTCGGCTGGCGCATCGCGCTGCTGGTGCCGGGCGTGCTGATGCTGGTGATGGCCGTCGTCTACTACCGCTTCACCCAGGACTGCCCGGAAGGCAATTACTCGGACCTGCGCGCGCGCGGCATCGAGATCAGCGGCAAGGACGGTGGCAAGGGTGGCGGTGGCTGGGCCAGCTTCCGCGCCGCCAGCGCCAACTACCGCGTGTGGCTGCTGTTCATTACCTACGGTGCCTGCTTCGGCGTCGAGATCTTCATCCACAACATCGCCGCGATGTACTACGTCGACCGCTTTGGCCTGAGCCTGAAGGCCGCCGGCATGGCCGCCGCGAGCTTCGGCCTGCTGGCGCTGTTTGCCCGCGCACTGGGCGGCTGGCTGTCGGACAAGGCGGCGCGCCGCCGCGGCCTGGATGCGCGCGCCACGCTGCTGTTCGTGCTGATCCTGGGCGAAGGCCTGGGCCTGCTGTGGTTCGCGCAGGCTGGCAACGTCGCCATGGCGGTGGTGGCGATGCTGCTGTTCGGCCTGTTCACCCACATGGCCTGCGGCGCGACCTACGCGCTGGTGCCCTTTATCGACCGCAAGGCGCTGGGCGGCGTGGCCGGGATCATCGGCGCGGGCGGCAACGTCGGCGCGGTAGCCGCGGGCTTCCTGCTGAAGAGCCTGGGCAACGTGCAGCAAACGCTGACGGTGCTGGGCGTGCTGGCCACCATCGCCGCGCTGTGCGCGATCGCCATCCGCTTCAGCGCCGAGCACAAGGCGCGCGAACAGGCGCTGTACGACAGCGCGCTGGCCAGCTGATTCCCGAGCATCGCCCCACAGCAACATCAGGCAGCAAAGACTGACTACCGGACAAGGAAAGCATCATGAAACTGATCATCGTCGGCCACGGCATGGTAGGTCACAAGTTCCTGGAATCGCTGGCGGAAGCCGGTGCGGAAAACCTGGAAGTGACCGTGCTGTGCGAAGAACCGCGTCCCGCCTACGATCGCGTGCACCTGTCCGAGTTCTTCGCCGGCAAGTCCGCCGAAGACCTGTCGCTGGTGCCCGCAGGCTTCTTCGAGCAGCACGACAACATGCTGCTGCGCCTGAACGCGCGCGCCGTCGAGATCGACCGCGCCGCGCGCACGGTCAAGGTCTCGACCGGCGAGACCCTGTCCTACGACAAGCTGGTCCTCGCCACCGGCTCCTATCCGTTCGTGCCGCCGGTGCCTGGCAAGGAGCGCAAAGACTGCTTCGTCTATCGCACCATCGAAGACCTCGAGGCGATGCAGGAATGCGGTGCGCGCTCGAAGAGCGGCGTGGTGGTCGGCGGCGGGTTGCTCGGCCTGGAATGCGCCAAGGCGCTGCGCGACATGGGCCTCGACACGCACGTGGTCGAGTTCGCGCCGCGGCTGATGGCGGTGCAGGTCGACGAAGGCGGTGGCCGCATGCTGCGCCAGAAGATCGCCGGCCTGGGCGTGACCGCGCACACCGGCAAGAACACGGTCGAGATCGTCGACGGCGAGGACGGCACCCATCGCATGGTGTTCGCCGACGGCACCCATCTGGACACCGACATGATCGTGTTCTCCGCCGGCATCCGCCCGCGCGACGAACTGGCGCGCGCCTGCGGCCTGGAAGTCGGCGCGCGCGGCGGCATTGCCGTCGACAACCACTGCCGCACCTCCGACCCGGACATCTACGCAATCGGCGAATGCGCGCTGTGGGACGGCAAGATCTACGGCCTGGTGGCGCCCGGCTACGACATGGCCCGCGTGGCCGCGCGCCACCTGCGCGGCGAAGCGGCCGAGTTTGGCGGCGCCGACATGAGCACCAAGCTCAAGCTGATGGGCGTCGACGTGGCCAGCATCGGCGACCCGCACGGCACCGTGCCGGGCGCGCGCATCTACCAGTTCAGCGACGACCGCAAGGAGGTCTACAAGAAGCTGGTGGTGTCCGACTGCGGCAAGTACCTGCTGGGCGGCGTGCTGATCGGCGATGCCAGCGAGTACGGCACGCTGCTGCAGATGATGCTGAACAAGATCGAGCTGCCCGAGTCGCCCGAGTTCCTGATCCTGCCGGACAGCAGCGGCAAGGCCAAACCGGCGCTGGGCGCCGACGCCCTGCCCGACACCGCGCAGATCTGCTCGTGCAACAACGTCTCGAAGGGCGAGATCTGCGCCGCCGTCTGCGACGGCTCGACCAGCATCGGCGCGCTCAAGAGCTGCACCAAGGCCGGCACCGCCTGCGGCGGCTGCGTGCCGCTGGTGACGCAGATCATGAAGGCCGAGATGAAAAAGCAAGGGATGGCGGTCAACAACCACCTTTGCGAGCACTTCCCGTTCTCGCGCCAGGAGCTCTACCACCTGGTGCGCGTGGGCAAGTTCAAGACCTTCGACGCGCTGCTGGAAGCGCATGGCAGCGGCATGGGTTGCGACATCTGCAAGCCCACCGTGGGCAGCATCCTGGCCTCGTGCTGGAACGAGTTCGTGCTGAAGGAAGAGCACGCCAGCCTGCAGGACTCCAACGACTACTACCTCGCCAACATCCAGAAGGACGGCACCTACTCGGTGGTGCCGCGCATGCCGGGCGGCGAGGTCACGCCCGAAGGCCTGATCGCCGTCGGCCAGGTCGCCAAGAAGTACGGCCTCTACACCAAGATCACCGGCGGCCAGCGCGTGGACCTGTTCGGTGCGCGTGCCGAGGAACTGCCCTATATCTGGGAAGAACTGATCGCGGCGGGCTTTGAATCCGGGCATGCCTACGGCAAGGCGCTGCGCACGGTGAAGTCGTGCGTGGGCTCGACCTGGTGCCGCTATGGCGTGGGCGATTCGGTCGGCCTCGCGATCGAACTGGAAAACCGCTACAAGGGCCTGCGCGCGCCGCACAAGATCAAGTTCGGCGTGTCCGGCTGCACCCGCGAATGCGCCGAGGCGCAGGGCAAGGACGTCGGCGTGATTGCCACCGACAAGGGCTGGAACCTGTACGTCTGCGGCAACGGCGGCATGAAGCCGCGCCATGCCGAACTGCTGGCGAGCGACCTCGACCACGACACGCTGGTGCGCTACATCGACCGCTTCCTGATGTTCTACGTGCGCACCGCCGACCGGCTGCAGCGCACCAGCGTCTGGCGCGACAACCTCGAAGGCGGCCTGGACTACCTGAAGGCCGTGGTGCTCGACGACAAGCTCGGCATCGCCGCAGAGCTGGAAGCCGAGATGCAGCACGTGGTCGACACCTATGAAGACGAGTGGAAGAAGGCCGTGACCGACCCCGAGACGCGCAAGCGCTTCCGCCATTTCGTCAACAGCGACCGCCGCGACGACAACCTGGTCTTCATCGAAGAGCGCGGCCAGATCCGCCCGGCAACGCCGGAGGAACGGAACTTGCAGCGCTCCCGGCTGAGCCACATTCCCGTGGTGTCCATGCCCGCGAAAGCCGCCTGACCGTGCCCGCAAACAAGGAGAACGTGATGAGCCATCCCCACCATCCCGAAACCTGGACCGCCGTCTGCACCGTACGCGATATCGTGCCCAATACTGGTGTGTGCGCGCTGGTCGCCGACCGGCAGGTCGCGGTCTTCCGCATCGGCCGCGGCGACGAGGTCTACGCCATCGACAACTTCGATCCCAACGCGCAGGCCGCGGTGCTGTCGCGCGGGCTGGTCGGCAACCTGGGCGAACGGCTGGTGGTGGCCTCGCCGATCTACAAGCACCACTTCGACCTGCGCACCGGCGAATGCCTGGAGGCGCCCGAGCAGTCGGTCAACGCCTACGCCGCGCGCGTCTATGACGGCAAGGTGTGGATCGCCGCCGGCGTGGAAGTACGCGAGGCCGAGGAAGAACTCGCCGCCTGACGCTGCCACCCTGGCCCCGATCGATGCTGCCCCTGCCCACCTGCCCTGCCAACGGAGATGCCAGCATGACGCCTTCCGCCAACCCCCAAGCCCGGCCGCGCCTGGTCGTCGTCGGCAACGGCATGGCCGGCATGCGCACCGTCGAGGAACTGCTGCGCCTGGCGCCGGACCTGTACGACATCACGGTGTTCGGCGCCGAGCCGCACGGCAACTACAACCGCATCCTGCTGTCGCCCGTGCTGGCCGGCGAGAAGACGGTGGCGGACATCATGCTGAACACGCGCGAGTGGTACGAAGAGAACGGCATCGAGCTGCTCGCCGGCGATCCCGTGGTATCGATCGACCGGCCGCGACGCGTGGTGCGTTCCGCCGCGGGGCGCGAGGTGCGCTACGACCGCCTGCTGCTGGCCACCGGCTCGAAGCCGTTCATCATTCCGGTGCCGGGCCACCAGCTCGACGGCGTGATCGCGTTCCGCGACATCCAGGACGTCGAGACCATGCTGGACGCCGCGCGCAACCATCGCCACGCGGTGGTGATCGGCGGCGGCCTGCTCGGGCTGGAGGCGGCCAACGGCCTGCTGCGCCAGGGCATGGACGTGACCGTGGTGCACCTGGCCGACTGCCTGATGGAGCGCCAGCTCGACAAGCCCGCCGCCACGCTGCTGAAGGGCGCGCTGGAACGCAAGGGCCTGCGCTTCCTGCTGAGCGCGCAGACCGCCGAGATTCTCGGCAGCGAACGCGTCACCGGCGTGCGCTTCAAGGACGGCAGCGAGATCCCCGCCGACCTGGTGGTGATGACCGCCGGCGTGCGCCCCAATATCGAACTGGCCGCCGGCGCCGGCCTGCACTGCGAACGCGCCATCGTCGTCGACGACACGCTGCAGACCTACGATCCGCGCATCTACGCCGTGGGCGAGTGCGTGCAGCATCGCCAGGCCACCTTTGGGCTGGTCGCGCCGATCTGGGACCAGGCGCGCGTCTGTGCCGCGCACCTGGCCGGTGCCGGCCATCGCCGCTACGTGCAGCAGGCGACCGCGACCAAGCTGAAAGTGACCGGCGTCGACCTGTACTCAGCCGGCGACTTCATCGGCGGCGAAGGCAGCGAAGACCTGGTGCTGCGCGACGCGCGCCGCGGCGTCTACAAGCGCCTGGTGCTGCAGGACGGGCGCCTGGTTGGCGCGGTGCTGTACGGCGACGTGCAGGACGGCGCCTGGTATTTCGAGCTGATCCAGCAACGCACGCCAGTGGCGGCGCTGCGCCAGCGCCTGCTGTTCGGCAAGGCGCAGTGCGAAGCGCTGGCTGCCTAGCATCACCCAAAGCCATATAACGCCCCCCGCACGGAGAACGCGTGAACCTGTCCGACATCCCGGTTGTATCGGCAACCCTGACCACTACCACCGCCACCACGTGCCCGTACTGCGGCGTCGGCTGCGGCGTGCGTGCCTCGGTGCGCGCCGACGGCCAGGTCGAGATCGCGGGCGACGCGCAGCATCCGTCCAACCAGGGCCGGCTCTGCGTCAAGGGTTCGGCGCTGGGCGAAACCGTCGACCTGGACGGCCGCCTGCTCCATCCCAAGCTGCGCGATGCCGACGGGCGCTTGCAGCAGGTGTCATGGGACCGTGCGCTCGACACCGTGGCGCAGGGCTTCACCGACATCATCCGCCGCCATGGTCCGGATTCGGTCGCGCTCTACGTCTCGGGCCAGTTGCTGACCGAGGACTACTACGTCGCCAACAAGCTGATGAAGGGCTTTATCGGCAGCGCCAATATCGACACCAACTCGCGCCTGTGCATGTCGTCGGCGGTCGCCGGCCACAAGCGCGCCTTCGGCGAAGACCTGGTGCCGGGCAACTACGAAGACCTGGAACTGGCGGATCTGGTGGTGCTGGTGGGCTCCAACACCGCGTGGTGCCACCCGATCCTGTTCCAGCGCCTGTCCCGCGCCAAGGAAGCGCGCCCCGAGATGAAGATCGTGGCGATCGACCCGCGCCGCACCGCCACCTGCGAACTGGCCGACCTGCACCTGGCGGTCCGCCCGGGCACCGACGTGTGGCTGTTCAACGGGCTGTTGAGCTACCTGGCGCGTGAAGGCCACGCCAACACCGCCTTCGTCGGCGCCAGCACCGCGGGACTGGATGAGGCCCTGCAGGCCGCTGACGCAGCCTGCGCCGATCCGGCTGCCGTGGCCCGCGCCTGCAAGCTGAACCTGCAGGACGTGCTGGACTTCTACGCATTGTTCGCGCAGACCGAAAAGACCGTGACGGCCTTCTCGCAGGGCGTCAACCAGTCGTCGGCCGGCACCGACAAGGTCAACAGCATCATCAATTGCCACCTGCTCACCGGCCGGATCGGCCAGCCGGGCATGGGCCCGTTCTCACTGACCGGCCAGCCCAACGCGATGGGCGGGCGCGAGGTCGGCGGCCTGGCCAACATGCTGGCCGCGCATATGGAACTGGCCAACCCGCTGCATCGCGAAGTCGTGCAGGACTTCTGGCAATCGCCCGCGATCGCCGAGCGCCCTGGCCTCAAGGCAGTGGAGTTGTTCGAGGCCATCGAGGCCGGCCGCGTCAAGGCGGTCTGGGTGATCGCCACCAACCCGGTGGTGAGCCTGCCCGACGCCGACCAGGTGCGCCGCGCGCTGGCAAGGTGCGAACTGGTGGTCAGCAGCGACATCATCGAACGCACCGACACCAACGCCGCCGCGCATGTGCTGCTGCCCGCGCTGGGCTGGGGCGAGAAGGACGGCACCGTCACCAACTCGGAGCGACGCATTTCGCGCCAGCGCGCCTTTTTGCCGGCGCCGGGCGAAGCGCGCGCCGACTGGGACATCCTGTGCGAAGTGGCACGCCGCATGGGCTTCGGCGGCTTCGACTATGCCGGGCCGCACCAGATCTTCGACGAACACGCGCGCCTGAGTGCATGGCGCAACCATGAAGCGCCGCGCGCGTTCGATATCGGCGGACTGGCCGGCCTGGACCCGGTGCGCTATGACGCGCTGGAACCGGTGCAGTGGCCCGTGCCCGCGCAAGGCGCGCAGGATGCGCGGCGCTTGTTCGGCGATGGCCGCTACGCCCACGCCGACGGCCGCGCCCGCTTTGTCGCCACGCCGCCGCGCGCGCCGGCCCATGCGCCCGACGACGACTTCCCGCTCATCCTGAACACCGGCCGCGTGCGCGACCAGTGGCACACCATGACGCGCACCGGCAAGTCGGCCAAGCTGGCTGACCACCTGCCCGAGCCCTTTGTCGATATGCACCCGCAGGACGCGCTGCTGTGCGGCGTGGGCGAAGGCAAGCTGGCGCGCGTCAGCACCCGCTGGGGCGCGATGGTCGCACGCGTGCGGCATGGTGGCGGCATTCCGCGCGGCAGCGTGTTCGTGCCGATCCACTGGAACGGGCAATTCAGCTCCGACGCGCGCGTCGGCGCGCTGGTCAATCCGGTGGTCGATCCCGTTTCCGGCGAGCCCGAGTTCAAGCACACACCGGTGCGGGTCGAGCCGTTCGGCGTGCACTGGCATGGCTTCATGCTGAGCCGCCGCGCGTTGCCGGCCGAAGCGCTGACCTACTGGACGCGCGTGCAGGGCCGCCAGTTCCAGCGCTATGAATTCGCCGGCCGCGACACCGTCGCCGATCGCACCGCCTGGGCCCGCGCGCTGCTCGGCGTGACCGATCCGGACGCCGACTGGCTGGAATACGAGGACCGCGCCGCAGGCGTGTACCACGCGGGCCACCTCGTCGACGACCGGCTCGAGGCCTGCGTCTATGTGTCGACGCGTCCCGAGCTGCCGTCGCGCGCCTGGCTCGCCGGCCTGTTCGGACGCGAGCGCTTGGAAGACGCCGACCGCATTGGGCTGCTACTCGGACAGCCGATGGAAAAAGGCGCCGACACCGGCCCGACGGTGTGCTCGTGCTTCGGCGTCGGGCGCAACACCATCTGCGATGCCGTGCGCAAGCACGACCTGAAGACGCCCGCGGAGATCACCGCCTGCGTCAAGGCCGGCGGCAACTGCGGCTCGTGCGTGCCGGAGCTGAAAAAGCTGCTGGTGGAGGTGCGCGTCGCCGAGGCGGCCTGATCTTTTACCAGGCCGATCTTTCACCACGCATTAGGCATCCTTCACGAGAACCAGATTGCTGTCGCCGCGGCTTGCCCCCATGCTAGCCGCGCAACCCTGACAAGCCGCCCCGGACCCACGGCGCGGCACCTATCTGGAGACAGCAATGAAGGATGCGAAGTATCGGCTCGCCGGGCCGCGATGGCTGGCGGGCATGCTGGGAATGGCAGCTGCGATGGCAGGCGCCTCAGGCGCGGCTGCCGCCGACGCCTATCCGGCCAAGCCGATCACCCTGGTCGTGCCCTACTCCGCCGGCGGCCCGACCGATGTCGTCGCGCGCACGCTGGCGCAAGCGATGTCGCAAGACCTTGGCCAGAGCATCGTGGTGGAAAACCGCACCGGTGCCGGCGGCACTGTGGCGGCCGCCTTCGTCGCCCGCGCGCAGGCCGACGGCTATACGCTGCTGATCCACCACAACGGCATGGCGACCGCGCCGGCGCTGTACAAGAAGCTGTCGTATGCGCCGCTGAAGGACTTCGAATACATCGGCCAGGTCGCGGACGTGCCGATGACACTGATGGGCCGCAAGGACCTGCCGGCGAAGACGGTGCCGGAACTGATCCAGTACGTGACGCAGAACAAGGACAAGGTGTCGCTGGCCAATGCTGGCCTGGGCGCCGTGTCGCAGCTGTGCGGGCTGCTGTTCGAGCAGTCGGTGCACGTGAAGCTGAACGCCATTCCCTACCAGGGCGCTGGTCCCGCGCTGACCGCGCTGCTGGGCGGCCAGGTCGAACTGCTGTGCGACCAGACCACGGCCACCCTGCCCCATATCCAGGCCGATCGCGTGCGCCTGTTCGGCGTTACCACGCCGGCACGGATCAAGGCGCTGCCGCAGGCCCCGACTCTGCAGGAAGGCGGCCTGAAAGGCTTTGACGTGAAGGTATGGCACGGCATCTACGCGCCCAGGGGCACGCCGCCGGCCGCCGTCGACCGCCTCACCAAGGCATTGCAAAAGGGGTTGAAGGATCCTGCCGTGATCAGGAAGCTGGACGGCCTCGGCGCGGAAATCGTTCCGGTCGACAAGCAGACGCCGGAGGGGCTGCGGACGCTGCTGAAGGCGGAAAGCGACAAGTGGCAGCCGCTGCTGAAGTCGATGAAGGTCGAGGCCGATTAAGCCGAGGCTCCTTTCCCGGCAATACGTTAGAATCTTCCATCTTCCGGGCGGACCTTCCTGGTCCGCCCATCCCGCCTGACTGGTGCCCCCGCGCGCCGCTTATGTCTGCGCCCGACTCCGTGGCGCCGCTCAATTCCCCGATTTAGCTGGTTTTAGCCATCGATGCCATCGCGTTGCCGTCTCGACGCGCGCTTCGGCTGTCCGTCATCTCACCCGGAGTTTCCGCATGCCATCGCCGTTCCTTCTGCCCGTCCTGGCCCTTGCCGTCTGCATGGTCGGGGCCGCGGAGTTTATGCTCGCGCCGATGCTGGCCCCGCTCGCTTCGGCCTTTAACACGTCTGCGGCGCATGCGTCGGGACTGGTCTCGGCCTACGCCTTGTCCTACGCCGCGGCGGCGCCGTTGATGGGTTGGCTCTCGGATCGCGCCGGACGCCGCAAGGTGCTGCTCGCTGCCATGCTGCTGTTCGCGGCGGATAGCACTGCGCTGACGCTGGTGCCGACACTGCAGGCGGCCATGGCGCTGCGAATTCTTGGCGGCCTGGCCGCAGCCGCGACCATCCCGACCGTCTTCGCCCTGATTGCCGATCGGATTGAGCCGGCGAAACAAGCCGGCGCCATGGGTGGCGTCATGCTTGGCATGACGGCGGGGATCGCAGCTGGTCCGGCGGTGGCCGGATTGCTAACCGAGGCCTGGGGCTGGCGCGCGCCGTTTCTGGTGATCTCCGTCAGTTGCCTTGCGGCCTTCGCAGCAGGCCGGCGCGTGATTCCGCGGGATTTGCCACGCGCCTGCGCCACTGAGGACCTGACTTCCAACAAGAAGGCTGGCGCCGGCATCTTCCGCCTTCTGCTTGCAAAAGGTGCCTGGAATGGCAGCGCAGTAGCAGGCTATGTCTTTGCGGGAGAAGTGCTGCGGATGCGTTATGGGCTGGAGCTGGGAGCCGTCGGCATTGCCGTTTCCGTATTCGGCCTGGGGCTGGGCATCGGCAATATGCTGGCAGGACATGCCAGCCGGCGTTACTGGCGCGAAGAAAACACCTTGGTCATGGCCACCATCGTTGTGGCAGCGTCCATGACATTGTTCCTGACGGCCGCTATGGGGTTGCCGGCGGCGCTGGGATGTCTGCTGACCTGGGGAGCTGCGCTAGGGATCGCCGCACCTGCGAGCACCGCAATCCTCGCGCAAAGGGCTGGTGCACATAAAGGAAAGGTGCTCGCGGTGTCGGAAAGCGTCAATAACGTTGCCGTGCTGATGCTGTTGCCGGTCGCTGCAAGCGCGTCGGCGACATACGGTGTCACGCCGGCCGCGGCGTTGCTCGGCGGAATCTGTCTGACTGGCGCCATCGTCAGTGCCACGGTACGGCACCGGCAGTTTTAGCAGGCAATAAAGAGCGCAGCGTTTTTGCCGCGCCAAAGACAAAACCCCTCGCAGCACACGCTGTCGAGGGGTTTTGCACAATAAGAGCCTGGCGATGACCTACTTTCACACGGGAATCCGCACTATCATCGGCGCGGAGCTGTTTCACGGTCCTGTTCGGGATGGGAAGGGGTGGTTCCGGCTCGCTATGGTCACCAGGCATGAGGGGTTGTGACGCTGGGGTTGAGGCCAGCATCACGAATCGGGATGTAGTGTTGGTTGTGCGTGTATCGAGGCACAAGGCGACGCTCAACCAGGTGAAACACACTGGTTATAGGATCAAGCCTTACGGGCAATTAGTACTGGTTAGCTTAACGCATTACTGCGCTTCCACACCCAGCCTATCAACGTCCTGGTCTCGAACGACCCTTCAAGGAGGTCAAGCCTCCAGGGAATCCTCATCTTCAGGCGAGTTTCCCGCTTAGATGCTTTCAGCGGTTATCTCTTCCGTACATAGCTACCCTGCGATGCCTCTGGCGAGACAACAGGTACACCAGCGGTACGTCCACTCCGGTCCTCTCGTACTAGGAGCAGCCCCCGTCAAGATTCCAACGCCCACGGCAGATAGGGACCAAACTGTCTCACGACGTTTTAAACCCAGCTCACGTACCTCTTTAAATGGCGAACAGCCATACCCTTGGGACCGGCTACAGCCCCAGGATGAGATGAGCCGACATCGAGGTGCCAAACACCGCCGTCGATATGAACTCTTGGGCGGTATCAGCCTGTTATCCCCAGAGTACCTTTTATCCGTTGAGCGATGGCCCTTCCATTCAGAACCACCGGATCACTATGTCCTGCTTTCGCACCTGCTCGACTTGTCGGTCTCGCAGTTAAGCACGCTTTTGCCATTGCACTTTAGGTACGATGTCCGACCGTACCAAGCGTACCTTCGAACTCCTCCGTTACACTTTGGGAGGAGACCGCCCCAGTCAAACTGCCTACCATGCACTGTCCCCGACCCGGATTCACGGGCCAAGGTTAGAACCTCAAACAAACCAGGGTGGTATTTCAAGGACGGCTCCACGTGAACTGGCGTCCACGCTTCAAAGCCTCCCACCTATCCTACACAGATCGGTTCAAAGTCCAATGCAAAGCTACAGTAAAGGTTCATGGGGTCTTTCCGTCTAGCCGCGGGGAGATTGCATCATCACAAACACTTCAACTTCGCTGAGTCTCGGGAGGAGACAGTGTGGCCATCGTTACGCCATTCGTGCAGGTCGGAACTTACCCGACAAGGAATTTCGCTACCTTAGGACCGTTATAGTTACGGCCGCCGTTTACCGGGACTTCAATCAAGAGCTTGCACCCCATCATTTAATCTTCCGGCACCGGGCAGGCGTCACACCCTATACGTCCACTTTCGTGTTTGCAGAGTGCTGTGTTTTTATTAAACAGTCGCAGCCACCATTTTATTGCAACCCCTTCACCCTTCTGGCGCAGGCCAGTCAAGCTACCAGGGCGTACCTTATCCCGAAGTTACGGTACCAATTTGCCGAGTTCCTTCTCCCGAGTTCTCTCAAGCGCCTTAGAATACTCATCTCGCCCACCTGTGTCGGTTTGCGGTACGGTCTCGTATGACTGAAGCTTAGAGGCTTTTCTTGGAACCACTTCCAATTGCTTCGCAGCACTAGGCCGCTCGCCCCGTAGCCTTGAATTACGCGCCCGGATTTGCCTAAGCGCCTTCTCCACTACAGGGACCGGGACTTCCAACACCCGGAGAACCTTCCGCGATCCGTCCCCCCATCGCATCATACGACGGTGCAGGAATATTAACCTGCTTCCCATCAGCTACGCATCTCTGCCTCGCCTTAGGGGCCGACTCACCCTACGCCGATGAACGTTGCGTAGGAAACCTTGGGCTTACGGCGAGGGGGCCTTTCACCCCCTTTATCGCTACTCATGTCAGCATTCGCACTTCTGATACCTCCAGCATCCTTTACAAGACACCTTCACAGGCTTACAGAACGCTCTCCTACCACGCGTGCGCTCCTTTAAATCCACTAGCACGACCACCAGCGATCATTGTTGGTGGCTTTGTCGATGCTGCGCATCGACAAGCTTGGTGCACTTAAAGGAACGCACGCGTCCGCAGCTTCGGTGACTGGGGCTGCTTCTAAGCCAACCTCCTGACTGTTTTAGCCTTCCCACTTCGTTTCCCACTTAGCCAATCTTTGGGACCTTAGCTGGCGGTCTGGGTTGTTTCCCTCTTGACACCGGACGTTAGCACCCGATGTCTGTCTCCCGTGATTGCACTCTTCGGTATTCGGAGTTTGCTATGGCGGGGTAATCAGCAATAGACCCCCCAACCATGACAGTGCTCTACCCCCGAAGGTGAGACACGAGGCACTACCTAAATAGTTTTCGGAGAGAACCAGCTATTTCCAGATTTGTTTAGCCTTTCACCCCTATCCACAGCTCATCCCCTAACTTTTCAACGTTAGTGGGTTCGGTCCTCCAGTACGTGTTACCGCACCTTCAACCTGGCCATGGATAGATCATCTGGTTTCGGGTCTACACCCAGCGACTCAACGCCCTGTTCGGACTCGCTTTCGCTACGCCTTCCCTAACCGGTTAAGCTTGCCACTGAATGTAAGTCGCTGACCCATTATACAAAAGGTACGCCGTCACCCCCGAAAGGGCTCCGACTGTTTGTATGCATGCGGTTTCAGGATCTATTTCACTCCCCTCCCGGGGTTCTTTTCGCCTTTCCCTCACGGTACTGGTTCACTATCGGTCGATCACGAGTATTTAGCCTTGGAGGATGGTCCCCCCATCTTCAGACAGGATTTCACGTGTCCCGCCCTACTTGTCGTACACCTAGTTCCACAATCGTGTTTTCGCATACAGGGCTATCACCTGCTATGGCCGGGCTTTCCATCCCGTTCTGCTAACACCACTGCTAAAGAGTACAAGGCTGTTCCCATTTCGTTCGCCACTACTTTGGGAATCTCGGTTGATTTCTGTTCCTGCAGCTACTTAGATGTTTCAGTTCGCCGCGTTCGCTTCCCACACCTATGGATTCAGTGTGGGATGACCCATACGGGCCGGGTTTCCCCATTCGGACATCTCCGGATCAAAGCTCGTTTGCCAGCTCCCCGAAGCTTTTCGCAGGCTACCGCGTCCTTCATCGCCTGTGATCGCCAAGGCATCCACCACATGCACTTGTTCGCTTGACCCTATAACAAGTGTGTCTCATCGACACGCTCACTACAGGTTGAGTTCTCGCATTTGTGCCGTATTCCAAGTCATCTTTCGATCACTTTAAAATACATTTGGTTGATACAATCACAACCCGGTATCGCGTTCAACTACTGTGCTTCTCATCAAAGCACCGCGACACCTTTACTACATCCCATATTGTTAAAGAACAGCCGATCCGCAGGTCAGACCCGCGCTCGCTTGGCAATGCCAAATGCAAACGCTCAAAGCTTAAGCGCTTGCATTTGGCCATCTGGCCTTAACCAACAAACTACCGATAAGTGTGGACGCTCAACGTTGGCTGCACGCTCTGAAAGGAGGTGATCCAGCCGCACCTTCCGATACGGCTACCTTGTTACGACTTCACCCCAGTCATGAACCCTGCCGTGGTAATCGCCCTCCTTGCGGTTAGGCTAACTACTTCTGGCAAAACCCACTCCCATGGTGTGACGGGCGGTGTGTACAAGACCCGGGAACGTATTCACCGCGGCATGCTGATCCGCGATTACTAGCGATTCCAGCTTCACGTAGTCGAGTTGCAGACTACGATCCGGACTACGATGCGTTTTCTGGGATTAGCTCCCCCTCGCGGGTTGGCAACCCTCTGTACGCACCATTGTATGACGTGTGAAGCCCTACCCATAAGGGCCATGAGGACTTGACGTCATCCCCACCTTCCTCCGGGTTTGTCACCGGCAGTCTCTCTAGAGTGCCCTTTCGTAGCAACTAGAGACAAGGGTTGCGCTCGTTGCGGGACTTAACCCAACATCTCACGACACGAGCTGACGACAGCCATGCAGCACCTGTGTCCACTTTCCCTTTCGGGCACCTGATGCATCTCTGCTTCGTTAGTGGCATGTCAAGGGTAGGTAAGGTTTTTCGCGTTGCATCGAATTAATCCACATCATCCACCGCTTGTGCGGGTCCCCGTCAATTCCTTTGAGTTTTAATCTTGCGACCGTACTCCCCAGGCGGTCAACTTCACGCGTTAGCTACGTTACTGAAGAAATGAATCCCCAACAACTAGTTGACATCGTTTAGGGCGTGGACTACCAGGGTATCTAATCCTGTTTGCTCCCCACGCTTTCGTGCATGAGCGTCAGTCACGTCCCAGGGGGCTGCCTTCGCCATCGGTATTCCTCCACATCTCTACGCATTTCACTGCTACACGTGGAATTCTACCCCCCTCTGACGCACTCTAGCCTGACAGTCACAAGCGCCATTCCCAGGTTGAGCCCGGGGATTTCACGCCTGTCTTATCAAACCGCCTGCGCACGCTTTACGCCCAGTAATTCCGATTAACGCTCGCACCCTACGTATTACCGCGGCTGCTGGCACGTAGTTAGCCGGTGCTTATTCTTCCGGTACCGTCATCGACCCGGGGTATTAGCCCAGGCCATTTCTTTCCGGACAAAAGTGCTTTACAACCCGAAGGCCTTCTTCACACACGCGGCATTGCTGGATCAGGGTTGCCCCCATTGTCCAAAATTCCCCACTGCTGCCTCCCGTAGGAGTCTGGGCCGTGTCTCAGTCCCAGTGTGGCTGATCGTCCTCTCAGACCAGCTACTGATCGTCGCCTTGGTAGGCCTTTACCCCACCAACTAGCTAATCAGACATCGGCCGCTCCTATCGCGCGAGGCCGTTTGCGGTCCCCCGCTTTCACCCTCGGGTCGTATGCGGTATTAGCTAATCTTTCGACTAGTTATCCCCCACGACAGGGCACGTTCCGATGTATTACTCACCCGTTCGCCACTCGCCGCCAGGCCGAAGCCCGCGCTGCCGTTCGACTTGCATGTGTAAGGCATGCCGCCAGCGTTCAATCTGAGCCAGGATCAAACTCTTCAGTTCAATCTCTGTGTGGGTCCGTAGACCCTCGCTCTTTCGAGCGGTCGCTCACTCTCAGAAAACTGACTGACCAGATCCGAAGACCCAGTCACGTTTTGCTGTGCGAGCACTGTATAACTTTTAAGCTAAAAGACCGAAGTCTTTCGCATCCGCTATCAAGCGCCCACACTTATCGGTTGTTTGTTTGTTAAAGAACTTCGCTCACCGGCTTTGCCGTTCAGCGCGCTGCGTTGTCAGCAGCAGAGAAACGAGATTATGCAGAGCTTTCTTCGTTTCGTCAACCGTTTGCAGCAATCTTTTTTGCTGCCGTCGGCGCTGCGAACCTCGCTGCGCCAACCTTCCGGCCGACCCCGCAACCCTTGCTGCGCCTGCCTTGCAGGGGCCGCGTTGTGTTGCGAGGGGGCGAATAGTAAGCGAGCCCGGCGGGGTTGGCAAGGGGTATTTGAAAACTTCTTCGTGCCGCCATCGGCGGCCCCTTAAAATCGGCAAATGCCTGACCTGCCTACCTATCAACCGTCGCGCCTGCCAGCAGACGGTACCCGCCTGCTGGACGCCCAGTCGCTGGCCGCCGCACTGTCGCGCCCTATCGTCTTTGTGGACCTGGAGACCACTGGCGCGGACGCCCAGCGTGACCGCATCACCGAGATCGGCGTGGTGGAAGTTGGCCCGGACGGTATTGTCGAATGGGACACCCTGCTCGACCCCGGCATGTCGATCCCGCCGTTTATCCAGCGCATGACCGGCATCAGCGACGACATGGTGCGCGGGCAGCCGACCTTCGAATCCCTGGCCGAGTCGCTCGCCGAGCGCCTGCAGGGCCGCCTGTTCGTGGCCCATAACGCACGCTTCGACTACGGCTTCCTGAAGAACGCGTTCCGGCGCGCCGGTGTGACGTTCCGGGCCGACGTGCTGTGCACCGTCAGGCTCTCGCGCTCGCTGTACCCGTCGGTCGAGCGCCATGGCCTGGACGCGCTGATCGCCCGCTTCGGCCTGACGCCCAAGGGCCGGCACCGCGCGCTGGCCGATGCCGAGCTGCTGTGGCAGTTCTGGCAGAAGATCCATGCCACCTATACGGTCGACCTGGTGGAAGCTGCGGTGCGCACGCTGGTGCGGCGCGCCAGCCTGCCGGCTGGCCTGGAAGAGACCGCGCTCGAAGACGTGCCCGCGGCGCCGGGCGTCTATATCTTCTATGGCGACCAGGACGTGCCGCTCTATATCGGCAAGAGCGTGCACCTGCGCCAGCGCATCGGCGCGCATTTTTCCGGCGACTACCGCTACGGCAAGGATATGCGGCTGGCGCGGCTGGTGCGCCGGGTCGAATGGCGGGAAACCGGCGGCGAAACCGGCGCGCTATTGCTGGAAGCCCGGCTGGTCAAGGCGATGCAGCCGGTGCACAACCAGCTGCTGCGCCGGAATACCCGCCTGTACGCCTGGGAGCTGCCGCAGCAGTTGCCGGTGCCGCGCCTGCGCTCGGATCGGAACACGGACTTCTGCCGGCATCGCGACCTGTTCGGCGTCTTCGGCAGCCGTGGCGCGGCCGAGGCACGGCTGCGCGCGCTGGCCGAGGAGCACGGACTGTGCATGGCCACGCTGTCGCTGGAAAAGACCACGCGCCGTGGCAGCCCCTGCTTTGCGCGACAAGTCCACCGCTGCGCCGGCGCCTGCGTCGGCGTGGAATCGTCGCGCGAGCATCGTGCCCGGGTGGCCGCCGCGCTGGGGCCGATCGCGCTGGTGCCATGGCCGTTCGACGGCCCGGTGGCCTGGCGCGAGCAACACGGCGCGCGCGCCTGGTGGCATGTGGTGGACGAGTGGTGCTACCTGGGCTGCGCGGACTCGCTGGAAGAAGCCTGCGCACTGGCCGCCGCACCCGCGCATTTCGACCTGGACACCTACCAGATCCTGGCGCCGCGCCGGGAGCAATGGATGCCGGACGCGGTGCCGCTGTCCGTACGGCGGGATTTCACGCTGACCGCGCCGGAGACGCCCGCTGATACCCCACGTCCTGCACGCACGGTGTCGACGCCTGCCGCGCGCAAGTCCTCCGCCATCGCAGGACAGCAAACCCTGGGCTTGTTTGCAGAGTAAGCCTGCCCGGCAGCGAGCCATGGCACTCTGTACGCCAAGCCCCAAAAGCCCCTTGCAAACGATGCAACGGCTCTACTAGTCTGCACAGGCCGGTCCATGCCGCCGGCCGCGCCGATGTGGAGCCCCATGCCCGCCAGCCCTGCCCGATTAGCGTCTGCCTCCCGAGCCGCGGCGTGCAGGCATGCGCACATCGCGGTCCTCTGCGCGGCCACTTTGGCGTCGGCCTGCGCCGGCATCGGGACGGGCGCGATGCAAGACGTCATCGATTCCTGGAGGAACATTCCCATCGAAGAGGCGAAGCGCCAGTGGGGCCCTCCGCAGGCCGTGCAGGCGCTTCCCGCCGGCACCGCCTACGTCTGGACCGATTCCGTGCCGGTCGCGCGGCCGCCAGGCAGCGGACCGCGCGATGCCGGCATGGAGCGCACACCTGTGCCGGCGCAATGCCAGCGCAAGCTGGTGGCCGATCCCCATGGCATCGTGACCGGCGGCGAGTGGCGCGGCGACGCCTGCTGCATCACCGCGCTGGCCGGCCGCTGCGCCGCGCTCAAATACCGGACGCGCGGCTGAACCGCGCCGTCGCCCGACCCTGATCCCCTCACGCTCAGCGTTCCGGCCACGCGCCGGTATCGGCCAGCACCGGCGAGAATTCCCGGAACGCGAAGCGCAGCGGCAGCACGCGCTCGCGCCGCACCACGCGCTCGACATGCAGCTTCACCAGCCGCTCGGCGCCGGCGAAGGCGGCCAGGGCCTCGCCCTCCCAGATCACTTCGGCGCGCCCATTCACATGCAGCAGCGAACCGTCGGCAAAATCCGGCACGACGATGCCCGCACGCGGGTTGGCCATCAGGTTGCCAACCGTGTTGAAGAAGTTGTTGCCGTTGAAATCCGGGAAGGTCAGGGTATGGGCGTCGTCCACGCGGATAAAGCCAGGCTTGCCGCCGCGGTGCGAGACGTCGACACCGCCGGTGTGCTCGCCTTCGTCTTGCGGCGACGCGACATGGCTGGATGCGATGAACAGCGTATCGGCGCCGCGCAGCCAGGCGCTGGCATGCGCGTCGAGCGCGTCGCCGTGCCATGTTGCGGGCGCGGCGGCAGGCTCGGCCGCGGCCACGTCGCGCAGCTGGATATAGCGCGGGCAGTTGCCGAAGCTCTGCTCGACCTCCACCGTCAGCCCCGCCTGATCGCGCGCCACGATGATCCCGTTCATGCGGTTGCGCCGGCGCGTGGGCAGCTCGATGCCAAGCAACCCGATGCGCGCGCCCTGCTGCAGCTCCACGGCCAGCGGATCGCCGGGCAACGGAACCGCGTCGATGCGCAGGTGCGTGGCGTCCGGCGTCCGCGCAAACCCGGGCGGTCCGACCAGCAGCGTGGCCCACGGCATGCCTTCGGCATCGACCGCGCCGGCCAGCAGGAACGGCAGTTGCGCGAAGAACGTGCGGTGCTGTTCCGGCATCTCGCCGCGGATCACGCGCGGACCCGCCGCGGCCATGCGCTCGCGCTTGCCGGCGCGCTGCTGTGCCGCGAGTTCGCCGGCGTGGAATGGCAGGCCGGCATGCGGCCAGGTGGGCAGGTCCATGATTGGCTCCTTCGCTAAGGGAAAGGCTTGGCGCTCGCCGGACGCAATGGCTAGGCGGCCACGCTGGGCTTCGATACCAGCATCGGCACGAAGCCGGGCAATGCCTCGACGCGGCGCAGCCAGGCGTTGAGCGCCGGGTACGGCGCCAGCGGCACGTTGCCTTCCTCGGCGCGGGCGATATAGCTGTAGGCGGCCACATCGGCAATGGTGGCGTGATCGGCGGCGAGGAACGTGCCCTCGGCCAGCACCGATTCCATCAGCGTGAACAGCCGCTGCGCGCGGGCGACGGCATCTTCCATCGGCACCGGCCGGCCGAACAACACGCCCAGGCGGGCGGCGGCCGGGCCGAACGCAATCTCGCCGGCCGCCACCGACAGCCAGCGCTGCACGCGGGCGGCACCGACCGGATCGCGCGGCAGCCAGCGGCCGTCGTCATAGCGCGTGGCCAGGTAGACCAGGATCGCGTTGGAATCGCCCAGCACCACGCCGTCGTCGTCCAGCACCGGCACCTGGCCGAACGGGTTCAGGCGCAGGAAGGCTTCGCCGCGCTGCTCGCCGCCACGCAGGTCGACGTCCACCAGCCGGTAAGGCAGGCCCAGTAGCCCCAGCATCAGTTCGGCGCGATGCGCGTGGCCGGACAGCGGCGAACGGTACAGCACCAGCGGCCTGGCGGGCACTGCGAGGGGATTGGTCTGTTGCATGGCACTCTCCTGAGCGGTTGGTATGGACGGATTCTCGGCGCCGGCGACGGTGGAATAAATGGGGGTGTTGATATTTGACTACTCCAGAAAATGGAGTAATGTTTGGCGCCATGGACAAGCTACGTGCGATGCAGACCTTTGTGCGGATCGTCGACGAAGGCAGCCTGACGGCCGCCGCGGCGTCCCTGCATACCTCGTTGCCGGCGGTGGTTCGCACGCTGGCGGCGCTCGAATCCGAGCTGCAGGTGCGGCTGCTCAACCGCACCACGCGGCGGCTGTCGCTGACCGCCGAGGGGCGCAGCTACCTGGACGGCTGCCGGCGCATCCTGGCCAATATCGATGAAGTCGAAGCGGGGCTGACCGAGAGCCATGTCGAGCCCAGCGGCCAGCTCACGCTGACCGCCTCGGTGCTGTTCGGCCAGATGTACGTGGCGCCGGCGGTGACGCGCTTCGTGCAGCGCTATCCGCGCGTGCGCTGCCGCATGGAATTCACCGACCGCGTGGTGAACCTGCTCGAGGAAGACCTGGACGTGGGCGTGCGTATCGGCCCGCTGGCCGACTCCACGCTGGTGGCGCAATCCGTCGGCCGCATCCGCCGCGTGGTGGTCGCCACGCCCGCCTATCTGCGCAAGCACGGCGTGCCGCGCCACCCGGAAGATCTGGCCGGCGCCAACTGCCTGCGCTTCACCGGCAACCATGCGCACTGGTGGTCGTTCCGCGACGGCGAACGCGAGTTCCATGTGCCGGTGTCGGGCAACCTGGAATTCAACCAGACCGCGCCCGCCGTGGCCGCCTGCGCAGCGGGTGCCGGCTTCGGCCATTTCCTGTCGTACCAGGTGGCGCAGCTGGTGGAAGAGCGCAAGCTGCGCATCGTGCTGGAAGACTTCGAGCTGCCGGCGTGGCCGCTGTCGCTGATCTATCCCCACGCGCGGCTGCTGCCGGCGCGCACGCGCGCCTTTATCGACTGGATGCGCGACGAGCTGAGCCCGCGCTTCAGCTGAATGCGCACCGTCGTGCGCCAGACGGCATGCATGCGGGACATTTGCAGGGCCAACCGACAAAACCCCTTGACGCGTGGCGGTGCGCACCGGTATTTTCAAATTCGAATCCGAATTCGAATACGGAAACACGACCATGTCAGCGACGCCTTCCAGCTTTCCCGCCAACGCTTCCTTCCCCCGTATCGACACTCCCTCGATCCTGCAGCCACCCCGCCAGCGCCGTGCGCGCGAGACCGAACAGGCCTTGCTCGGCGCAGGCCGCGAACTGCTTGCCACGCGCGACTTTGCCGCGGTCTCGGTAGCGCAGATCGCAGCGGCGTGCCAGGTCTCGGTGGGCGCCTTCTACGGGCGCTTCCGCGACAAGATGGCCTATTTCGAGGCGCTGCGCGCGCTGGTGATGGAAGAGACTTCGGCCTCGATCGACCGCTACCTGGCGCAGGAACGCTGGGAAGATGTCGCCACGCCGGTGCTGCTGGAAAAGGCCGCCAGGTTCATGGTGCTCGGCACGCTGGCCAATCGTGGCGTGATGCGCGCGTCGCTGCGCCATGCCTCCACGCGCCCCGAGGAATGGCTGCCCCACCGCCAGAACGGTGAAGCGATCGTGGAGCGCATGGTGCAGTTGCTGGTGCCACGGCTGCCGCTGCCTGCCGAGACCGCCGAACTGCGCGTGCGCTTTGCCATGCAGGCCGTCTTCAGCGTGCTGGTCAATGCCGTGCTGAACGATTCCGGCCCGCTGCACCTTGACGACGAGCGGCTGATCACCGAGCTGAGCCGCCTGATGGCGGGCTATCTCGACATCCGGCCGGCCGAGACCGCCTGACCCTGTCCGGATAATGCAGCCGCGCCATGGCTGCTATGAATTTGCGCGGCGCTTGCTTGGCGGTGGCGCCGGCGCTCCCTAGAATGTGCCCACGCCCGGCCCCGCGCCGAGGCAGCCCTATCCGCCTCACTGCTTATCGGGACCGCTCATGGCCACGCTTTTCCTCGTCCGCCACGGACAAGCCTCGTTCGGCGCCGCCAACTACGACTGCCTGTCGCCCACCGGCCGGCAGCAGGCGCGCTGGCTGGGCGAATATTTCGCCGAGCGCGGCGTCAGCTTCAGCCGGGTCGTGGCCGGCACGCTGGTGCGCCAGCAGGACACCGCCACGGAAATCCTGGCCGGCATGGGGCAGCCGCACGCCGCGGTGATCTCGCATCCCGGCCTGAACGAATACGACGGCGAGGCACTGTACCGCTGCCACACCGGCGGCGCCGACCACCGCGCCCACCAGAACGGCGACTACAACGACTACTGGCGCACCTTCCGCGCGGCCTATGCGGCCTGGACGCAGGACGGCTTGGCCGAGATGCCCGAGAGCTGGGCCGACTTCGGCGCGCGCATTGCCGGCGCGCTGGCGCAGGCCAGCGAGGGCACCACGCGCGAGGATGCGATCCTGGTGGTCAGCTCGGGCGGCGCCATCGGCCGCGCCACCGCCGACCTGCTCGGCGCGCCGGCGCAGGCCGCGATCGAGATGAACCTGCAGTTCCGCAATACCGCGTTCTGCGAGATCATCGTCGGCCGCGGCGTGCAGCGGCTGCTGAGCTTCAACAACGTGCCCCACCTCGAGCGTGCCGACCGGCGCAGCGCCGTGACCTTCGCCTGATGCAGATTGCGCGGATTGCGCGCTCGGCGCTTTCCGCCGCTCACATGACAATGGCCGCGATTTTCGCGGCCATTCCTTTTTCTACTCCGGCTGCTGGCGCGGGCACTTTGACATGCCCGCGCCGCCGGTCCTTCTCCCTTTACTGCTCTCTGTCGTCACCTGTGTCGCTGCGCCGCGGTTTTACAGGCGCTCGACGATGGTCACGTTGGCCAGCCCGCCGCCTTCGCACATGGTCTGCAGGCCGTAGCGCTTGCCATGCGTATGCAGCGCGTGCACCAGCGTGGTCATCAGCTTGGCGCCGGAGCCGCCGAGCGGATGGCCCAGCGCAATCGCGCCGCCATGCACGTTCAGGCGTTCCGGATCGGCGCCGGTGGCCTTGAGCCAGGCCAGCGGCACCGGCGCGAAGGCCTCGTTGACTTCGAACAGGTCGATATCGCCGATGCGCAGGCCGGCGCGCTTGAGCGCCACCTCGGTGGCCGGCAGCGGCGCTTCCAGCATCACCACCGGGTCATGGCCGATCACGGTCATGCTGTGCACGCGCGCCAGCGGCTTGACGCCCAGCTTCTTCAGGCCAGCCTCGTTGACCACCATCAGGCCCGCGGCGCCGTCGCAGATCTGGCTGGCGCTGGCAGCGGTGACGCGGCCGCCTTCGGCGATCAGCTTGACGCTGCCGATGCTTTCCAGCGTGGCGTCGTAGCGAATGCCTTCGTCGGTGGTGTGCATCTCGCCGTTGGCGCCCTCGGCGGTGCGCACTTCCACCGGCAGGATCTCGGCGCTGAAGCGGCCGGCCCTGGTGGCGGCGACGGCGCGCTGATGGCTTTGCAGCGCGTAGGCGTCGAGCTGCTCGCGCGACAGCTCGTACTTGCGCGCGATCATTTCGGCGCCGGTGAACTGGCTGAATTGCACGCCGGGGTAGCGCGCCTCGACGCCCGGGCTCTTGGGCACGCCGAAGCCGTTCTTCGCCGGCAGCTGCGAGGACAGGCCCATCGGCACGCGCGTCATGCTTTCGACGCCGGCGGCAATGACGACGTCCATCGCGCCCGACATCACCGCCTGCGCGGCAAAGTGCAGGGCCTGCTGCGACGAACCGCACTGGCGGTCGACCGAGGTGCCCGGCACGCTTTCCGGCAGGCGCGAGGCCAGGATGGCATTGCGCGCGACGTTGCCGGCCTGCTCGCCGACCTGGCTCACGCAGCCCATGATGACGTCTTCGACCAGCGCCGGGTCGGCGCCGGTGCGTTCCACCAGTGCGTCGAGCACCTGCGCGGCCAGGTCGGCCGGATGCCAGCCCGACAGCTTGCCGCCCTTGCGGCCGCCGGCGGTGCGGACCGCCGCGACGATGTATGCCTCTGCCATGTGATCTCCTTGGTTCGGTGCCGGCCGCCGGGGCAGCCCTTGTTGTGCAGCATGCCGGCGCGGGTGCCGGCAGTGTCGATGGCTATTGTTGCGCCGGCGGCGGAGGCCAGCGTCGTCGGAAGCGACGAAGTTGCCGCACCGCTCAGCCGCGCGGCGCCAGCACCGCGAAGATCGCCGTGGCGCGCAGCAGGCAGCGCTCGCCGCTGAACAGCCGGCAGTTGCCGTAGCGCAGCCGCGAGCCGAGCTTGTCGAACTCGACGCGCGCTTCGACCCAGTCGCCCGGGCGCGCCGAATCGAGATAGTCCAGGCTCAGGTTGACCGTGACCGCGCTTTTGGCGCGGCCGGTTTCCAGCGACATCATCATGCCGATGGCGGTATCGGCCAGCGTCGCCAGCATGCCGCCGTGCGGGATACCCAGGTTGTTCAGGTGGTTCTCGTCGATGCGCACCGCCAGCGTGCGGCGCCCGGCGTGCAGGTAGAGCTGGCCGAAGCCGGCCATGTAGCCGCTCATCCGGCGCAGCGGGACAAAGCCTTCCGGCACGTCGGCGCCGGCTTCGGCCGGCGCGGTGATGGCGCGGGTCAGCCCCGCCTCGATTTCCGCCTCGGCCATGGCGTCAGGCAAAGTAGCGCGAGGCCACGCTGAGGTGCTCGCGGCAATCGGCCACCATGCGCGCGATCAGTTCCTCGCAGCTGGGCACGTCGTCGATCAGGCCCACGCACTGGCCCGCGCTGATGATGCCGCCGTCGGTCTCGCCCGCCTTGAGCGCGGCCTTGCCGCGCACGCCGGCGACCAGGTGCTTGACGTCTTCGAACTGCGCGCCGCCGGGACGGCGTTCGATGCTGACCACTTCATCCGACACCGCGTTCTTGAGCACGCGCGCGGTGTTGTGCAGGGTGCGGAAGATCAGGTTGGTGTCGCGCTCGCTGGCCTGCACCAGCGCCTGCTTGACGTTGTCGTGGATCGGCGCCTCGCGCGTGGCGCAGAAGCGCGTGCCCATGTTGACGCCCTCGGCACCCAGCACCAGCGCCGCCGCCATGCCGCGCCCGTCGGCGATGCCGCCCGAGGCGATCACCGGGATCGACAGCTTGCGCACCGCCTGCGGGATCAGCACCATGCCAGGCACATCGTCCTCGCCCGGATGACCGGCGCACTCGAAGCCGTCGATCGAGACCGCGTCCACGCCCAGCCGCTCGGCCGACAGCGCATGGCGCACCGCCACGCATTTGTGGATCACCTTGATGCCCGCGGCCTTGGCCCGCGCGATATGTTCCTTGGGGTTGTTGCCGGCGGTCTCCAGCACCTTGACGCCGCTCTCGATGATGACGTCGAGATAGCGCGCGTACGGCGGCGGATTGATCGACGGCAGCAGGGTCAGGTTCACGCCGAACGGCTTGTCGGTCATCTCGCGGCAGCGGCAGATCTCGGCTGCCAGGTCCTCGGGCGTGGGCTGGGTCAGCGCCGTCAGGATGCCCAGGCCCCCAGCGTTGGAAACGGCGGAGGCCATTTCGGCGTAGCCAACCCATTGCATGCCGCCCTGGATGATCGGGTAGCGGATGCCAAGCAGTTCGGTGATGCGTGTCTTCATGGTGGTCCTTTTGCTGTCTGCGCCGGCAGCAGGCAACGGCGCGATGTCGCGCGCAATGTCGCGATGTGCCGGCCCTGCCGCCTGATCGGCATCAGTCTACGGTGCCGCGCGCGGTCACAGCCTCGTCGGAAGCGACGATTGCGGGCGGCGCAATCTGCACTAGTGTTGGGCGAGCCCCGCCCCCGCTGCCGGGTTCTTGTCCCGGCACCCCACGGCATCCTTCCTACCTCCCAGCAGGAGCCCGCATGACGCCAGCCACGCCTTCGTTCGAAACCCTGCGCTATGCCGTTGCAGACGGCGTTGCCACCATCACCCTGCACCGCCCGGACCAGCTCAACGCCTTCACCGCGCAGATGATGCACGAGCTGATCGCCGCGTTCGACGCCACCGATGCCGACGACAACGTGCGCGCGGTGATCGTCACCGGCTCCGGCCGCGCGTTCTGTGCCGGCGCCGACCTGTCCGGCGGCAGCTCCACCTTCGATTTCGAGAAGCGCTATGGCGCCAGCCCGGACACCGCGCATCGCGACGGCGGCGGGCGCGTGTCGCTGCGCATCTTCCGCAGCCTCAAGCCGGTGATTGCCGCGGTCAACGGCGCCGCGGTCGGCGTGGGCGTGACCATGCAGCTGCCGATGGATATCCGGCTGGCGTCGACCGATGCCAAGTTCGGCTTTGTCTTTGCCCGCCGCGGCATCACGCCGGAAGCGGCGTCGTCGTGGTTCCTGTCGCGCGTGGTCGGGATCTCGACCGCGCTGGAGTGGTGCTATACCGGCCGCGTGTTCTCGGCGCAGGAAGCGCACGAGCGCGGCCTGGTGCGCTCGCTGCACGCCCCCGAAGACCTGTTGCCGGCGGCGCAGGCGATTGCGCGCGAGATCGCCGCCGATGCCGCGCCGGTGTCGGTGGCGATCTCGCGCCAGCTGATCTGGCGCATGGCCGGCGCCAGCCACCCGATGGAAGCGCACAAGCTCGACAGCCGCGCGATCCAGTCGCGCGGCCGCTCCGCCGACGTGAAGGAAGGCGTCAGCGCGTTCCTGGAAAAGCGCCCCGCCGCGTTCCCGGAAACCGTGTCGCACGACATGCCGGACTTTTTCGACTGGACCAGCGAGCCGCCCTTTGCCTGACGCGCCCGCGTCGATCCCTGTTGCCGGAGTCCCGATGAAAGTCAGCCAGGCCGTCGCCAGCCGCAAGTCCGTCCGCGGCTTCCTGCCCCGGGCCGTCGCGCCCGACACCATCCGCCGCGTGCTCGACGCCGCGGCGCGCGCGCCGTCCGGCGGCAACCTGCAGCCGTGGCACATCCATGTGGTCGGCGGCGAGGCGCTGGAGCGGCTGCGGGGGATCATGCGCAAGCGCATCGCCGAGGCCCCGAGCGGCGAAGCGCGCGAGTACGACATCTATCCGCGCGAGCTGGTCTCGCCCTACCGCGAGCGCCGCTTCCAGGTGGGCGAGGCGCTCTACCACCACCTCGGCATTCCGCGCGAGGACAAGGCGCGGCGGCTGGCGCAATTCGCCAGCAACTTCACCTTCTTCGGCGCGCCGCTGGCGCTGTTCTGCACCGTGGACCGGCGCATGGGCCCGCCGCAATGGTCGGACCTGGGCATGTACCTGCAGACGGTGATGCTGCTGCTGCGCGAAGAAGGCCTGGACAGCTGCGCGCAGGAGTGCTGGGCAATGTATCCGCAGACCATCGGCGAATTTTTGTCGCTGCCGGCCGAACGGATGCTGTTCAGCGGCATGGCGATCGGCTACGAGGACCCCGAGGCGCCCGCCAACCGGCTGCGCGCCGGGCGCGCGCCGCTGGCGGAATTCACCGAGTTCATCGGTATCTGAATCGGCATCTGAGCCGGGGGTTCAGAGCAGCCCGAGCTGGCGCGCGATCGCAACCGCCTGGGTGCGGTTGCTGGCATGCAGCTTGGCGCTGATATTGCGCAGGTGCGTGCGCACCGTGGTCTCGGACACGAACAGGCGCTCGGCCATGGCGACGTTGGAATAGCCCTCGGCCAGCAGGTGCAGCACCTTCTGCTCCTTGGGCGTCAGCGGCTCGACCAGCGCCGCCGGCGCGGGCCGGCTGGCGCCGGGCGCCTCCGCTGCGGCCTGGCCGCAGGCCTGCAGCAGCTTTTCGACATAAGGCGCCGGCAGGCTGGCCGCCTGACGCGCGCAGGCGTCGGCCACCAGCCGGCGCACATCGTCGCCCTCGTCGGCAAAGATGCGCACGAAGCCCTCGGCCGCGCCGAAGCGCAAGGCCTCGCCCATCACCACCAATGCATGCGCGCCGTCGCCGGTGCGCTGCCATGCCTGCGCCAGCAGGATGCGCAGCTTGAGCGCGCGGCGCATCAGCTGGTTGCCCGCGGCGGCCGCGAGTTCGCGTTCGATCGCCTCGCGCACCGGCGTGCCGGGGCGCGCGTACAGGTCCAGCCGCAGCCGGCCCAGCGTGATGTCCTCGACATCGCTGGCAAACGAGCTGACGCCGGGGCGCGTGCGCCACAGCGCCGGGTCGGCAGCGCGCTCGATCGCCTCTTGCGCGGCGTGCACATTGCCCTGGCGCAGCGCCAGGCGGGCGCGCTCCAGCATCGCGGCCATCACCAGCCGCGTCAGGCCGCGATGGTGGCCCAGTGCTTCGAGCTGCGCCAGCCATTCGTGGGCCTGGTCGGTCTCGCGCCGCTCGAAGGCGATGCGGGCCAGCACCGCGTGGCCGGTGATGATCTGGTCGGGCAGGCCGAGGTCGCGCGACAGCGGCAGGTAGACGTTGAGCAGGCGGCTGGCGCGCTCGGAATCGCCGCTCTCGTACAGGCCTTCGGCCAGCAGGATGCCGGCCATGGCGTTGCCGTTGGTGGGCCCGAAGCGGTTCGGCAACATCGTGCTGGCGGCGATGCGGAAGCGCGCCAGCGCCTGCTGCAACCGGCCCTGGCGCAGGTCGATCAGCCCTTCGACCGATTCCGAGAAGATCTTGTTGAAGTTGCTGTCGGACCCGCGCACCGCGTGCCGCGCCACCTGCAGCAGCCGCCGCGCCTCGGGGTAGTCCCCCGCCACCGCGGCCAGCCGCGCCATCGAGGTGGCCAGGATCGCGTCGGGGAAGGCATAGCCCATCGGCAACGGCGGCAGCTCGTTGCGGGCGAAGGCGCGCGCGTCGTCGAAGCGGTCCATCATGTTCAGCAGCATGTGGCGCAGCGCGCGGCTATGCGCCAGCAGGTCGCCGGCCGCGCCCTCGGTGGGGATCTGCTGCAGCAGCGCGATGGCTTCGGCCGGCCCGCGCGTGAACGACACCGCCCATACCCGCGCGATCTGCAGCTTGGGCAGCCGGGCCAGGTCCTCGGCGGGCACCGACTCCAGCCAGCGCGTCAGCAGCCGCATGCGGCCCTGCGCCAGCAGGTCGTCGGCGGCGCTGTCGAGCAACTGCAGCGCATGCGCCAGCGCACCGGCGGCGAAAGCGTGTTCGATGGCGGGCACCAGCCGCCCCTGCGACTCATACCAGCGCGACGCCGACAGGTGCAGCTGCGGCACGGCGTCGGGCATGGCCTGCGCCAGCTGCGCGCGCAGGAAACCGGAGAACAGGCTGTGATAGCGATACCACTGCTCGGGCGCGGCGCCCGAGCCGCGTTCGCCATAGCGTTCGCTCTCCAGCGGCAGCAGGAACAGGTTGGCGCGCTCCAGCCAGGCCAGGATTTCCTCGCTGCTGCCGGCGGCGGGCTGGCACACCGCGTCGCACAGCGGCCCGCACAGCTGGTCCAGGATCGAGGTGCGCAGCAGGAAGTCGCGCACCGCTTCGGGCAGGTGCAGGAAGACGTCTTCGACCAGGTAATCGGCAATGGCCGCGTTCGAGCCCGAGAAGCCGGCGATAAAGCCCTCCGGGTGGGTGCGCCGCTCGAGCGCCACCGACGCCAGCCACAGCGCCGTGGCCCAGCCCTCAGTGCGCCGGTGCAGCGCGCTGATGGCGGCCTGCTCCAGCTTCAGCCCGCGCGCGTGGCGCAGGAACGATGCGGTCTCGCCGGCGGAAAAACGCAGCTGCGCGGGCTCGATCTCGAGCAGCTCGCCGCGTGCGCGCAGGCGGGCCAGGCCGGTTTCGGGCACCCAGCGCGTGCCGATCACCACGCGGCAGCCGGGCGGCAGGCTTTCCACCAGCTGCCAGACCAGCCCCGCCACGGCGGCATTCTGCACGGCTTCGAAATCGTCGAGAAACAGCGTGAACTCGCCGTGATGGCTGGCAAGACGGTCGATAAGCGCCAGCGCCTGCTCGCCCGGGTCCTGCGCCAGCGCCTGGCGTGCGGACCGGTCCGGCCCGCCGCTGCCCAGGCCCTGGGCGATGGCAGCCTCGATCGAGCCGAGGAAGCGCGAGGGGTCGTTGTCCGAGCGGTCCAGCGTCAGCCACGCGGTGCGGCCGCCGGCGGATTCGAGCCGCGCGCGGCACTGGAGCATGGCGGTGGTCTTGCCGAAGCCGGCGGGTGCGCGCACCAGCACCAGCTTGACGAAGCCCGCCGCGCACACGGCATCGCAGATCGCTGCGCGCTGGACCTGGAACGGGGTCAGCAGCGGCGGGCGCAGCTTGGCGGCCAGCGACGCCGCGCCGGCGGGTGGCGGCGTGCGCCGTCCGGTCTCCTCGATACTTGCCATTGGCTGTCAGTGGTCTCCCGCACATCGCGGCCCCTGGCGGGCGCGCCATGCGCCCCCGGCGCTGCAGGATGCAGGCGGGTGGCCGTGGCTGTGTTGTAGCGAGGCATTATGACGTAAACCGCCGCGCTGGCGAAAACGCGGGCAGCGGCCAGGCACCGTTTGCCGGTGCCTCACACCAGCTTGCTGGCGTGCCCGGCCCAGTAGCGGTCGCGCAGCAGCCGCTTGAGCAGCTTGCCGGTGGGCAGGCGCGGCAACTCGGGCTCGAAGTCGACCGAGCGCGGGCACTTGATCGCGGACAGGTTGGCGCGGCAGAACGCGATCAGCTCGGCCGCCAGCTCGGGCCCGGCCTGGCCCATGTCGGCGGGCTGCACCACGGCCTTGACCTCTTCGCCGAAATCCTCGTTGGGCACGCCGATCACGGCGACATCCATCACCTTCGGATGCGTCATCAACAGGTTCTCGGCCTCTTGCGGGTAGATGTTGACGCCGCCGGAGATGATCATGTTGGCCTTGCGGTCGGTCAGGTAAAGATAGCCGTCCGCGTCGACGTAGCCGACATCGCCGATGGTGCTCCAGTCCGGATGCTGCGGATGGCGTGTCTCCGCGGTCTTGGCCTCGTCGTTGTGGTACGTGAACGGGCGGCCCTCGGCAAAGTAGATCGTGCCCGGCTCGCCCGGCGGCAGCAGCGCGCCGTCCGGTCCGCAGATGCGCAGCTTGCCGACCATGGCGCGCCCCACCGTGCCCTTGCGTTCCAGCCATTGCGGCGTGTCGACCACGGTCACGCCGTTGCCCTCGGTGCCGGCGTAGTACTCCCAGATCACCGGTCCCCACCACGCGATCATCGCTTCCTTCACCTGCACCGGGCACGGCGCGGCCGCGTGGATCGCCACGCGCAGCGACGACACGTCATAGCGCTGTCGCTGCGCCTCGGGCAGCTTGAGCATGCGCGAGAACATGGTCGGCACCAGTTGCGTATGCGTGATGCGGTGTTGCTGCACCAGCCGCAGGAACTGCTCGGCATCGAAATGCTCCATCACCACCGCGGTGCCGCCCAGCGCCTGTACCGACATGGTGTAGCGCAGCGGCGCGGCGTGGTACAGCGGCGCGGGCGACAGGTAGCGGGTGTCGGCATCGAAGCCGTAGAGCCGCTGGCACAGCGCGGTCAGCGTGGTCGGCGCGTCGATGTCGGGACTCGACGGCGGCGCGTACACGCCCTTGGGCCTTCCCGTAGTGCCGGATGAATACAGCATGTCGCCGCCGGTCACCTCGTCGGCGATGCGCGTGGCCGGGCAATCGGCCAGCGCGGTCTCATAGGCCTCATAGCCGGGCACCGTGCCGTCCAGCATCAGGCGCGCCTGCAGCGCCGGCGTCTGCCCGCCCAGCGCCGCGGCGATCTCCGCCTGCGCGTGCGTGGTGACCAGCACGCGCGCGCCGCTGTCATTGACGATATAGGCGGCATCGGCCGCGTTCAGGCGCGTGCTCAGGCAGATATAGACGATGCCGCTGCGCTGCGCGCCCCAGCACAGCTCGAACAGCCGCGGATGGTTCTCCACCATCAAGGCCACGCGGTCGCCGGGCCGCAGGCCGAGCTTGCGGAACAGATTGGCGACCTGGTTCGAGCGCTGGTCCAGCTCGCGGTAGGTAACGACGGCGCCGCTGCCGCCCATGATGACGGCGGGCTTGTCGGGCGTGCGCTGCGCGTGGATGTGCGGATGCATGGCGTGGAGCTCCTCGACTGGGATGGTGGGTGGTCGGATGCCGATTCCGCATTCTCGGAACCCAGGCGGGTTCGACCATCGTCGGAAGCGACGAAGCGGCATGGCCGCGTTTTGCCGCAGCGCCGCAAAGAAACGGCTTCCGCCGGCCACGCCCAGCTTCGTCCGATGCGACGATGCGCCGCCGGCCGGCCTGGCCGGAAGATGCCCGCCAGACTACCGCCCTCACGCCTCACCCTTATCCGAAGGAGCCAAGGTGGATTTCCAGTTCAGCGAAGAACAGTCGATGCTGCGCGACACGCTCGCGCGTTACCTGGCCGATCACTACGATTTCGAAGCCCGCCGCGCGGCGGCGCAGTCCGCGGCGGGCTGGCGCCCCGACTGCTGGCGCGCGTTTGCGCGCGACCTGGGCATCCTGGGCGCCGCGTTTCCCGAGCGCCTCGGCGGCCTCGGTGGCCTTGACAGCGGCGCCGTCGAGCATATGGTGGTGATGGAACAGCTGGGCCGCCACCTGGTGCTGGAGCCCTACCTGGGCACCGTGGTGCTGGGCGGCGGCGCGCTGCTGCACGGCAGCCCCGAGCTTGCCGCGCAATGGATCCCGGCCATCATCGGCGGCGAGGCTACCGTGGGTTGGGCCCATGCCGAGCCCGCCAGCCGCTACTGCCGGCACGACGTGCAGGCCAGCGCCACGCGCCAGGGCAACGGCTACCGGCTCAGCGGCCACAAGCACGCCGTGGCCGGCGCGCCGTTCGCCTCGCACCTGCTGGTCAGCGCGCGCAGCAGCGGCGCGCGCCGGGACCGGCGCGGCATCAGCCTGTTCTGGCTCGCGCGCGACACGCCGGGCGTGACGCTGCGCGAATATCCCACCTTCGACGGCCAGCGCGCCGCCGAGGTGCTGCTCGACAACGTGCAGGTGCCGGCCAGCCAGCGCATCGGCGCAGAAGGCGAAGCGCTGCCACTGATCGACCAGCTGTGCGACCACGCCATGATCGCGCTGGCCGCCGAAGCCAATGGCGCGATGGCGCGCATGCTGGCCGACACCATCGACTACGCGCGCCAGCGCAAGCAGTTCGGCGTGCCGATCGGCACCTTCCAGGTGCTGCAGCACCGCATGGCCGATATGTACATGCAGCTGGAGCAATCCGTGGCGCTGACCCAGGTGGCCGCCATGCAGGCCTCCGCCGCGCCGGAGGTGCGCGCGCAGGCTGCGTGCGCCGCGAAGATCCAGGCCGGCCAGGCGGGCGCCTTCGTCGGCCAGGGCGCGGTGCAGATCCACGGCGGCATGGGCGTGACCGAGGAACTGGCCGTGGGCCACTACTTCAAGCGCGTCACGGCGATCGACCTGCAGTTCGGCTCGGCCGAGCACCACCTGCGCCGCTATGCCGACCTGCTCTACCCCGCCCGGGCCGCCGCCTGAAGCCGTCCCGATCCACGACCGATTACCAGCGAGCCCCGTCGATGCATCTCGATTTCTCCCCGCAAGACCAGCAGTTCCGCGAAGAAGTACGTGCCTGGATTGCCCAGGCCTATGACGCCGACCTGCGCGCGATGATGGCGCAGTCCAAGAACGGCTACCTCGACAAGGCCGGCCAGGTGCGCTGGCAGAAGGCGCTGCACGCGCGCGGCTGGGCCGCGCCGAACTGGCCGAAGGAATATGGCGGACCGGGCTGGAGCGCGGCCCAGCGCTTTATCTTCCAGTCCGAGCTGGCCGCGGCGGGCTGCCCGCCGGTGTCGCCGATGGGCCTGAAGATGGTGGCGCCGGTGATCATGAAATACGGCACGGCCGAGCAGAAGCAGCGCTTCCTGCCGCCCATCCTGAGCTCGGACGTGTGGTGGTGCCAGGGGTATTCCGAGCCCAATTCCGGCTCCGACCTGGCGTCGCTGCAGCTGCGCGCCGACCACGGCAGCGACGGCGACGGCGAGCACTACATCCTGAACGGCTCCAAGATCTGGACCACGCATGCGCAATGGGCCGACTGGATGTTCTGCCTGGTGCGCACCAGCCGCGAATCGAAACGCCAGGAAGGGATTTCTTTCCTGCTGCTCGACATGCATACGCCCGGCATCACGGTGTCGCCACTGCCGACGCTGGATGGCCCGATGCCCGGCCAGCAGGAGGTGAACCAGGTCTTCTTCGAAAACGTACGGGTGCCGGTGGCCAACCGCATCGGCGAGGAAGGCAAGGGCTGGACCTACGCCAAGTACCTGCTGGAATTCGAGCGCGGCGGCACGTATAGCCCGATGCTGCGCAAGCAGCTGTCCAAGATCGCGGAGATTGCGGCGGAGCAGCCGGGCGATGACGGCGGGCGGCTGCTGGATGATCCGGTGTTCCGGCGCAAGCTGGCGGCGCTGCACCTGCGTGCGGCGGCGTTGGAAGCGGTGGAGTTGCGGGTGTTCTCCGGGGTGGAATCGGGCACCTCGATCGGTGCCGCGTCGAGCATGCTCAAGCTCACGGGCACCGAGACGCTGCAGGCGGCAAGCGAGCTTGCGGTGGAGGCGGCGGGGCCTGCGGCGCTGCCGTTCTTGCAGGATACCTGGGCGGAACTGCAGGGACGCGACGCGCCGACGCGGGTCGGGCCGTATTATGCGGCGGTGCTGGCGCCGCGTTATTTCAACTATCGCAAGGCGTCGATTTATGGGGGGTCTAATGAGATCCAGAGGAACATTATTGCGAAGCTTGTTTTGGGGCTTTGAGGGTCGGAAATGCCAGCCGGTGCTTTGGGGGTGGGCGCTGTTGGTGACATGCTGTCGGCCTTTGAAACGCCTGGTTCCGCCCTGCTGGGCGGGTCACTTTCTGTCCGAGCGACAGAAAGTAACCAAAGAACGCGTCGCCTAAGCGGCTGGCTAAGGCGGCGTTGGTGGTTCCAGCGGCGATGACTTGCGGTCGTGCTGGTGGTGGTTCGACCCTGCTGACGCTACCGGGAGGTGCCTGGCGTTCGGGGTCGGATGGACGAACCCGACTTTAGGTCGGTGGCAGCCTGCTAAGCACGTTATTGGTGGGACGCCTTCGGCTGCGCTGCGCGCGCTCACTATCGCAGGTCTGCTGCTCTGGCACCGAGTGCGTCGCTGCGCTCGCACGCGTTGTCGCTGGCGATCCCTCCGGCTTTTATTGCCCGCTTGTTTGCTCCCCGCGTGCGGGAGAGGGGCGGGGGTGAGGGGCGGGAGCCTCAACGAAGTCGGGCCCATGCACGGCGGTGACCCAGGCAATCTGGCGATATCAAATCAAAGCCTTTGCTGCGCTACGCGCAAACGTCCAAAGACCGTCAACTCATATTGAGCCTGCGCAGCAGCCGCAGGCGTTAGCGGGCTTGGCCAAAAAGTGCCTCACCGGCTACACCGGCAATCAGCCGCGCCTGCAAGCCACGATAGACACCGGCAATTTCCCCAAGCCTCCCTAAGGGTTCCCCCTTAATTGACGCTCCTCCCCCTCACCCCATATATTTTTATGAACATATAGTTCATTTTTGAACACAGTCAACACTCAGCTGGAAAACATGCCCCTCAAAATCGGAATCAACGGCGCCGGCATCGGCGGCCTCGCCGCGGCCATCGCGCTGCGCAAGCTCGGCATGGAAGCCGTGGTCTACGAGCAGGCGCCCCGCTTTGCCCGCGTCGGCGCCGACATCAACCTGACCCCGAACGCCGTGCGCGCGCTGGATGGGCTGGGTGTCGGCGAGGCCCTGCGTGAAACTGCAGCCCGCCCCAGCCACCGTATCAGCCGCGTATGGGACACCGGCGCCGAAACCTCGCGCCTGCCGATGCAGGAAGAGGCCGAGCACCGCTACGGCGCGCCGCAGCTGACCATGCATCGCGCCGACCTGATGACGGCACTGGAAGCTGCGGTGCCTGCCACATGCGTGCGGCTCGGCCACAAGGCCGTGGCGATCGAGACCCGCGCCGATGGCGCGACGCTGCGCTTTGCCAACGGCGCACAGGAAGATGTCGACGTGCTGGTCGGTGCCGACGGCATCCACTCCACCGTGCGCACCGCGCTGTTCGGCCAGGAAAGCCCGATCTTCACCGGCGTGGTTGCGTATCGGGCGGTGGTGCCGGCTGGGCGCCTGGCCGGCGTGCCCAACCTGGGCGCCTTCACCAAATGGTGGGGCCCGGACGCGGCCACGCAGATCGTGACCTTTCCGCTCAACCGCGGTCGCGACATCTTTGTCTTCGCCACCGTCGCGCAGGACGCCTGGCGCCATGAATCGTGGACCACGCCGGGCCGCGTGGAAGACCTGCGCAGCGCCTATGCCGGCTTCCACCCCGAGGCCCGTGCGCTGCTCGACGCTTGCGACGACGTGCTGATCTCCGCGCTGTACGTACGCGATCCGCTGCCGGCCTGGTCGGCGGGCCCGGTCACGCTGCTGGGCGACGCCTGCCATCCGATGATGCCGTTCATGGCGCAGGGCGCGGGCATGGCGATCGAGGACGGCGTGGTGCTGGCGCGTTGCCTGGCCGATGCCGCAACTGACGGTGCGGCCGGCGTGCCGGCCGCGCTGGCGCGCTACCAGGCCGCGCGCCACGCGCGCACCAGCCGCATCCAGGTCGGCTCGCGCAGCAATGCCTGGCTGAAGGAAGGCGGCAATGCCGACTGGGTGTACGATTACGACGCCTGGAACGTCGCCCTCGGCTGAAGCCGCCGGCCCTGCGTTCCACGCCAGCACGGCCGCCTGCGCGGCCGTTTTCCGTGGATAGTCCAAGCCAACATGCCCAAGTCCCGCCTGCCGACCGAACCTGACCTCGACGACGGCGCCGCACCGGAAGATGCCCGCGAGGCCCAGCTGGTGTCCCCCGTCATCCGCGGCCTGCGCCTGCTGCGCTTTATCGCCGAAGGCGGCGCCACCGCCAACCTGAGCGAGGTCGGCCGCCGCATCGACGTGAACCGGGTCACGGTGATGCGCCTGCTCGATACGCTCGAGCATGAAGGCATGATCGAGCGGCTGCCCCAGGGCGGCCACCAGGTCGGCTTCAATTTCCTGAAGCTGGCCTCGCGCGTACTGGCCTCCAATGACCTGACCAGCTTCGCCGGGCGCGTGCTGGCCCGGCTCAGTGCCTCGCTGCAGCTGTCGGCCTATCTGGCGGTGCGCGATGGCGGCGATGCGCTCTACCTGCTGCGGCAGATGCCGGCGGCGGCGCTGGTCAGCAATATCCAGGTGGGCAGCCGCGTTGCCGCGCACCTGACCACGCCGGGCCGGATGCTGATTGCCGAGCTGCCGCCCGAGACGCTGCGCGAATTGCTGGGGCCCGATCCGCTGCCGGCGGCCACCGGGCAGAGCCCGGCCACCCATGCGCGCCTGGCCGAGATCCTGGCCGCCGACCGCGAGCGCGGCTGCGCCTGGAGTTTTTCCGCCTACGAACCCGGCATCGACGCCTGCGCGGCACCGGTGCGCGGCGCCGACGGCGCGGTGATCGCCGCGATCAGCGTGGCCGGGCCGCAGCAGCGCTTCGAGGCCGACGGCACGCTGCGCGAGCGCGTGCAGAAGGAAGTCCGGCAGGCGGCGCGCGACCTGTCCGCGCTGATGGGCTATAAGGGCGACGCTGTGCTGCGGTGACGCCGTACGGGCGGCCCCGGTTCAGGCGAACGGCCTGGGCACCTCGGGACGGTAGTCGAGCAGCCGCGACAGCTCGGCCGCGGCGCGCCGCACCTGTTCCACCATGTTGTCGAGCTGGTCCGGATCGATGCGCGCGGCCGGGATGGTGGCGCCCAGCGCCGCCGTCACCTTGCCGCTGCGGTCGCGCACCGGCGCCGCGATGGTGGAGATGCTGGCTTCGAAGAAGCCTTCATGCAGCACATAGCCACGCTGGCGGTCGCGCTGGACCATTTCGTACAGCTCTTCGACCGTGCGCGGCGTGCTTTCGGAATAGACTTCCAGCCGCTCTTCCGGATAAAGCGCGCGCAATTCGGCCAGCGACAGGTCTTCCAGCAGCACGCGCCCCAGCACCGTGGCATGCGCCGGCAGCCGGGTGCCGACATTGACGGTGCTGGCAAACGGGCGCGACGCCACCGACTTGGCCACATAGACAATGGAGCGCCCGTCGCGCACCACCAGGTTGCACGGGTAGTGAATCTCGTCGCGCAGCCGGTCCAGCAGCGGGCGCCCCAGCTCGGTCAGCTCCAGCGAGGCCAGGTAGTCGAAGCCGAGGCGCAGCACCGCCATGCCCAGCCGGAACTCGCGCCCGCCGTCGGTGCGCTCGACGAAGCCCATCATTTCCAGCGTCGCCAGCAGCCGGAACACGGTCGAGCGCGGCACCTTGAGCCGGCGCGCCAGCTCGGCGGCCGACAGCGTGCGCTCGCGGCTGCTGAATTCGCCCAGCAGGCGCAGCCCGCGCTCCAGCCCCGGCACGATGTACTTGTCCTGCGCGCTTTCCGGAGTACCCTCCGGCGCACCCTCCTGGCCGCCTTCCTGCGTGTCTTGCTGCGGCGAATCGGTCGTCATGTTCTGTCTCTGCAATAGTCGGTCTTGGCGCAACGCTCTCATATATCACGCCCGCACCCGATAGGGTACCCGTATTGCGGACAGTCTCCGCCGGCAAGGCCGCCGACGCCGCTATGCGCCCGGACGGAGGTAGTCGCGCAGCCACGCGGCGCACTGCTCGCCGTGCGCCGCGGGCCAGCGCACCACGATGGTCTCGTCGGGACGGCGCAGCTCGACGCAGATCTCGGCAAGCGGCACATGCGCGGCGTCGCCGCGGCCGAACAGCCGCGCCAACAGTCCGGACGAAGCCGGCGCAACGGGCCGCGCCGGTAGCACCGGATGGCCGTTGCTTGCCGAGGGCGGCGCGACGGCGGCAGGCTGCGTCGCCGCCGCTTGCTGCGCCGGCCCGGGCGCTGGCTGCCCGTCCTGCGGCGACAGCCGCGCCAGCAGGTTGGCGCCGAACTCGTCCCACATGCGATCGGCCTTGGTTTTCATCACGCTCAGGCCGAAGGTCCCCAGCCGCCCCAGCACATCGACCTGCACCTTGATGCGCAGCTGCGTGCCGCCATGTTCCAGCGGCGTCAGGAACAGCTCGCTCGACTGCCGCAGCGAGCTGGCCACCGAAGCGTCCTCGCCGGTGCCCTCGGTGCGCAGGTAATGCGGCGCGCGGGTCTCGACGATCTTGGTATGCAGCCGGAAGCGCGCGTTGATAAAGGCGATCTTTACCGCCATGTGCGCGACGTACTCCACATCGCTGAGCACTTCGATCGATTCCATGCCGGGCACGCACGCGCCCATCACGTTGGGGTCGAGCAGCAGTTCCCACACGCGCGCCGGCGGCGCCGCGGTGACCAGGGTCTTTTCAATTTCCACGCATTGCCTCCGCGGCGGACAGGACCGATTCGACGATGCCGACATAGCCGGTGCAACGGCACAGGTTGCCGTTGAGGCCATGGCGGACTTCGTCTTCGGTCGGATTGGGATTGTTGGCGAGCAGCGCGCACGCCGCCATCAGGAAGCCCGGCGTGCAATAGCCGCACTGCAGGCCGCCGTGCTCCATGAAGCTTTGCTGCAGCGGATGCAGCTGGCCCTCGGCGGCCAGGCCTTCGACTGTCATCACATGACGGCCGCGTACCTGCACCGCGAGCATCAGGCAGGACTTGACCACCTCGCCGTCGACCAGTACCGAGCACGCGCCGCAGATGCCGGTCTCGCAGCCGCGCTTGGTGCCGGTCAGGTTCAGGTCGTCGCGCAGCAGGTCGGCAAGCAGGCGCCGCGCCGGCACCTGCACCTGGTGTTCTTCACCGTTGACGGTGACTTCGATGCTGATTGGGTTCATGGATTGGCTCCTTACTCCGATGCCACGCCGAACAATGCGGCAATGGTGCGGCGCGCGACCACGCGCACCATCTCGCGGCGGTAGGCGTCCGACCCGCGCGCGTCGGACACGGCGTTGATGTCCTCGGCGACGATGGCCGCGGCTTGCGCGGCCAGATCCGCCGTCACTGCCCGGCCCGCCAGCAGCGCCTCGGCGCGCCGCAGCCGGCATGGCACCGGCGTCGACGCGCCCACCGCCAGGCGGGCCTCGATACAGAACGCGCCCTCGCGCCGCACCGCGAGCGCCACGCTGGCCAGCGGCCGGTGCTCGGCGGCCGTGCGCAGGAAGCGCGCATAGTGGCCGTCGGCGCCGGCACCCGGGGGCGGCACGCGAATCTGCGTGACGATTTCATCCGGCGCCAGCGCCGTGACGTAGTAGTCGACCAGGAAGTCCTCGAGGTCGATCACGCGCTCGCCGCCGCGGCCGCTGACCACGACCTGCGCGCCCAGCGCCATCAGGCAGCCGGGCGGATCGGTGGCCGGATCGGCATAGCAAAGGTTGCCGCCAAGGGTGCCCTGGTTGCGCACCTGCGGATTGGCGACGCGCGCGGCCATGCTCGCCAGCATCGGATAGTGCGCCTGCACCAGCGGCGAGCGCGCAAGCTCGGCATGCAGGGTCAGCGCGCCGATGCGCAGGCCCTCGCGCGCATCGAAGCTGATGCCGCGCAGCGCATCGAGCCGGTCCAGCGAAACCAGGTGGCTGGGCGCCAGCATGCGCTGGCGCATGCCCAGCATCAGCGCGGTGCCGCCGGCAAAGAGGCGGCAGCTGTCGCCCAGGTCGGCCAGCATGTGGCTGGCCTCGGCCACGGTGGCCGGCTCCAGGAAAGCAAAGTCACGCACGGGCGGCCTCCTTCTCGTTCAGCGCGCGCAGGCCCGCCAGCACCTTCTCGGGCGTGATCGGCAGCGACTGGATGCGCACGCCGACCGCGTCGAACACGGCATTGGCGATCGCGGCGGCGCCGGGCAGGATCGCGGTCTCGCTGGCGCCCTTGGCGCCGTAGGGGCCGTTGGGGTCGTTCGATTCCACCACGTCGGTGCGCAGCATCGGCACCGCGTCGGCGGTGGGCATGGTGTAGTCGGCGAAGTTGCCGTTCATCAGGCGGCCGTCCTCGTATTGCAGGTGCTCGTACAGGGTCCAGCCGATCGCCTGCACGGTGGCGCCGTGGGTCTGGCCATGCACGGCGAGCGGGTTGATCGCCTTGCCGCAATCGTCGGCGACAAAGCTGTCGATCACGGTGACCTGGCCGGTGCAGGTATCGACTTCCACTTCCACCGCCTGCGCCGCAAACGAATGCGCCGGGGCGACGTTGCCGTAGTAGTCGGCGTCGTGCATCACCGTGGGCGCGTCGTAGCTGGCGCGCACGTGAATGCCCTCGCCGCCGTGGCGGAAGATATGCAGGCGCGCGATCTCGGCCAGCGTGGCGGATTTGCCGGGCTGGTCCGGCACCGCGATGCGGCCATCGGCGATCACCAGTTGCCGCGCCTCCACGCCGAACTTTTCCGCCGCCAGCGCCAGCAGCTTGTGCCGCGCCTCGCGCGCCGCGCGCAGCACCGCGTTGCCGGAGATGATGGTCACGCGCGATGCCAGCGAACCCAGGCAGAACGGCGCGGTATCGGTATCCGGCGCCATCACGGTGACGTGCGCCAGCGGAATGCCCAGCTCCTGCGCGCAGATCTGGCTGAGCATGGTGTTGGCGCCCTGCCCCATGTCGCACTCGCTGGTCTGCAGCATCACGCGACCGTCCTCGTTCATCTTGAGCAGGATGGTCGAGCCGTCCCAGTTGCCCAGCGTGCGGTTGCCGCTGACATGCATCGCCGCGGCAATGCCGACGCCGCGCCGGCGCGTGCCGGTGCCGCGCGGCGCCGCGCGCTTGTCGTCCCAGCCGATGGCGCGGCGCGTCATGTCGAGGCATTCGGCCATGCCGGTGCTGCTGATCTTCCAGCCATGCACGCTGGTCTCGCCGGCGCCGATGGCATTGCGCCTGTGCACTTCGATCGGGTCGATGCCGAGCATGCCGGCCAGCACCGTCAGGTGGCAGTTCAGCGGAAACTGCATCTGCTGCCCACCGAAGCCGCGGAAGGCGCCGCGCGGCGGGTTGTTGGTATAGGCCATCACCGCGTGCGAGCGCACGTTTTGCACGCGGTGCATGTTGTCGCTGCGCATGGCGGTGACGTGCATCACATCGCCGGCCAGCCCGGAATACGCGCCGCACTCGGCCGTGATGCGCACGTCCTTGGCCAGGATCACGCCGTCGGCGGCAAGGCCCAGGCGCAGCCAGACCTGCATCGGCACGCTGGCGCGCGCGCCCTGGAAGTCTTCCAGCCGGTTGTTGACCAGCCGCACCGGGCGCTCCAGCCGGCTCGCCAGGAAGGCGCAGATCAGGCTGTTGTTCTCCTCGACGATCTTGGCGCCGAAGCCGCCGCCGGTGGTGGCCTGCACCACGCGGATGGTCGAGACCGGCCGGTCCAGCGCCTCGGCCAGCCGCGCGCGCGCCAGGAACACCGACTGCGTCGACGCCCACACCGTAAGCCGCCCGTTGCCGTCCTGCGCCGCGACCGAGGCCATCGGCTCGAGGTAGCCGGGATACTGCGAATGCATCTCGTAGGTGGCTTCATACACCGCGGCGCAGGCCGCGAACGCGGCCTCGACATCGCCGCGCTCGATGCGCATCTCATGGCCGATATTGCGCGTGCCGGCGTGGATCTCCGGCGCGCCTTCGGCCAGCGCCGCGGCCGGCGTCAGCAGCGCGGGCAGCGGCTCGTACTCGACCCGGATCAGGTCGAGCGCATCGCGCGCGATCTCCTCGCTGAGCGCCACCACCGCGGCAACTTCCTCGCCGACGTGCCGCACCACGCCGCAGGCCAGGATGCGCTGCTCCTTGCGGTGCGGGCCCCAGTGGCGGGCGGGCACGTCGTACCCCGTTACCACCAGCTTCACGCCGGGCAGCGCTTTGGCGGCGGCGGTGTCGATGCGCACGATGCGCGCGTGCGGGTGCGGGCTGCGCAGCACCTTGGCGTGCAGCATGCCGGGCAGCTTGATGTCGCCGGCATACTGCGCGCGGCCCATGACCTTTTCCCGCGCGGTCACCTGCGGCGTGGAGGTTCCCACGATGGCCCTGCTCATGCCGGCCCTCCTGTCTGTCGTTGTCGATGGCGTTGTCGTTGCCATTGCCGATGGCGTGGTGCCGGACGGCGATGCGCCGGCGCGGCTCATTCCGCGGTGATCGCCAGTTCGCGGATCACCTTGCCCAGGCGCTCGTAGTCGGCCGCGTTGACCTTCTCCAGCGCGGCCGGCGCGCCGCCGACGGGGATGGCGCCGAAGGTGGCCATCTTGTCGGCCACGTCGGGCAGGCGCAGCACCTCGTTGAGCTGCTGGTTCAGTGTCCTGACTACGTCAGGCGGCGTGCCCTTGGGCGCCATCACGCCGTGCCACGCGCCCACCACCACGTCCTTGTAGCCCAGCTCGGCCAGCGTCGGCACGTTGGGCAGCAGCGGCGAGCGCCGCGCATCGGTGATCGCCAGCGGTATCAGCCGGCCCGTATTGATGTACTGCGCCACCGGTCCCAGCGTGACGTAGGCAAACGGCACGTGCCCCGCCACCACGTCGTTGACCGCGGGCGCCACGCCCTTGTAGGGCACGTGCTGGATCTTCACGCCGGCGGCGCGGTTCAGCATCTCGCCGGCGATATGCATCGGCGACCCCGCGCCCGGGCTGCCATAGGTCAGCGCCTTGCCGGCCCTGGCCGCGGCCACCATCTCGCCCACGGTCTTCACGCCCGCCTGCGGGTTGGCCACCAGCAGCACCGCCTGCACCGCGGTCTGGATCACCGGCGTAAAGCCGTGCAGCGGGTCATAGCTGGCAGACGGCGCCAGCTTCAGCACCGTCGGCGCCAGCGTGAAAGGGTTCGGCGTGTACAGCAACGTGTAGCCATCCGCCGGCGCGCGGCTGACGAATGCAGCGCCCACCACGCCGCCGGCGCCGGGACGGTTCTCGACGATGACCGGCTGCTTCAGGCGCGCCGACAGCTTGTCGGCGTAGAGCCGCGCCATGGCATCGGTATCGCCGCCTGGCGGGTAGGCCACCACCATGGTCACGGTCTTGGCCGGATAGGTGGCGGCGGCCAGCGCGGTGCCCGCGCTCAGCGCAAGCGCGGCCATGGCAGCGGTGGCAAGGCCGGCGGCAGCGGCAGCGGCGCGTCGGGAACGTTGTTGTCTCATCTACAGCTCCTGTGGGGGCGCATTCGCGACGCTGGAGTCAGCGGTTGTGCACATCGCGAACACAGGGGTGGCTTGGGAACAACTCTCTTTGGTTGTTTTATTGGTGAAACACGTGTTCAGAAAAGGAACACGATCATCGTAGGCGCCGTAAATTGACAACTCAACTTACGTTAATCACCGATTGACGAATCTGTTTTTTTGCAAATTTATTTTCGATCGCAAGCTCGACAGACGGTGGCGGCAATGGCAAGCGCCTGTGAGACAATCTGCACCGCCCACCGGCCACGCATCCTGGCCGGCAGACCAGACCAAGAGGAACGCATGTCCCGTGATGCCGCGCCCGCCCATGGCAAGCCCGCGCCCGCCCCTGCCGCCAATGCCAACGCCAGCCCGTGGACCGACCTCGACGAGGCCGGCAGCGGCCTGACCGTCGACAACTTCCTGACCACGATGCTGAGCCAGCTCGTGACCGCGCTGCGCAGCACGGTCACCAAGCCCTATGCGGAGCAGTTCGGCCTGACCGTGCCGGAATGGCGCATCCTGGCGCTGCTGGCCCATGCGCGCGCGTTGCCGTTTGCCGAACTGGTGACCCAGTCCACCTCGGACAAGGCGCTGGTCAGCCGCACCCTGCGGCTGCTGGAAGACCGCGGGCTGGTGCAACTGACCTCAGCCGGCAATACCCCGCGCAAGAAGCTGCTGTGCGCCATCACCGAAGCCGGCATCGCGCTGCACGACCAGGTCATGCCGCTGGCGCGGCGCGGCCAGGCCGAGGTGATCCGGCAACTGTCGCCGCAGGAGCGCGAGGCTGTGTACCTGGGGTTGCGCAAGTTGCTGCGGATGCAGCCCTGAGCCAAGGCAACAGGCGGCGGCCTCAGTGCCGTCCGGCCGCCTGCTGGCGCTGGTAGGCAGCCAGCGCCAGCCGCATGGCATCGCGCACCGCCGCCACCGAGCGGTTATCGTCGTCGCCCTTGCGCGTGACCAGCGCCAGCGTCAGCACTGGCGCCGCGCGGCCCAGCCGTACCAGGCGCACCGGATAGTTCTGCACCAGCGCCGGGTCGGGCCCTTGCAGGATCGACACCCCCAGCCCGCCGCTGACCATTGCCACGATCGCCGGCGCGCTGTCGAATTCCAGCGTGCCGCGGATTTCGGCCACGTGCGCATGCACATACTGAGCCGCCATCGCACCCGATACCGTATTGCGGTCATAGCGGATCCAGTCGTACTGCCGGAACAGCGAGCCCACGTTGGACTCGGTCGCAGCGGGCGGTGCGATCATCACCAGTTCGCGGCGCAGCATGGGCGTCCAGCGCAGCCGGGCCGAGCCGCCCGAAGCCGGCTGGGCCACCAGCGCGGCGTCGATCTCCCCGGCCTTGACCGATGCCGTGAGCGAGCTGCTGCGCCCGCGCACCAGCCGCAGGTCCAGCCGGGGATGGCGTTCACGCACATAGCGCACGATCCCCGGCAGCACGATCGGCTGCAGCGATTCGATCACGCCCAGCCGCACCACCCCTTCCACCACAAGTCCGCCGCCAGCGCGCAGCGACTCCAGGTTCTGCAAGGCCTGGCGCATGGTGTCGGCCACCTCGTGGGCCAGCTGGTTGGGCCGCGCCTGCAGCCCGGACCGGTCGAACAGCGGCTTGCCCAGGTACTGCTCCAGCTGCTTCATCTGCATGCTGACAGCGCTCGGCGTGACATTGCCCTGGCGTGCCGCGCCCGCGAAAGTGCCGGTCTGCAGCACCGCTTCGAGCGTATGGAAAGTCTCTAGCTTCATCAAAAACTCTTACGAAGAAACTCAAATATGTTCGCTTTTCTAATGATAGGCGACATCGATAGACTGGCTTCCGACATCATGCACATTCACGGAGGAGACGCCAGACATGTCAGCCATCGCCGCATCCCAACGCCCCCTGCCCTGGACCGCCCGCCAGGCCCGCGAAGACCGCAGCTGGGTCTTGCGCATGACCGAGGCCGAGATCCAGGGCATGCGCGACGCCCTCAACCATGCGCGCACGCTGGACAAGCCGCTGCTGGAGATGGAACAGGCCGACTTCCCGCTCAACGAGGCCGCGCGCGGCGTGCTCAGCCGCGCCATCGGCATCACGCAGGGCGGCTGGGGCATGTGCCTGGTCAAGGGCTTTCCCGTCGACGAGTGGACCGAGGATGAATCGCGCCTGGCCTATTGGGGCATGAGCCTCTACATGGGCGTGGCGCGCACGCAGAACCGCGCCAGCGAAGTCATGAACGATGTGCGCAACGAAGGCGGCGAATACAAAGTCAAGGGCGGGCGCGGCTACAACACCAACGCCGGGCTCGATTTCCATCAGGACTCGTGCGATGTGGTGGGGCTGCTGTGCCGGCGCACCGCCAGGGCGGGCGGCACCAGCAAGGTGATCAGCTCGATCGCGCTGTATGAGGCCGTGCAGCAGCGCCGGCCCGACCTGATCCCGGTGCTCCGGGGCACCTTCTTCCACAGCTACCAGGGCACGCAGGACGCATCGCAGCCGCCCTACTACCGCTGCCCCATCTTCGGCAGCCACCCGGAATACTTCTCGGCGCGCACCAACCGCAAGAACACCGACGCCGCGCAGCGCGACTTTGCCGAAGTGCCGCGCCTGACGCCGGCACAGGTCGAGGCGCTGGACCTGCTCGACGCGCTGATGCCGAGCGACAAGCTGTGCTTCACCATGGAGCTGGAACAGGGCGACATGCAGCTGCTGAACAACTACGTCACGCTGCATTCGCGCACGCCATTCGAAGACCATGACGACCCGGACCGCAAGCGCCACCTGTTCCGCCTGTGGCTGGCCGTGCCGGGCTCGCAGCCGCTGCCCGACGACTGGAAGGAGTACTACGGCGACGTGCGCGCCGGAGCGGTGCGCGGCGGCGTGCGCGGCAGCGCCATCACGCCGGCCTTCCTCGACTACGAAAAGCGCCAGGCCGGCGCGCTCGGCATGCCGTTCGAACCGTGGCGTCCGCAGGTGCGCCAGGAAGACATGGCGCGCATCCTGGCGGCGAGCTGCTGCGAGGCGACTACCGCATGAGCGCGCCCGGCCTTCCCATGGCCGCGCTGAAGGAACGCCTGCGCCGGCGCGAGCCGGTGCTGGCTCCGGGCGTCTACGACGCGCTCAGCGCCCTGCTGGCCGAGCAGGCCGGCTTCGAGGCCCTGTACCTGTCGGGCGGCGCGGTGGCCTACACCTTGCTGGGCCGTTCCGACGTGGGCCTGACCACCGCCACCGAAACCGCCGAGGTACTGGCGCGCATCACCGACCGGGTCGCGCTGCCCGTGATCGTGGACGGCGACACCGGCTACGGCAATGCGCTCAACACGCAACGCACGGTGCGCTCCTTCGAGCGCGCCGGTGCCGCGATGATCCAGCTGGAGGACCAGGGCTTTCCCAAGCGCTGCGGCCACCTGGCCGGCAAGACGCTGGTGCCTGTGCACGAAATGTGCGGCAAGCTGCGGGCCGCGCTGGATGCGCGCCACGATGACGGCACGCTGATCCTGGCGCGCACCGACGCGGTCGCGGTCGAAGGGCTGGACGCCGCCATCGAGCGTGCCGAGGCTTACCTGGCATGCGGTGTCGATGCGCTGTTTATCGAAGCCGTGGTGTCGGCGGCCGACATGGACCGCGTCTGCGATCGCTTCGCGGCGCGCGTGCCGCTGCTGGCGAACATGGTCGAAGGCGGCCGCACGCCGATCCAGAGCGCGGCGGAACTGGGCGCGCGCGGCTACCGCATCGTGATCTATCCGGGCGGCACCGTGCGCTTCGCCTCGCGCCAGCTGCAGCGCTACTTCGCCGGTCTGCGCGCCGACGGCAGCACGCGCGCATTCCAGCAAGAAATGAACAACTTCGATGCCCTGAACCGGCTGATCGGCACGCCCCAATTGCTCGATGCCGGCCGCCGCTACGCGGCAGACGACTAGCGATCCCCCCATCGCCATCGCCATAACGAGAGAAACGGAGACAACCCATGCAACGACGCGACTTCCTCGCGCTGCTGGCCGCCGGCACCTTGCTGCCGGCCGGCGTGCGTGCTGCGCCCCCCGCGGTGACCCGGATACTGGTCGGCGCCACTCCCGGCGGCGGCACCGACCTGGTGGCGCGCGCGCTCGCCGCCGGGCTGGAGCAGCGCCTCAGACAGACCTTCATTGTCGAGAACCGCGGCGGCGCCGCGGGCAATATCGCCGCCACGGCCGTGGCCAAGGCCGAACCGGACGGCAGCACGCTGCTGCTCAGCTATACCAGCCACGCAATCAATCCCGCGCTGTTCGAGAAAAAGCCGTTCGATCCGCTCAAGGACTTCACCCCGGTCTCGCTGATCGCAAGCTCGCCGCTGCTGCTGGTGTCGCGGCCGGACCTGGGAGTGAAGAATGTGCGCGAGCTGATTGCGCTGTCCAAGTCGCGGCCGGGCAAGCTCAGCATCGCCGTGGCCGGCATCGGCAGCGCCAATCACCTGGCCGGCGAAATGCTCAAGCTCGAGGCCGGCATCGACCTTGTCAGCGTGCCCTACAAAGGCGCGGCGCCTGCCGTGGCCGACGTGGTTGCCAGCCAGGTTGACCTGCTGATCGGCAATGTCGCCACGGTGCAGCCGCTGCTGCAGGCCGGCAAGATCCGCGGGCTGGGCGTCAGCAGCCCGAAACGACTGGCCGCGTTTCCCGATATCGCGCCGGTGGCCGAGGTGATTCCCGGCTTCGACTACAGCTCGTGGTACGGCCTGGTCGGCCCGGCCGGCATGCCGGCCGACGTGGTGGCCCGCCTGGAGCAAGCCGCGCGCGCGGCGGTGGCGGAGCCCGCGATGCGCAAGCGGCTGACCGGCGAGGGGCTGGTGCCGGTCGGCAGCGATGCCGGCCAGTTCAGGCATTTTTTGCAGGGCGAGATTGCGCGCTGGGCCAAGGTCGTTGCCGCCACCGGCACGCGCATGGGCTGAAGCCTGATCGACAAAGCGGAACAGGCCGCGCCGGATGCCGGCGCGGCCTGCCTGTATGGAGCGCGGGAACGCGGGAACGCGGGCGCACTGCGGCTCAGACCTCCAGCTCCTCCAGCACCCGCCCCTTGGTCTCGATGCCGAGCCAGTGCACGGTTGCAGCGGCCAGCGCCGGCACCACCGCCAGCGCGAAAAAGGCCACATTGAGCGTGCCGTTGCCGATGGTGCCGGCGATCAGCGTGGGCGCGAAAATCGCGGCCAGCTTCAGCCACGCGCCGCCCAGCCCGCAGCCCATGGCGCGCACGCTGGTCGGGTACAGCTCGGGCGTGTAGACGTAGGCGGTGATAAAGCCGCTGGCCAGGAAGCCCATCGCCAGCGCGCAGAAGGTTGCCACCACATACACCGAGGCATGGTGGAACACGCCCGCCAGCACCAGCGACAGCGCGCACAGCAGGAACGACACGTTGATCACCGGCTTGCGCCCGACCTTGTCGACGATCATGGCGCAGACCAGCGACCCCACCACGCCCAGCACCGAGGCCGCGGCCGCCAGGTTCAGCGCCAGCTGCAGCGGCGCGTGGTAGACGGTCTTGTAGACCGTCGGCAGCCAGGTCGACAGGCCGTACTGGATAAAGCCGCAGGTGGCCCACAGCATCCACACCGCCAGCGTGCGGCCCAGGTAGGCCTTGCCGACCAGGTCGCGCAGGCGCCGGCGCGGATGCTGGGCCATGCGGTCATAGCGGCTGGCATCGGCGGGCGGCGGCAGCGGTGCCCGCGCGCGTGCCTCGAACGCGCGCAGCGCGGCGTCGGCCTCGTCCAGGCGGCCTTTTTCGGCCAGCCAGCGCGGCGATTCGGGAATCACGCGCTTCAGGATGAAGAACAGCACCAGCGGCACGCCGCCGATAAAGTACATCACCTCCCAGCCGTACAGCGGCACCAGCCAGGCGCCGACGCCGTTGGACACCATCAGGCCGATCGGGAACACCACCTCGTACAGCAGCACGAAGCGCCCGCGGCCGTGCGCGCGCGTGACTTCGTTGATATAGGTGGCGGCCACCGGCAGCTCGCCGCCGAGGCCCAGGCCCTGCACGATGCGCAGCAGCAAGAAGATCTCGAACGACGGCGCGAAGCCGCAGGCAATGCTCATCAGGCCGATGATGCCCGCGCTCCAACCGATCGAGCGCAAGCGCCCGAAGCGCTCGGCCAGCCCCGGGAACAGCAGCGCGCCGACCAGCTGGCCGACCGACGGCGCCGCAATCAGCACCCCAATCTGCACCGGCGTCAGCGACCACTGCGCAATCAGCAGCGGCAGCGTGGCGGCAATGGCGATCACGTCGAAGCCATCGAAAAAGGTGGCCAGGCCGATCAGCAGGCGGGCGCGGATATGCATGGCATTGCCGGGCATGCGCTCGATGCGGGCGACGATATTGCCGCGCGTGACGGCACCGCTGCGGGCGGTGGCCGCGGCCGCGCTGTGGCCGGCGCTGTCGGCCGTGGTCACGATACCTGCGGTGGCGGCCACCGGTGCGCCGGGGGACGCTGCGTCTTGTCTCTGGGTTAGCACGGGTATTTTTTGGGTTGGGTCTTGGGGCGTCCCGACTGGCGGGAGCTTTGCTCCCCTCTCCCGCACGCGGGAGAGGGGCCGGGGGTGAGGGCTGGCGGTTCTAACGGCGTGGTGCCTTGCCAGACCACCCCTCACCCTGCCCTCTCCCCATGAGGGGAGAGGGGAACACCGTCGGCATGCGATGGCGCTGCGGCAGGATTACAAATCCAGCACCAGCCTGCTGCCCTTGCACCCCGACACGCACACCATCATGGTCTTGTTGCTGGCGCGCTCGCTATTGCTCAGCACGCTGTCGCGGTGGTCGGGGCAGCCTTCCAGCACGGCGGTCTCGCACGAGCCGCATACGCCTTCGCGGCAGCTGTATTCGACCTCCACGCCGGAATCGAGCAGCGCGTCCAGCAGCGACTTGCCCGACGGCACCTTGACCAGCGAGCCGGTGCGCGACAGCTGCACCACGTATTCGCCTTCCTGCACCGCTTCGGTCGACGGGTCGGCGGCGAAGCGCTCGATATGGACGTTGGGGTAGGCATGCGCTTCGCATGCGGCCTCGAACGCATTCAGCATCGGGCCGGGGCCGCAGCAGTAGAAATGCGTCTGCGCGTCCTGTCCTGCCAGCATCGCTTTCAGGTCCGGCGGCGCGCCGGCTTCATCGTCGAAGTGGAAGCGCACGGCGTCGCCGTACCCTGACAACTGCTCGACGAAGGCCGCCTCGGCACGCGAACGCGCGCAGTAGATCAGCGTGAATGACTTCCCCAGTTCCGCCAGCCGGCGCGCCATGCAGACGATCGGCGTGACGCCGATGCCGCCGGCGACCAGCACCGTGTGCGCGGCGCTCTCGTCCAGTTCGAAGTTATTGCGCGGCGCGCCCACGGTCAGCGTGGCGCCGACGCGCAGCTGCTCATGCACGTAGCGCGAGCCGCCGCGGCTGCCGCGGTCCAGCAGCACGCCCACGGTGTAGCGGGTGCGCGCTTCCGGCGCGCCGCACAGCGAGTAGCTGCGCACCAGGCCGTTGCCCAGGTGCAGGTCGATATGGGCGCCCGGACTGTACTCGGGCAGGGTCTTCCCTTCGGGGTCTTGCAGTTCGATGCTGACCACGCCGCGCGCTTCGTAGCGAATGGCCTGGACCCGCAGGGTCAGGGACTGGTGGGCACTCATTGCTGCTTCCTTCTGTTGCGCTGCTGCTTACCGCTTCTCGGTCAGGAACTTGCCTGCCGGGCCGCCCGCGTCCTTCTGCCGGCGGGTGTTGCCGTCGATGCCGCCCTCGATCGCCCATTCGGCGAACATGGTCGGGCCCGGCTCGAAGGCGCGCGGCTCCCAGTGCTCGTCGAGCTGGTCTTCGTCGGCGTAGTACTCGATCAGGCCGCCGGCCGGGTTCTTGAAGTACCAGAAGTAGGCCGACGAAATCGGGTGCCGGCCCGGGCCGAGCTGCGTGTCCCAGCCCTTGCGCGACACATGCATGCCGCCGCCGAAGACCTCGTGGATATCGCGCACGGTGAAGGCCACATGGTTCAGGCCGCTCTTCGGTTCCGGCAGCTGCAGCAGGAACAGGTCATGGTGGCCGCCGTCGGCGGTGCAGCGCAGGAACGCGCCGCGGTCCGGGTAGCGGTCCGACGGCACGAAGCCGAACTTCTCGACATAGAAGCGCTCCGTCGCCTTGACGTCCTTGACGAAGAACACCACATGGCCCACTTCGATCGGCGTGGCGTGGTCGTAGATCGGGCTGCGCTGGTTCAGGCGCGGCTTGTCGTTCCAGGTGTTCATCAGCGCGCATTCGACCTGCACCTCGTGCTTGCGCGTGACCTGGAAACGCACCGCCAGGCCGTTGGGGTCGGTGCAGCCCACGCGCAGCGTGTCGCCCTCGCCCTGCCTGACGAAGCCCGGCGCATCGGCGATCGCTTCGGCGAGGTGGTCGAGCGATGCCTGCGATTCGACGCCCCATACCACTTCGCGCAGCGTGGGGCCGGCCTCGATCGCCGGCGGCAGCGACGGATCGTCGATGCGGCGCACCAGTACGCGGCAGCCGTTCAGCGTTTCGAAATCCAGCCCTTGCGCGTCGTCGCGCTTGATGGCCAGGCCCCAGTCGGTGAAGAAACCGCGACAGGCGTCGAAGTCATCCGCGCCGTACACGATCTCGTCGATTCCCAATACCTTGATCATGGCTTCTCTCCAGCGTGCCGGGTTCAGTGGTTGGCCCACGGCAGCGGTTGTTCGTTCAGGCCCCAGTACACGCTCTTCTGCTCCATGTACTGCAGGATGCCCAGCCGTCCTTTCTCGCGGCCAAGGCCGCTGTCGCGCCAGCCGCCGAACGGCGTCGAGATCGAGAACTGCTTGTAGGTGTTGATCCACACATTGCCCGCCTGCACCGCACGGGCCACGCGCCAGGCGCGCTTGTAGTCGCGCGTCCAGATGCCGGCGGCGAGCGCGTAGACGCTGTCGTTGGCCTGCGCGATCAGGTCGTCCTCGTCGTCGAACGGGATCGCCACCAGCACCGGGCCGAAGATTTCTTCCTGGCTGATGCGGGCATGGTTGTCCAGCCCCTCGATGATGGTCGGCGTGTAGAAATAGCCGTTGGGCAGGCCCGCCACGTCGGGACGCACGCCGCCGCTGCGCAACTGGCCGCCTTCCTCCACACCAGCGGCGACATACGACTCGATCGAATCGCGGTGGCGGTCGGTGATCAGCGGTCCCATCTGCGTGCGCTCGTCGGCGGGATCGCCCACGCGCAGTTGCGCGGCGCCATGCGCCAGCCGGTCGATAAAGGCCTCGTACTGCGAACGCGCGACGAACAGGCGCGAGCCGGCGATGCACGATTCGCCCGACGAGCTGAAGATGCCATACAGCACGCCGTTGACCGCGTGGTCGAGGTCGGCGTCGTCGAACACCATGGTCGGCGACTTGCCGCCCAGCTCCAGCGACACCGGCATCATCTTGTCGGCGGCGATATGCGCGATGTGCTTGCCGGTGGTGGTGCCGCCGGTGAACGATACGCGCCGCACCAGCGGATGCTTGGTGATGGCATCACCGATCACCGAGCCCTTGCCGGGCAGCACGCTGATCAGCCCCCTGGGCACGCCGGCTTCCTCGCAGATGCGCGCCAGTTCCAGCGCCATCAGCGGCGTGACCTCGGCGGGCTTGACCACCACGGCATTGCCGGCGGCGAGCGCTGGCGCCATCTTCTGCGCCTCGCTGGCGATCGGCGAGTTCCACGGCGTGATCGCCGCGACCACGCCCATCGGCTCGTAGACGCTCATGGTCAGGCAATCGCCGCGCTGCGGCGTGATGGTTTCTTCCAGCGTTTCGCAGGCGGCGGCAAAGAACTGGAAGGTACCGGCGGCGCTGGCGACCAGTGCGCGCGTCTCGCTGATGGGCTTGCCATTGTCCAGGCGCTGGCGCTGGGCCAGCGGCTCGGCCTGCGCACGGATCAGTTCGGCCACGCGGTACAGCACGGCGGCGCGCTCATGCGGCTTGCGCCGGGCCCAGCCGCTGGTCTCGAACGCGCGCTGCGCGCCCTGCACGGCTTCCTCGACATCGGCCAGGCTGGCGGCATTGAGTTCCGCGACGACTTCGCCGGTGGCGGGATAGCGCGTGGCATAGCGATCGCCGGTGCCCGGGCGCCATTGGCCGGCGATGCAGATAGGGAGTACTTCTTTGGTGGTCATGTCGTTGCCTGCTAAGTCTGTCGTTGCCGCTGCCGGCTTTTTGCGCTGTTTCACTGCGATGCCTTAACCCATGCCGGGGCGGGACTCCCCTCTCCCGCGCGCGGGAGAGGGGAGCAAACCCGCGGCGGTTGATAGCGCCTCAGCGTCTTATCGCTTTATCGGTTCCGCTTTTCCTTCAAATCGATACCGCGTGCGCCCGATTCCCCAGCGCCCGCACCACGCTGAACACCGTCAGCGCCGATGTCTTCGGATTCGCCGCCAGCGGCTTGCCCCGCATGGTCAGCTCAAACCCGCCGAACGCCCCACGCGCTTCCACGTGATGCACGTTCTCGACCGCATGCGGATCGGCCAGCAGCTTCACCGACGTGCGATCCAGCCCGAGGCCGGCCAGCGACACCGTGGCGGCGACATTGGCGTTCTTCGGGTACAGGCGCGCGGCGTCGCGCGCGGTGCCTTCGAAGATCACCGTGGTCTCGGTCAGCGCCTCCAGGTCGAACAGCTGCTCGGCCGGCGTGCCGGTCCATGCGCGCGCGGGCTTGCGGCCGGTGTAGATGACTTCGTCGAGCCCGCCGACGCGCGCCGCGGCCAGCGCGTCGATGGCGCCGATCGCGCCGGACAGCAGCTGCACCTGGGTGCCGCCGCGGCGCGCCGCGGCTTCCAGGCGCTCGGCCATGCCGGGCTCGGACAGCGCGCCCACCGACACCACCATGCACGGGATGCCGCGCTCCAGCGCCGGCACGATGTGCTCTTCCAGCGCATGGTGGCCGGCGCACTCGACCAGCAGGTCGGGCCGCTGGTCGTCCAGGTGGGTGGCGACGCGGGCGCGCGGCGCCAGCGCGGAGACCGCGCCGCGCGCTTCGTCCATCGTGTGCTCCGGCACGATCACCACGTCAAACACCACGTCCGGATCGCTCTTGAGCAATTCCAGCACGCCGCGGCCAATCGCGCCGCAGCCAACCATGGACACATGCAGCATCGCGGCTCTCCCTCAGGCGGTGACAGTGGTCTGTTCGCGCGCCGGCTCTTCGTTGTCCTTGTTCACCGGGGGACCGGCGAAAATGGTCTTGAAGGAACCGATCGACAGCATGTCGATTTCCAGCAGGAACGGGCCGGACTCGGCCGTGGCCGCCGCCAGCGCGGCGCCGACCTCGGCCAGGTTGCTGACGCGCGCGTGGCGCAGCGACAGCGACTTCGCCAGCGTGGCGTAGTCCGGCGTATGCAGGTCGACATAGTGGCGGCGGCCGCCGTACTGCGCGTCCTGAATGTTCTTGATCACGCCGTAGCCCTTGTCGTTCATCAGCACGATCACCATGTCGGCGCGCTCCTGCACGGCGGTGGCCAGCTCGCCCAGGTTCAGGATGAAGCCGCCGTCGCCGGCCAGCGTGTAGGTCTTCTTGCCGGAGCCGGTGGCGGCGGCGCCGATCGCCGCGCCGATGCCCATCGCCAGGCCCTGGCCGATGCCGCCGCCCAGCGCATGCACGCCGGCGCGCGAGTCGAAGATGCGCAGCTGGCGGTTGCCCCAGGTGCTGTTCGACACGGTCACGTCGCGCACCCAGTTGAAGTTGCGGCCGACCGCGTCCTGCAGCGCCTGCACCAGCGCCGAGTACGGGCCCAGGCCGTCGACCAGGCTGTTGACGGCGGTGTCGTGCGCGCGGCGCAGGTCGGCGGCGAAGGCCGGGTCGATCTGCATGCGCTGTTCGAGCCGATCCGCCAGCGCATCCAGCGCCAGCGCGGCGTCGCCGCTGACAAAGTAGTCGCTCATGTAGCAGCGGCCTTCGGCGGCGGGATCGGCGTCGATGCGCAGCAGCGGGCGCGGCAGCTTCAGCTCGTACTTCAGGGTTTCATTGCCGCGCAGGCGCGAGCCCACCACCAGCATCGCGTCGCAGCTCTGGTAGAAGGCCTCGACCGGCTTGTGCAGGTTGAACGCGCCCAGCGAGCGCGGATCGTCCTCGGGCACGATGCCGCGGCCCTGGGTGCTGGTGACCACGCCGAAGCCCAGCTCCAGCAGGCGCTGCACCTGCTTGCTGGCATGGCGCGCGCCGCCGCCCAGCCACAGCAGCGGGCGCTTCGCCTTCACCAGGCGCTCGGCCAGCGCGTCGAGCGCGTGCGCCGACGGCACGTGCTGCGGCACCGGCAGCGGCTGCAGGTCGGCCGGCAGGTCGATCAGCGCGGCCTGGATGTCGATGGGGATCTCCACGCTGACCGGGCCGGTCGGCGCCGTCAGCGCGGTCTGCACCGCCAGCTTGATGGTGCTGAGCGCGGTGTCGGCGCTGCGGATGCGGAACGCGGCCTTCGACACCGCCTTCAGCATGGTGAGCTGGTCCGGGGCTTCGTGGATGTAGGCCAGGCTCTGGTCCAGGTACGGGGTCTCGATCTGGCCGGTGATATGCAGCATCGGCGTGCCGGCGGTCAGCGCTTCGACCATGGCGCCGGCGGCGTTGCCCGCGGCGGTGCCGGTGCTGGTCAGGCACACGCCCAGGCCGCCGGTGGTACGGGCGTAGGCGTCGGCCATGTTGGTGCCGCCGGCTTCGCCGCGCGCCGGCACGAAGCGGATCTTGCCGCGCTCGCCCATGGCGTCGAGGATCGGCATGTTGTGGATCGAGATCACGCCGAACGCGGCCTTGACGCCGCACTGCTCGAGAAACGCCGTGATGGCGCAGCCGACGGTGACCTGCTGCTGTTCGTACGGTTGTTGATTAGGCATGACGGGAGTGTCCTCCGGAGATATCGATATGGCTGCCCGTGGTGTACGAAGACAACGGCGAGGCAAGGAACAGGATGGCGCGGGCTGCCTCGATTGGCAGGCCCAGGCGGCCAAGGGGAATATGTTTCTGCCGGGCCAGGCGCGCGGTCCACGCGGCCCAGTCCAGGTGGCGGTCTTCGTCGGGACGCGCGTCGAAGCGGCGGCGCCACTGGCCCGACTCGACCAGGCCGATCAGGATGCCGTTGACGCGCACGCCTTTGGGCGCGAACTCGGTCGCCATCGAACGCACCAGGTTGAGCACCCCGGCGCGCGCGGCGGAGGTTGCCACCATGTGCGGCTCGGGCTGCTGCGCCAGCAGCGAGTTGACGCAGACGATGGCGCCCTGCTCCGACTGCTCCAGCTGCGGCAGGAACGCGCGCGTCGGGTGGATCACCGAGAAGAACTTGAGCTGCAGCTCGTCCATCCAGGCGGCGTCCTCGGTATTGGCGAAGGTGGACACGCGGCCCTGGCCGGCGTTGTTGACCAGCATGTCGACGTTGCCCAGCTTCTGCTGCACCTCGGCGGCAAAGGCGGCGACCTGTCCGGCCTCGAGCACATCGCAGGTCGCTGCATAAAGCCGGCAGCCGGGGAATTTTTCGCGCAGCTGCGCTTCGGCGCCGCGCAGGCGCGTTTCGTCGCGGCCGCACAGGGCCACGGCGGCGCCCGCCTCGAGCAGCAGTTCGACGGTCGCCAGCCCGATGCCGGAGGACCCGCCGGTAACGACGGCAACCTTGCCGCCGAGATCAATCATGGACATAGTCCTCACTCCCGATACAGATTCACGACCTTGCCGGCGCCGTGCAGCGACGGCCGGTAGTCGAGCAGGCGCGACAGTTCGCCCGCGCTGTCCCTGACTTTCTCCACCATCGCCTCCAGCTGATCCGGGTCGAAATGCGCCGGATCGATATGCGCCGCCGGGATGGTCGCGCCCAGCGCCGCCACCACCCTGCCGGTGCGGTCGCGCACCGGCGCCGCGATGGTCGAGATGCTTGATTCGAAAAAACCTTCCTGCAGCACGTAGCCGCGCTCGCGGTCGCGCTGGACGATGGCGAACAGCGCATCGGCGGTGCGCGGCGTGCTGTCGGAGAACACTTCGAGCTGCGCCTCCGGATACAGCGCGCGCAACTCGGCCAGCGACAGGTCTTCCAGCAGCACGCGCCCCAGCACGGTGGCATGCGCGGGCAGCCGCGTGCCGACGTTGACCGAGCTGGCAAAGGGCCGCGGCGACACTGCCTTGGCCACGTACACGATCGAACGCCCGTCGCGCACCACCAGGTTGGTCGGATAGCCGATCTCGTCGCGCAGCCGCTCCAGCAGCGGGCGGCCCAGCTCGGTCAGCTCCAGCGACGCCAGGTATTCGAAGCCCAGCCGCAGCACCGCCATGCCCAGCCGGAAATCGCGGCCGCCGTCGGCGCGCTCGACGAAGCCCAGCATTTCCAGCGTGGCCAGCAGGCGGAACACGGTGGAGCGCGGCACCTTGAGGCGGCGCGCCAGTTCCGCGGCCGACATGCTGCGGTCCTTGCTGCTGAATTCGCCGAGCAGGCGCAGGCCGCGTTCCAGCCCCGGGACGATGTACTTGTCCGGGGTCTCGTTGGCGGCGGGCGTGGCCGGGATGGCGTTGGTGCTCATGGTCGGGGCGTGCGGACGGGCCGATGGCGCATCAGCGCTTGATCTGCGCCAGCGGGTGCTCGGGCGGGTAGGTCGGCGTGATCGGCTTCTTGGCGCCGAGCATCACGCACATCAGCGCGTCTTCCTCGCCGATATTGATTTCCTCGCGGTACACGCCCGGCGGCACCGAGACCAGGTCGCGGTCGGTCAGGATGGTCTCGAAGCGCTCGCCGTCCTTTTCCAGGATCAGCTTGATCTTGCCGCGCAGGATGAAGAACACCTCTTCCACGTCGGTGTGCAGGTGCGACGGGCCTTCATGGCCAGCCGGGATGATCATCGTGGAAAACGTGAAATGCTCGCTCGGCACGGTGTTGGTGTCGGCGGCCACGCCGGTGCCGCCGGTGCCCAGGTAGCGCATTTGCGCGCGGCGGTACTTGGGGTCGTAGTCGGCCTGGAACTTCAGCGCGTCCCAGTCGTACTTGCGCGTGGAGAAGCGCGCGACGCGGCTTTCCATCCACTGGTCGAACGAGGCGCCCTCCGGCTGGTCCCAGGAACGCTTGATGTTTTGCTGTTGGGAAAGATCGCTCATTTGGATTCCTTGTGCTTGATGGGTCTTTCAGTGGATCGGTTGGCTCAATGCATGACAAAGCCGCCGTTGACCGCCAGGGTCTGGCCGGTCACGAAACGGGCGAGGTCGGACAGCGCGAACAGCACCGCGCCGCAGACGTCCTCAGGCAGTTGCTCGCGCGAAATCGCGCGCTGCTCGCGGTACAGGTCGTGGCGATGCTGGGGCACGTATTCGGTGGCTTCGACCAGGGTCAGGCCCGGCGCCACCGCGTTCACCGTGATCTGGTCCTTGCCCAGTTCACGCGCCAGCGAGCGGGTCATGCCGATGATGGCGCTCTTGCTGGCCACATAGGCGAGCAGGTTGGGCGCGCCCCACAGCGGCGTGTCCGAGGCCAGGTTGACCACCGCGCCGCGGCCGCTGGCGCGCAGCGCCGGCAGGCAGGCGGTGGTCATCAGCCAGGTGCCGCGCACGTTGACGTTCATCACGCGGTCCCAGGTTGCGATGTCGATCGCGCCGGCATCGCGGCCGCCCGAGTCGGTCACGGCGGCGTTGTTGACCAGGCCGTCGAGGCCGCCCAGCGCCTTCACCGCCGCGTCGGCGCAGGCCTGCACCGAGGCCGGATCCGACAGGTCCAGCGTGACCGGCACCACCTTCAGGCCGCGGGCGCGCAGCGCGTCGGCTTCCTGCTGCAGGCGCTCGGCCAGGATGTCTGCCATCGCCACGCTGGCGCCGGCTTCGGCGATCGAGGTGGCGAAGGCCAGCCCCAGGCCGCGCGCGGCGCCGGTGACCAGCACCTTGCGACCCGCCAGCAGCGGGTTGTGCTTGATGGCTTCAGGCATGGCTGGCGGCTCCGGCAGGCTTGAGCATGGCCACCGGCTCGTCGGCGACTTCCTGCTCGGCGCGGCGCTTGAGCAGGCGGCGCACGCGCGTGATGCCGGCATCGTGCTGGTACAGCATCTCGTGGTCGCGCGCATTCGGCGCCATCATTTCCAGCACCACGCGGTCCTGCTCGAGCACGTCCCAGTGCAGCTGCTCCAGCCGGTTGCGATACAGGAAGCGCCACACGTCGCGCTCCCAGCCCTGCACGTGGCGGGTGCGCCAGAAGAACACCATGCAGTGGTCTTCATCCACCGGCGTGGCCATGCCGACGATGCCGAACGGGCCGCCGGGGCCGACCTTGGCGCGGTACGGGATTGCCAGGCGCAGCCACAGCGTGCCGGTCTCGCCGAACTCGACCCAGTCGAAGTTGACGCCGCGCTGGCCGGTTTTCTCGAACACCAGGCCGTGATCGGTCTCGCGGATCTGCATCACCGCGGACTTCTCGCCCGAGGCCATCGAGTGCGACACCGCATGCAGGTAGGCGCCGTGCATCGGGTCCATCACGTTGTCGATGGCGTAGCGGTAATTGCAGTCCCAGTGCGCCACGCACAGGAAGTGGCTGTGCTCGTCGCTGACCAGCTCCTCCGGCAGGCGCAGTTCGTCGGGGCTGCCTTCGCCATCGTTTGCGTTATGGGCCTGCTCGCCGAACCACAGGAAGATCGCGCCGGCCTTTTCCTGCACCGGGTAGCTGCGCACGCAGGTGCGGCCTTCCAGCGGGCAGCTTTCCACCGCCGGCACGCTCTTTACCTGGCCGTCGCCGCCGACTTCGACGCCGTGGTACCAGCAGGCGACGCGGTCGCCCAGGTTCCAGCCCATCGACAGCCGCGCGCCGCGGTGCGGGCAGCGGTCTTCCAGCGCATGCACCTGGCCGGCGCCGTCGCGCCACAGCACGATGTTCTGGCTCAGGCGGGTGATGCCGATCGGGGCATGTGCCACCGCCCACGAGGCGGCGACCGGGTACCAGTAGTTGCGCAGGCCGGTGTTGAGGCGGGCTTCGGCGCGGGCTTGCTTGTTCGATTCCATGTGGTTCTCGCTAAGACGCTGTGCTGGGGCGGCTGGTGGCTCAGGCGTTCAGGCGCCCAGGCGGCGCATTTCCGACAGAAAGCGCTCTTCGGTCCAGGGCTGGCTGTCGGCAGTGAGGAAGCCAGCGGCGTTGAACGCGCGCACGACGTCCTGCGGGTTCTGCGCACCGCCTTCGAAGGCGGCCTCGAGCGCGTCGCCGAGCGCGTTCTCGTACGCGCTCGGTGCCGCGGCACGGGTCTGCCAGACGATGTTGGCGACCTTGCCGGGTTGCTCGATATGGCCCTTGCCCGCGACGTTGTTCGGCGCCGGACGCTCCCAGGGCACCAGGTTCGGGTTGTACGAGAGGCTTTCCATTGCGCTTGGCTCCATGTCTTGCAGCAGGGGGACCGTGTTCCGCGTGTGAGGCTGGCCGTCTTCCGGCTGCCGCGCTACGTTTTACTAATGAAACACTGGTTTAGATATTGAACACAGGTACGACTATAGACAACGGCGTCGTAAAAATTGACTGGGGTTAACCCGCGACCGGGCAGATTTGCCCGGCGCTGCGGCGCACGCAAGGCGCCGCTAATGCGGGATCGCGGCAGCAGGACGCCGCCGCGGGATTCAGTGGCCGGCCGGCAGCGCCGAACGGATCAGCCGCGCGGTGGCCGCGGCCTGGTCGATATAGCAGGCATGCCCCGCATCCGGGATCAGCGAGAACGGCAGGCCGAAGCGCTCGGCCAGCGCCGCGCAGGCGGGCGGCGTGGTGACGACATCAAGCCCGCCGCAGGCGATCTGCGTCGGCAGGCGTGGCGGGCGGCGCGCCAGGTAGGCGTCGATGTCGTCGCCGCACAGCATCGCCACCGCCTGCCGGTAGCCGTCAGGGTTCAGCCGTCGCATGTTCCAGCGCACCCAGGCCTGCGCGCCCGCATCGGCCGCTTCGCTGAGCAGCCGCGCCGGCCCGCGCTCGGCCAGCCCTTCGACACCCAGCGCCGCCAGCGCCTCCAGGCGCTGGCTTGCCACCGCGCTCGCCTGTGCCTCCTTGCCGGCGGCGCCGTAGCCTTGTGCCACGCTCAGCAGCAGCAGGCGCTCCGGCAACTGGCGCGCGCTGGCGGCATAGGCGGCTGCCATCAGCGCGCCGAGCGAATGCCCGACCACCAGCGCCGGCTGCACGCCCAGGGTCTGCAGCAGGCCCTCGAGCCGCCACGCGTAGTCCGCCGCCAGCGGCCGCGCCTGCGCCAGCGGCGACGAATCGCCATAGCCCGGCGCGTCCCAGGCAATCACGCGCGCATGCGCGGCGAGCAGGCTGGCGCACGGCAGCCACGACGCCGCTCCGGAACTGATGCCGTGCAGCAGCACCACCACCGGCCCGGCGGCGCCGCCGCAGCGGTAGGCGACGCGCTCGCCATCCACCTGCGCCACGCGCTGGGCAAAGCCGCTGTCGAGCGCGTCCAGCAGGCCCCGATCCGGTTCGGGCGAGGTCTGGGGCTGTTTTTGTTCCATATATAAAACGTTAGTTGTTAAATAAAACCCTTGAAGGATAGGCGTTGCTGTAGTACCACCGGGATCAGGGTTAACGATAGGCAAACTGGAAAACGGCTTCGCGACGCCAGCGCCGGTCATCCAGGCGCCCGGCTCTAGGGATAACCCTCCTCACATGTTGCGGAAAGTCGCGGCTATATTTTGCTCAACGTTTCTTATGTTGTTTGACGTTTCATATATAAAACACAAAAGAGACCGAGACGACATCCAGTGCCGCCATCCGCAGGGGTACCGGAGCACAAGACCAAAACACCACAAGACGGAAAACGGAAGGAAACCGGTAGATGAAACTTGCACGAACCGCCGCGGCGCTGCTCGCGGCTTTCCCCCTGCTGGCCTCGGCGCAATCGGCGCAATCGGCGCAATCGTCGGTCACGCTGTACGGCGTGATCGACAGCGGCGTCGAGTACGTAAGCAATGTCGGCGCCAACGGCGACGGCCTGGTGCGCATGCCCAACAACACCGCCACGGTGCCGTCGCGCTGGGGTATCCGCGGCACCGAAGACCTGGGCGGCGGGCTCAAGGGCCTGTTCGTGCTGGAATCGGGCTTCTCGCCCGACAGCGGCAGCGCCAACCAGGGCGGCCGGCTGTTCGGGCGCCAGGCGCTGGTCGGGCTGAGCAACCCGTACGGCCAGCTGTCGTTCGGCCGGCAGTACACCATGCTGTTCTGGGCCATCCTCGACAGCGATATCCTCGGGCCCAATGTCTACGGCTCGGGCTCGCTCGACAGCTACCTGCCCAATACGCGTGCCGACAACGCGGTCGCGTACAAGGCCAATTTCAACGGCTTCGTGGTCGGTGCCACCTACAGCTTCGGGCGCGACGCGGTCAATGCCGGCCCCAGCCCCGCCGGCACCAACTGCGCCGGCGAAAACCCGGCCGACAAGAAGGCATGCCGCGAATGGTCGGCCATGGTCGGCTACGACAACAAGAGCTGGGGCGTGATCGCGGCCTACGACTCGCAGCGCGGCGGCCCCGGCGCCTTCGGCGGCCTGACCAGCAGCAACCTGAGCGACGACCGCCTGTCGCTGGGCGGCTACATGCTGCTGAAGAACACCAAGCTCGGCGCCGGCTGGATCCGCCGCGACAACGAGGGCAGCCCGACGCCGGTCAGCGACCTGTACTACGCCGGCGTCTCGCACGACATCACGCCGGCGGTCAACCTGGCCGGGCAGGTGTACTTCCTGAACTACCACGGCAGCGACAACCAGGCCCTGCTGTACGCCCTGCGCGCGACCTACAGTTTCAGCAAGCGCACCTCGGTCTATGCCACCGCGGGCTTTATCAACAACGGCGGCCAGCTGGCGATGTCGGTCAGCGGCGGCTCGCCCGGTTCCGCCCCGCGCCCGGGCGAGAACCAGTGGGGCTCGATGCTCGGCATCAAGCACATCTTCTAAGTCTGTCCTGTCCATCCGAGCCGCCGGCGCGCGCCGGTTCCACGCAACGCGGCACCGCCCCCGGGCCGGTGCCCGGTTTTACCGAGGTCTGAAGATCATGAAGTCCGCACGACGCCACCTCCTGGCCACGCTGGCCGCCGCCACGCTCGCTCCCGCCGCCCTGCTGGGCGCCGGCGGCGCGCTGGCCCAGGGTTCGTACCCGAGCAAGCCCGTCACCATCGTCGTCGCCTACCCCGCCGGCGGCGACGTCGACGTGCTGGCGCGCATGCTGGCCGAAAAGCTCGCCCCGCGCCTGAAGCAATCCGTGGTGGTGGAAAACCGCACCGGCGCCGCCGGCACCATCGGCAGCGCCTACGTCGCGCGCGCCAACCCGGACGGCCACACGCTGCTGCTCGCGCCCAACACCGTCGCGATCGCGCCGCTGGTGCTGCGCGCCGGCACCGGCGCCAGCTACGACGTGCAGCAGGACTTCACGCCGATCAGCCAGATCGGCACGCAGTCGCTGTTCGTGGTGGTCAACAAGGGCACCGGCATCACCAAGGTCAGCGACCTGGTGGCGCGCGCCAAGGCCGGCAAGGTCGAGACCTATGCCACCCCCGGCAACGGCTCGCCGATGCACATCATGGGCGAGCTGTTCAACAAGTCGGCCGGCATCAAGATCAGCCAGGTGCCGTACCGCGGCCTGGCGCCCGCCATCGTCGACGTGATCGGCGGCCAGGTGCCGGTCACCTACATCACCTACGGCGCGATCTCGCAGTACGTCGGCAACGGCAGCCTGGTGCCGCTGGCGGTGGCGGACCAGAAGCGCTCGCCGTTCGCGCCCAACGTGCCGACGCTGGCCGAGCTGGGCTACAAGGATGTCGAGATCGGCGCCTGGCAGGCGCTGCTGGGGCCGAAGAACATGCCGGCCGAGGTGGTGCGCACGCTCAATGCGCACGTCAACGAGATCCTGAAGATGCCCGACGTGGTCGCGCGCATGGCTACCATCGCGGTCACGCCTTCCGGCGGCGAACCCGCGGTGCTGTCCCGGCTGATCGCCAGCGATACCTCCCGCTATACCAAGGTCGTGAAGGAGTTCGGCATCCAGGCCGACTGAGCGCGGTTTGCAGGCACGGCCAGCATGGCCGCTCCATGCCGGTAAGAATTACCATTCGATACCTGCGATATAGCGGCGCTCGCGCCACGGCGCGTGCGCCTTGCGCGCTTCCCTGTCTGGCAAGGAAGTTGCAGCGTTGCCGGCATGGACTTTTCGATCGACTGGCGCGAAGCGCTCTTCTTCACCATCTCGCCGCTCGAAATCATCGTGCGCGGTACGGTGATGTACTGGGCGCTGTTCCTGCTGTTCCGCTTCGTGGTGCGGCGCGATATCGGCTCGATGGGCATTGCCGACCTGCTGCTGGTGGTGATCGTCGCCGACGCGGCGCAGAACGGCATGGCCGGCCAGGGCGAAGGCGTGGCCGACGCCGTGCTGCTGGTGATCACGCTGATCGCGTGGAATCGGCTGATCGACTTCCTGTCCTACAAGTACCCTGCGTTCCAGCGCTTCGCCGAAGCCAAGAAGGTGCTGCTGGTGCGCGACGGGGTCAAGCTGCACGAGAACATGCGGCGCGAGAACATCACCGATGACGAACTCGAGGCCAAGTTCCGGCAGGAAGGTGTCGAGTCGATCGAAGGCGTCAAGGCGCTCTACCTGGAGGCCGACGGCAAGGTCAGCGTGATCAAGAAGGAATAGGCGGGCGTCGTTCCCGCGCAGGCGGGAACCCGGTGACTTTGAAAGACGCCGGATTCCCGCCTGCGCGGGAATGACGGTAGTGATTGATACCTTGGCTGGACGGCTCAGTTCACCTGCCGGTTCATCCCTTGCCAGAACGGCTCGCGCAGCTTGCGGCGCAGCAGCTTGCCCGACGGGTTGCGCGGCAGCGCGTCGACGAACTCGATGCTCTTCGGCACCTTGAAACCGGCCACGCGCTGGCGCGTCCAGGCGAGGATGGCATCGCGGTCGGCCGCCTGCCCCGGCTTGAGCACGACGATGGCCTTGACTGCCTCGCCCCACTTCTCGTCCGGCACGCCGATCACGGCCACGTCCGCCACTTGCGGATGGCCGTAGATGGCGCTTTCGACCTCGGCCGGATAGACGTTCTCGCCGCCGCTGATGATCATGTCCTTGACGCGGTCGTGGATGTACAGGTAGCCGTCGGCATCCATGTAGCCGGCGTCGCCGGTGCGCAGCCAGCCCTCGGCATCGATGGTGCGCGCGGTCTCTTCGGGCTGCTTCCAGTAGCCGGCCATGTTGTGCTGCGAGCGCACCACCACCTCGCCGACCTCGCCCGGCGCCAGCTGGCGCCCTTCGTAATCGACCACCTTCAGCTCGACCCCGGGCAGCGCCTTGCCCGCGGCGCGCATGCGCGGCACCTCGTCGGTGGTGTGGTCCTCGGGCGGCAGCGCGACGACGGTGCCGGTGGTCTCGGTCATGCCGTACTGCTGCACGAAGCCGCAGCCGAACACTTCGATGCCTTCGCGCAGCAGCGCCGCGGGAATCGGCGCGGCGCCATACAGCAGGTACTTCAGGCGCGAATAGTCGACCTGGCGCGCGCGCGGGTCGCGCAGCACAATCTGCATCGCCGCCGGCACCAGGAACAGCTTGCTGACACGCTCGTGCTCGATAAAGTCGAGCACCGCGCGCGGATCGAACTCGCGCGCGACCACGCCCTTGGCACCGGACAGCAGGTTGCGCAGGCCCCAGCCGGAGCCGCCGATATGCGCCACCGGCATCGCCACCAGCGAGATATCGTCGGCCACCCAGTGCGACCACGCCAGCCGTTCGCGCTCGCTGACCTCGGTGCCGATGGTCAGGTTGCGGTGCGTCAGCATCGCGCCCTTGGGCCGGCCGGTCGTGCCCGACGTGTACAGCTGCAGCACCACGTCGTGCGCGGCCGGCTCATGCGCGGGCGGCGTGGCCGGATGTGCGTCGCGCCAGTCGGTGTAGCAAGGCCAGTCGCCCTGTCCGTCGCACGGCTCCATCACCACCACCTTGCGCACCAGCGGCAGCGCCGGCAGCAGGTTGCGCACCATCGCCGCCGACTCGGCGCCGACAAACAGCACCACCGCATCGCAATGGCCGAGGATGAACTCCACCTCGGGCGGCGCCAGGCGCCAGCTGGCCGGCGCCATCACCGCGCCGGTCTTGCCCGCGCCCAGCAGCAGTTCGAAATAGTGGTCGCTATTCTTGCCGATATAGCCGATGCGGTCGCCCGCGCGCAGGCCTTCGGCCAGCAAGGCCTGCGCCACGCGGTCGGTGTTGCGCTCGAACTCGGCATACGTGGTCTGCCGCCCCTCGAACGAATACGCCACCGCCTCCGGCCGCAGGCGCGCGAAATGGCGCACCGCGTGAGGCAGCGTCGTCAGATAGCTGAAATCCATCCGCGTCTCCCAAAGATTTCATGCCATCGGCGGGACTCGCGTGACGCGGGTCCGCCCCATGGCGACAGGCCGGTCGCGAGTTCAGCGCGGTGCCATCCGGATGGCGCCGTCCAGGCGCACCGACTCGCCGTTGAAATAGCCGTTGCGGCACATCTCGACCGCCAGCGAGGCAAACTCTTCCGGCTGCCCCAGGCGCTTGGGGAACGGCACCGACGCGGCCAGCGCGGCCTTGACGTTCTCGGCCGCGCCCTGCAGCAGCGGCGTATTGAAGATGCCCGGCAGGATGGTGTTGACGCGGATGCCTTCGCCCGCCAGGTCGCGCGCGATCGGCAGCGTCATGCCGACCACGCCCGCCTTCGACGCGGAGTACGCGGCCTGCCCCATCTGGCCGTCCTGCGCCGCCACCGAGGCGGTGTTGATGATCACGCCGCGCTCGCCGCCGGCGGTGTCCAGCGTCAGCATGCCGGCGGCCGAACGCGCGATGCAGCGGAAGGTGCCGATCAGGTTGATCTGGATGATGCGCTCGAAGGCGTCGGACGGGAAATGCTTGATCTGGTCCGGCGCTTCCTTGGAACGCGAGGCGGTCTTGATGGCGTTGCCGGTGCCGGCGCAGTTGACCAGGATGCGCTCCTGGCCGATGGCGGCGCGCGCCTTGGCAAAGCCGGCCTCGACCTCGGCCTCGGAGGTCACGTTGACCTGGCAGAACACGCCGCCGAGCTCACGCGCCAGCGCCTCGCCCTTCTCGGCGTTCAGGTCGAACAGTGCCACGCGCACGCCTTGTGCCGCCAGCGCCCGCGCCGTCGCCGCGCCCAGCCCCGAAGCGCCACCCGTCACCACTGCCGATACCGATGCATTGAGTTCCATGCCGTCTTTCCTTTGTTTCTTGTGCCGTGCGGCCGGCGCTGCGCGGCCGCGTTCTGGTTGATGGGGTTGATGCCGGCAGGCGCGAGCAGCGCCTGTACCGGAGTGGGATCGAGATTCGGGGATCGGCGCCGCCGATGCATCGTCTGAAGCGACGAATGCGACGAACGCGACGAACGCGACGAACGCGACGAACGCGACGAACGCGACGAGTGCGACGAGTGCGACGAATGCGCCGGGTGCTTGCACTGGAACGCGCCGGACACGCCGCCCGGCACACCGCGCGACCGATGCGCTACAGTGGCGCGATCGATGGCCACTCCGGCGCCGGCGCTGCCCGGCAGACGATCACCCGCCATGCGCACATCCGAACTTCACGCTTTCGCCCGGCCCCGCCGGCATGCTGTCCTGGCCGCCGCGCTGGCCTTGCTGGCCAGCCTGCTGGCGCTGCTGTGCGCCATGCCGGCGCATGCCGCCGCGGCCGCCCCCGCCAGCCCGCTCGCCGCACTGCTTGCGCCGGCAGAAAAACCCGCGGCGCCCGCCAGCGCCGCTGCCGCGAGCGTGCCGCTGGCGCAGTCGCTGGACCAGGTCATCACCACGCTGCAGGACGATGGCGAGCGGCGTGCACTGGTAAGCCAGCTGCAAACCCTGCGGCAAGGTCTGGCAGCATCCGCGGCCACGGCGGCGCCGGCCTCCGCTTCGGCGCCCGGGCTGATCGGCGTCGTGGCGCAGGTGCTGGACGAAGTCGACGCGCACCTGCGCGAAGACCGCGGCCCGTGGCAATACTGGGGCTGGCGCACGCGCTTCGCGGCCGAGGAATGGCGCGCCGCGCTGACGCACGGCGGCACGCGCCCGGCACTGGACTCGCTGCGCGAATTCGCGCTGGTGCTGGCGGCATGGGGTGTGTGCGGCTGGCTGCTGCGCGAGGCCGGACATCGGCTGCGATTGCGGCGGCAGCGCCCGGCCGGCGCCGCGCACGCGCCGCGCGGCAATCTGCCCGAACTGCCGTCGTGGGTCGACGTCGGCGTCTACATGCTGCGCCATATCGGCCCGTGGGTGGTGGCGTTCGGGCTGACGCTGCTGCTGGCGCGGCAGCTGTTCGCGCAATCGCCGGCCAGCGTCGCCGCCGTGCTGCTGGCCTACGCCATCGTCGCCGGCGCGGTCGCGGCGGCGGTGTGCCAGGTCATCTTCGCGCTGTTCCGCAGCGCGCACCGGCAACTGGCGGTGCGGCAACTGCTGGCGCGTTCCCCGTGGCTGCTGTTCTGCACCGGCGCGCTGGCGGCGCTGGGCAACGGTGCCGCCGACGCGCGCGTGGCCGCGGTGCTGGGCGGCAACCTGTGCGCGCTGGTTTCGACCCTGGCCAATATCGCCGCGGCGCTGGGCATCGGCGCATTCGCGCTGGGCTTCCGCCGCCAGGTCGGCCAGCTGATCAGCCAGCGGCCGCTGGCGTTCCGCCAGGCCCATCCGGCCGTGACCGACCTGCTGCGCCTGGCCGGCCACGCCTGGCACCTGCCGGTGCTGGCGGTGGTGGTGGCGTCGGTGATCGGCACGGTGCTGGCCACCGGGCATGCCGATGTGTTCCTGCGCCGCACGGTGGCGTCGGTGGCACTGTTCGTCGCCGCACTGCTGCTGACCATGGTGCTGGGGCGCTCGCCCAAGGCCGGCGCGCGCCCGCCGCGCATCCGCGACCGCCGCCGCTCGGCCTACCTGCAGCGCTTCGGGCGCTTTGCGCTGGCGCTGGTGCGCGTGCTGGTGTGGGCGGTGTTCGTGGAAATGGTGATGCGCGTATGGGGCTCGTCGCTGGTGCGGCTGGCCGAGTCGTCGGCCATCGGACGCCACCTGACCGAGACCGCGTTCCGCGTCACCAGCACCGTGCTGCTGGCCTGGCTGGTCTGGCTGCTGATCGACACCGCCATCATGCAGTCCCTGTCGCCCACGCACGCGCGCGCGGCGCAGCCCAGCCTGCGGGCCCGGACCATCCTGCCGCTGGTGCGCAATGCGTCGTTCATCGGCCTGCTGGTGCTGACGGTGATCGCGGTGCTGGCCAACCTGGGCGTCAACGTGACGCCGCTGCTGGCCGGCGCCGGCGTGGTCGGCCTGGCGATCGGCTTCGGCGCGCAAAGCCTGGTGCAGGACCTGATCACCGGCCTGTTTATCGTGGTCGAAGACTCCATCGCCATCGGCGACTCGATCGAGCTGCCCGACCACGCCGGCGTGGTCGAGGCCATGACCATCCGCACCGTCAAGCTGCGCGACGCCCGCGGCGCGCTGCACACGCTGCCGTACAGCCAGATCAAGGCGGTCAAGAACCTGTCGCGCGGCTACGGCTACGCCGTGCTCAGCATCGGCATCAGTTACCAGAGCGACCTGGACCGCGCGCTCGACCTGATCCGCACCACCGGTGCCGAGCTGGCGCGCGACCACCGCTACGGCCGCAAGCTGATGTCCGGGCTCGAGATCCTGGGCCTGGACCGCTTCGATCCAAACGGCCCGGTGGTGATGGCGCAGATCAAGACCCGGCCGCTGATGCAGGCGGAGATCACGCGCGCCTTCAATGCCCGCCTCAAGCGCAACTTCGACGCCAGCGGCATCCGCATGGCGTCGCCGAACCTGACCATCCAGGTCGATGGCGGATCAGTGGAGTTGCCCGCCGCGGAGCTGGCGACCAAGGCCGCGCCCCAGTGACCTGCCTGGTCCGGGCGAGCGGCCGAAGCTGCCTGGGACCGCTGGTATCGGGCCGCATAAGAATTTTGCGCCGCACAATCGGGGTTTCCCCCCCCAACACGGGGTATAAAACATACAACATTGTTTGGCATGATTGCGGCACGGCAGGCGCGACCGACGACGCGCGGCCAGTACCAGCCAGTAGCAGCCGTATCGGCGCCACTACAGAACGCCAGAACGGAACCGATAACACAAAGGGATGTAGCCACTTGCCGTGGCGCAGAGCAAGAGGCGTTTGCCACCGGGGGGATCTGAACATGGGCGAACACCCGACAACGGACGAGGACTTCCATCGTCTGGTCGACTCCATCTATGAGTCCGCGCTGGACGTCGCGGCCATGCCCGCCGCCCTCGACCTGTTTTCACGGTACACCTGCACCGTCAGCCCGCGCTACCTGATCTGGGACAAGCTGGCCGGCCATGCCCGCCTCGGCGTGACCCCGCATGGCTGCTTCACCGGCGGTGCCAGCCTGCACGAACGCCTGCCCGGGACGCTCGCCGGCGCCTGCCACGGTGCCGGCCCGGCGCCGTTTGACGCGGCCCCGCTGTGCTGCGGCGGCGCCGCGACCGATGTTGCGGCGCTGGCCTGCAGCGAGCTCGAGCAAGGCATCCGCCTGGTCGAAAACGCCGAAGTCTGCGTGCTGATGAGCGGCACCAACGCCGGCAGCATCAGCACCGGCCAGCGCGAACGGCGCCTGTCGCATGTCATGCCGCACTGGGTGCGCGCCGCGCGCATGCAGCAGCGCAACTTCGAACTGAGCGGGCTGGCCAGCCTGGGCCTGGCCGGGCTCGATACCCTCGACTTCGGCGTGATGGTGCTGCAGGCCGACCTGCGCGTGCGCTACGCCAACAGCTGGGCCGAAGCGCTGGTGCAGGCCGACAGCCACCTGTCGCTGCAGGACGGCGTGCTGCGCGCCCACAGCGACACGCTGCAGGCGGTGCTGCGCAAGCTGCTCGACGGCGCCATGCGCGGCCGCGGCGCCGACGCCGCGTCGGGCTCGTGGATGCATATCACCTCGGGCGGGCAGCCGGTGCCGATCATCGTCACGCCGCTGGTGTCGCGCCAGCCGGTGGAAGGTCCATGGCAGCTGCCCGCGGCGATGCTGCTGCTGGGCAACTCCGAATCGCGCTCGGTGCTGGATGCGGGCGTGCTGACCTCGCTGTTCGGGCTGTCGCGCAAGGAGAGCATCATCGCCATCCGGCTCGCCGCCGGCGAAACCCTGAACGAGATTGCCGAGCGCGAGTTCCTGTCGCCCCATACCGTGCGCGTGCATATCCGCGACACGCTGCGCAAGACCGGCACGCACCGCCAGTCCGAGCTGGTGCGGTTGCTGCACCTGCTGCCCGGCGTCAACCTGGAGCGGGCCGGCATGACCTCGGCGATCCGGCCGCGCACCCCGCGCCCGCGCGCCGCCTGAGCGTCCAGGCTGGTTCGCTGCTTACCGCACCGCGGCCTGCGCCGCCGCCAGGAAGCGCTGCACCTGGCGGTCGCCGTCATCGGGCCGCGCCGCCAGCGCGATGCCGATGCGGCCCGCCGGGCGCGGGCTCGACAACGGCAGGAAGCGCACGCGCCGGTTGGCGTAGCGCGCCGCCACGCTCGGCACCAGCGCTACGCCCAATCCGCTTTCCACCAGGCTGACCTGGGTCTGCACCTGCACCGCCTCCTGCGTGACGCGCGGCACAAAGCCCGCCTGCTGGCACAGCAGCATCGCCACCGCATGCAGGTTGGGCACCTGCGCCGCCGGATACATGATGAAGGGCTGGTCGGCCAGCGCGCGCAGCGCGATCGCGTCGGCGCGCGCGAACGGGCTGTCGGCCGGCACCGCGGCGACGAAGACATCGTTCTCCAGCGGCGTCAGCGCGTAGCCGCCGCTGCCCAGGATCGGGAAGCGCACCAGCCCGGCATCGATCTGGTGCTTCTCCAGCCGGTCCAGGATCGCGGCGGTGGTCGATTCATGCAGGATCAGCTCGATGCCGGGATGCGCGGCGCGGAACGCAGGGATCAGCTTGGGCAGCAGCGCATAGGTGGCCGAGCCGATAAAGCCGATCCGCAACGCGCCGCGCTCGCCCTGCCCCGCCGCGATCGCGGCGGCGCGCGCCTGCTGCGCGTGGAACAGCGCGCGGCGCGCGTCATGCAGCGCGGCCTCGCCCGCCTGCGTCAGCCGCACCCCGCGCGAGGTGCGCACGAACAGCGCCGTGCCGAGCTGCTCCTCGAGCTTGCGGATCGAGATCGAAAGCGGCGGCTGCGCCATGTGCAGCCGCTCGGCGGCGCGGTGGAAGTTGCCGGTCTCGGCCAGTGCGACGAACTGCTGCAGTTGGCGCAGGTCCATGGTGCCAATATCCAGGGAATATCGATTGCTAAAAAACTAATATTAGACCAGCCGGTCCCCGCTGATCTACCCTGTGGCCCACAGTGCAAAAGACCGGAGACACTATGCTGCCGCTTGCAGGCATCCGCGTGGTCGACCTGTCCACCGTGGTGATGGGGCCGTATGCCAGCCAGTGGCTGGCCGACCTGGGCGCCGAGGTGATCAAGGTCGAGCCGCCCGAGGGCGATTCCACGCGCCGCACCGGGCCCGCCGCCGAAGCCGGCATGGCGGCGATCTTCCTGGGGGTCAACCGCGGCAAGCGCAGCGTGGTGCTGGACCTGAAGCAGCCCGCCGCGCAGGCCGCGCTGGCGCGCGTGCTGGACACTGCGGACGTGCTGATGCACAGCATGCGCCCGCAGAAGCTGGCGGCGCTCGGGCTCGATCCCGACACCGTGCGGGCGCGCCATCCTGACCTGGTCTTCGTCAGCCTGCTGGGCTTTGCCGAGGACGGCCCCTATGGCGGCCGGCCGGCCTACGACGACATCATCCAGGGCCTGTCGGGAAATGCCGCGCTGATGGCGGCGCAGACCGGCGACAGCCGCTACTTCCCCACCATTGCCGCGGACAAGACCAGCGGGCTGGTGGCGGCGCTGTCGGTGTGCGCGGCGCTGGCCGGCCGCGCGCGGCGCCAGGCGGATGGCAGCGCCGGCCATGGCACGCTGGTGGAAGTGCCGATGTTCGAGTCGATGGTGGCGTTCAACCTGGTCGAGCACTTCTACGGCCACCACTTCGAGCCGCCGCGCGGCCCGAGCGGCTATCCGCGCGTGCTGGCGCCGTTGCGCCGCCCCTACCGCAGCGCCGACGGCCATGTCTGCATGATGCCGTACACCGATGCGCACTGGCGCGACTTCTTCCATGCGGCCGGACGCCCCGAGCTGGCTGCCGATGCGCGCTTTGCCGACATCGCCGCCCGCACCGAGCATATCGAGACCCTGTACGAACTGACCGGCGAGATCGTGCGGGCGCACGGCACCGCGCACTGGGTGGCGCTGTGCGAACGGCTGCAGATACCGGTGGCGCGCATCAACACGCTCGACGACCTGCCGCACGATCCGCACCTGGCCGCCACCGGCTTTTTCGAGACCGCCGACGATCCGGCCATGGGCAGGCTGCGCTTTCCCGGCGCGCCGGTGCGTTTCGACGGCCAGCGCGCAGCGCTGGCGCTGCCGCCGCGGCTGGGCGAGCACACCCGCGCGGTGCTGGCCGACGCCGGCCTCGCCGACGAACAGATCGAGCAACTGCAACAGAGCGGCGCCGCGTACTGCGCCGCCGGCCCGGAGACACCATGACGCATGCCGAACTGCCCCGCCTGGGCCAGGGCTTCTACTGGCAAGACCTGCACGAGGGCCAGGCCTTCCGCACCTTCGCCCGCACCGTGACCGAGACCGACCTGGTCAACTTCATCTCGGTCACCGGCATGGTCGAGGCCATCTTTATCGAAGCCGGCTACGACGGCGGCGCGATCCAGGGCCGGCCGGTGCCGGCGGCGCTGACCTATACGCTGATCGAGGGTTTTATCCTGCAGACCATGATCCAGGGCACCGGGCTGGCAATGCTGGAGCTGACGCAACAGATCCACGGCCCGGTGCTGGTCGGCGACACCATCCACGCCACCGTGACCGTGACCGGCATCCGCCCGACCTCGCGCAATGGCCGCGCCGTGGTGGATTCGCGCATCGAGGTGTTCAACCAGCGCGGGGAACAGGTGATGACCTATACCGCGCGCCGGCTGCTGGCGGGTCGGTAACGTTGCGCGGCATCCAAAGCACGCCTCTGCCATATCAAGCGACAGGACTCAAACGTGACCCCATTGCTTTCCACCTTCAGCCTGACCTCCCTGCCGCCGCACGCCGTGGCGTTCCGTGGCGAAGTACGGGCCTTTCTCGATCAACACCTGCCGGCGCTGCCGCCGGAAACGCGCGCGCGCTCGTGGATGGGGTTCGATGCCGGCTTCAGCCGGGCGCTGGCCGCGCGCGGCTGGGTCGGCATCACGCTGCCGGCGCAGTACGGCGGCGCGGGGCTGGATCCGTTCTCGCGTTTCGTGCTGGTGGAAGAATTGCTGGCGTGCGGCGCGCCGGTGTCGGCGCACTGGATTGCCGACCGCCAGAGCGGCCCGCTGATCCTGCGCTACGGCAACGACGCGCAGAAAGCGCGCTACCTGCCTGCAATCAGCCGCGGCGAGGCCTTTTTCTGCATCGGCATGAGCGAGCCCAATTCCGGCTCGGACCTGGCCAGCGTGGCCACGCGCGCGGTGCGCCAGCCGGACGGCAGCTGGCGCCTGAACGGGCGCAAGATCTGGACCACCAATGCCGACCGCTGCCACTTCATGATCGCGCTGGTGCGCACCTCGGGCACGCCGCAGGACCGGCAGGCCGGGCTGTCGCAGTTCATCGTCGACCTGCATGCGCCGGGCGTCACGGTGCGGCCGATCCGCGACCTGGCCGGCGATGCGCATTTTTCGGAAGTGACCTTCGACGACGTGACGCTGGCCGCGGATGCGCTGGTCGGCAACGAGGGCAGCGGCTGGGAACAGGTCAACGCCGAGCTGGCGTTCGAGCGCAGCGGCCCGGAGCGGCTGTATTCCAGCGTGGTGCTGCTCGACACCTGGCTCGACGCCGTGCGCCGGCTGCCGCCCGCGCGGCGCGACACCGTCACCGCGGGCCGGCTCGCCGGCCACCTGGCGGTGCTGCGCGCGATGTCGCTGGCGGTCACGGCGCGGCTGGCCGCGGGCGAAAGCCCGGTGGTGGAGGCCGCGCTGGTGAAGGACCTGGGCACTACCTTCGAGCAATCGATCCCGGCGCTGGTCGAAGCCGCGCTCGGCGACGAACCTGCGCTCGCGGCCGATGGCGCGCTGTACCGCACCCTGGCCTATGTGACGCAGATCGCACCGTCGTACTCGCTGCGCGGCGGCACCCGCGAAATCCTGCGCGGCATGATCGCGCGCGGGCTGGGCCTGCGCTGATCCGCTCCCGTCGACCGCCATCCTGAACGAGATCGCCCATGCATAACGCCTACTCCGATGCCCTCGACGCGCTGCTGCGCGACTGCTGCACGCCCGCCACGGTGCGCGCGCTGGAACAGCAGGCCGATCCGCAGCCGCTATGGCAAGCGCTATGGCAAGCGCTGCAAGACAGCGGCTTCGCCGACTGCCTGTTGCCCGAATCAGCCGGCGGCGCCGCGCTGGCGCTGCGCGAGCTGGCGCCGGTGCTGTTCGTCACCGGCCGCCACGCGCTGCCGTTGCCGCTGGCGCAGACCATCTTTGCGCGCGCGCTGCTGCATGCCGCCGGCGTCGCGCTGCCCGACGGCCCGATAGTGCTGGCAAGCTTTGACGACGGCGCCGCCGCCACGCTGGTAGCGGACGCCCGCCATGCGCAGTGGTTCCTGCTGCAGGATGGCGAGCGCTGCCTGCTGCTGCCCGCCGCGGCGGCGCGCGCCGAGGCCACCGGTGCGCACGGCGACCTGACCCTGCGCGTGCCGCGACCGGACGCCGCCGTGCCCGCGGCATTCCAGCTGCCGGCCGGCACCGTGCGCACGCTGGGCGCCTGCCTGCACGCGGCGCAACTGGCCGGCGCGCTGTCGCATGTGCTCGACCTGACGCTGCAATACGCCAACGACCGCCAGCAGTTCGGCCGCGCCATCGGCAAGTTCCAGGCAATCCAGCACCAGGTCAGCGAGATGGCCGAGCATGTCGCCGCGGCGCGGGTGGCGGCGCAGCTAGCCTGCGACAGCGACGGCGCCACGCCCGACCCGCTGCGCGCGGCGATCGGCAAGCTGCGCGCCAGCGACGCGGTCACGCCGGTGGCTGCGATCGCCCACGCCGTGCACGGCGCGATCGGCATTACCGAGGAATATGACCTGCAGCTCTATACGCGCCGGCTGCATGCGTGGCGCGTGGCGGACGGGTCGGAACGCTGGTGGAGCCGCGTGCTGGGCGAGTCCGTCTGCGCCAGCGACGGCCGCAACGCGGTGGAACTGGTGCGCGACTGGTGCGAGCCGGCGCCCGCCGATCAGGCGGCCAGGCTCAGCCCGCTGCCGTGCGGGCGGCGGTGGCGGCGCTCAGGCTTGCATTCGTACTTGAGCTCGGTGCGGCCGTCTTCATAGGCCACTTCCAGCCGCACGGTAAAGCCCCACAGCCGGGTCACGTGCCGCACCACTTCATCGAAGTTGTGCGCCAGCGGACGCCGGTCGTTCTGCAGGTGGCGCAGCGTCAGCGAGCGGTCGCCGCCGACATCGACGTTGGTGACCTGGATATTGGGCTCCATGCTGGACAGGTCGTACTGCGCCGCCATCAGCTGGCGGATCGAGCGGTAGCCCTCGTCGTCATGGATCGCGGTCACGCGCAGCTTGCCCTCGCGGTCATCGTCCAGCACCGAGAACAGCTTGAGCTCGCGGATCACGCGCGGCGACAGGAACTGCAGCAGGAAGCTCTCGTCCTTGAAGTTGCGCATGGCGAAGTCCAGCGTCTTGCGCCAGTCGGTGCCGGCGATCTCGGGCGCCCAGCGGTAGTCTTCGTCGGTCGGGTTCTCGCACATGCGGCGCAGGTCCTGGAACATCAGGAAGCCCACCGTGTAGGGGTTCATACCGCTGTAGTAGGGGCTGTGGTAAGGCGGCTGGTAGATGACATTGGTGTGCGCCTGCAGCAGCTCCATCATGAAGGCGTCGTTGACCAGCTTTTCCTCGTACAGCTGGTTGATGATGGTGTAGTGCCAGAACGTGGCCCAGCCTTCGTTCATCACCTTGGTCTGGCGCTGCGGATAGAAGTACTGCGCGATCTTGCGCACGATGCGCACGATCTCGCGCTGCCATGGCGCCAGCTTGGGCGCGTTCTTCTCGATGAAGTACAGCAGGTTCTCCTGCGGCTCGGGCGGGAACGGCACATCCGGCTCGGACGTGTCGTCTTCCGACGCCAGCGCGTGCGGCCGGTGCTTGGGCAGCGTGCGCCACAGGTCGTTGACCTGCATCTGCAGGTAGTTCTCGCGGTCGGCCTGGCGCGCCTTTTCCTCGGTGATCGACAGCTTCTTGGGCCGCTTGTAGCGGTCCACGCCGTAGTTCTGCAGCGCGTGGCAGGAATCCAGCAGCAGTTCCACCTCCTGCTCGCCGTAGCGCTGCTCGCACTCGGCCACGTAGTTCTTGGCGAACAGCAGGTAGTCGACGATGGCGTCGGCGTTGGTCCAGGTGCGGAACAGGTAGTTGCCCTTGAAGAAGGAGTTGTGGCCGTAGCAGGCATGCGCGATCGTCAGCGCCTGCATCGGCATGGTGTTTTCCTCCATCAGGTAGGCGATGCAGGGATTGGAGTTGATCACGATCTCGTAGGCCAGCCCCATGTGCCCGCGCTGGTAGCTGCGCTCCGACGCCAGGAAGTGCTTGCCGTAGGACCAGTGGCTGTAGCCCACCGGCAGCCCCGCCGACGCGTAGGCGTCGAGCATCTGCTCGGCGGTGATGATCTCGATCTGGTTGGGATAGGTATCCAGGCCGAATTCTCCGGCGATGCGGGAAATCTCGCGGTCATACCGGTTGATCAGCTCGAAGGTCCATTCCGAACCCGTGGACAGATAAGCCATCGTCGCCCCTTTCGTCCGCGCAGGACAGGCAGGCCGGTGCTTGCGGCGCGGGCGCGCCGCCCGGTCCCCTGTCTTGCCAATATTGCCTTCTTCACCGCGGCTTGCCGGTCATTGCCACCAACCACCGGCCAGCACTGATTATGCCGCGCGTTTCTGGAACAGGTCGTGCAGCACCGGGTAGATCTCGTCCGCGCCGATGATGCGCTGCATCGCAAAGTGATCGAACTGGCTCTTCACCGTCAGATACTCTTCCCAGAGGTTCTGCGGCTCTTCCGACGCTACCTCCACATAGGCGTAATACTGCACCAGCGGCAGGATCGACTCGCGCAGCAGCCGCCCGCACAGCTCGGAATCGCCGGCCCAGTTATCCCCGTCCGAGGCCTGCGCGCAATAGATGTTCCACTGGCTGGGCGGATAGCGGTCATGGATGACCTCCACCATCAGCTTCAGCGCGCTCGACACGACGGTGCCGCCGGACTCGCGCGAGTGGAAGAAATCTTCCTCTTCGACTTCCTTCGCCACGGTGTGATGGCGGATAAACACCACGTCGATGCGCACGTAGTTGCGCTTCAGGAACAGGTACAGCAGCATGAAGAAGCGCTTGGCCAGGTCCTTGCGGCTCTCGTCCATCGAGCCGGACACGTCCATCAGGCAGAACATCACCGCCTGCGCCTGCGGGCGCTTCTTCAGCACGCGGTTGTTGTAGCGCAGGTCGAGCTTTTCGATAAAGGGAACGCGGTCGATGCAGGCGCGCAGGTGCCGCATCTTCTCCATCAGCTCGAGCGTGCCTTCCGCATACGGTCCGTCCTGCTCCAGCGCCTCGGCATAGGCCAGCTCCAGCTGGCGCAGTCGCTTCTGGTAGGGGCTGGACAAGGCGATGCGCCGCCCCAGCGAACTGCGCATGGTGCGCAGGATCGACAGGTTGGACGGGGTGCCGTCGATGGAATAGCCGGCGCGCACCTTGCGCACCTCGGCAATCTTGGCGAGGTGGCGCTTGGCCAGGTCCGGCAGCGCCATGTCCTCGAAGAAGAAATTGAGGAAGTCCTCGCGCGACAGCGTGAAGACGAAATCGTCCTCGCCCTCGCCGCTGTCGCTGGCGCGTGAACCGGTCCCGCCGCCGCCCTGCTGCTGGCGGTCGAAGGAATCGCCCTTGACGAACTTCTTGTTGCCAGGGTGAATCCACTCGCGCCGCCCGCCCGGGCCGTGGTGGAAGATCGGTTCGCTGATGTCCTTGACCGGAATGGACACCTGCCCGCTCTGCTCGATGTCCATGATCTTCCGGCCGGACACCGCCTTTGCCACCGCTTGCCGGATCTGCTCGCGGTAGCGCTTGATGAAGCGTTGCTGGTTGACGGCACTCTTGTTGCCGCCGTTTTCGCGCCGATCGATGACCGTAGCCATATGTTGCCCTCGTTGAGAGACCCGTTCCGCGGCGCCGTTACGATGACTTTCTTACGCGCAGATACCACTCCACCAACAGTCTCACTTGCTTGGGCGTGTACCCCTTCTCGACCATGCGGTTGACGAAGTTCTCGTGCTTGTCCTGGTCTTCGCGCGAAGATTTGGCATTGAACGAGATCACCGGCAGCAGGTCCTCCGTAGTGGAGAACATGCGCTTCTCGATCACCATCCGCAGCTTTTCATAGCTGGTCCAGACCGGGTTCTTGCCACCGTTGTTGGCCCGCGCCCGCAGCACGAAGTTGACGATCTCGTTGCGGAAGTCCTTCGGGTTCGAAATCCCCGCGGGCTTTTCCACTTTTTCCAGCTCGTCGTTCAGCGCGTTGCGGTCGAGGATTTCGCCGGTGTTGGGATCGCGGTACTCCTGGTCCTGGATCCACAGGTCGGCGAACACCACATAGCGGTCGAAGATGTTCTGCCCGTACTCCGAATACGATTCCAGGTAAGCAGTCTGGATCTCCTTGCCGATGAACTCCACGAACGGCGTGGTCAGGTACTCCTTGATATACGACAGCAGCTTGGCTTCCTGCTCCGGCGGGAACTGCTCGCGCTCGATCTGCTGCTCGAGCACGTACAGCAGGTGCACCGGGTTGGCCGCCACTTCGGTGTTGTCGAAGTTGAAGACCTTGGACAGGACCTTGAACGCGAAGCGCGTCGACAGCCCGTTCATGCCCTCGTCGATGCCGGCGTAGTCGCGGTATTCCTGGTAAGACTTCGCCTTCGGGTCGACGTCCTTCAGGCTCTCGCCGTCGTAGACGCGCATCTTCGAGAAGATGTTGGAATTCTCCGGCTCCTTGATGCGCGTGAGCACGGCGAACTGCGCCATCATCTTCAGCGTGTTGGGCGCGCACGGCGCGGCCGACAGCGAACTGCTGCGCAACAGCTTGTCGTAGATCTTGACCTCGTCGGACACGCGCAGGCAGTAAGGGACCTTGACGATATAGATCCGGTCGAGGAAGGCCTCGTTGTTCTTGTCCGCCTTGAAGGTCTGCCACTCGGCCTCGTTCGAGTGCGCCAGGATGACGCCGTCGAACGGGATCGCACCAAAGCCTTCGGTGCCCTTGTAGTTGCCTTCCTGGGTCGCGGTCAGCAGCGGGTGCAGCACCTTGATCGGCGCCTTGAACATTTCGACGAACTCGAGCAGGCCGCGGTTGGCCAGGCACAGGCCGCCGGAATACGAGTACGCGTCCGGGTCGTCCTGCGGGAAGTCCTCGAGCTTGCGGATGTCCACCTTGCCCACCAGCGACGAGATGTCCTGGTTGTTCTCGTCGCCCGGCTCGGTCTTCGAGATTGCGATCTGCGACAGCACCGAAGGACGCAGCTTCACCACCTTGAACTTGGTGATGTCGCCGTTGAACTCGTGCAGGCGCTTCACTGCCCATGGCGAGGCAATGGTATTGAGATAGCGCAGCGGGATGCCGTAGTCCTCTTCCAGGATCTTGCCGTCTTCTTCCGGCGAGAACAGGCCCAGGGGCGATTCGTGGATGGGCGACCCCTTCAGCGCGTAGATGGGGATCTGCTCCATCAACGCCTTCAGCTTCTCCGCGAGCGAGGACTTGCCGCCGCCGGGAGGCCCCAGCAGATACAGGATCTGCTTGCGCTCTTCCAGGCCCTGCGCCGCGTGCTTGAAGAACGAGACGATCTGCTCGATCGTGTCCTCCATGCCGTAGAAGTCGCGGAAGGCCGGATAGATGCGAATGACCTTGTTGAAGAACAGGCGGGACAGCCTGGGATCGTGGTGGGTATCCACCAGCTCAGGCTGACCGATCGCGGCGAGCATGCGTTCGGCAGCAGTCGCGTAGGCAGTCGGATCCTTCTTGCAGATCTCCAGGTATTCCTGGATGCTGTATTCCTCTTCCTTGCGAGCTTCGAACCGCGTAGCGTAATGGCCAAAAATGTCCATACCTCACTCCCGTCAGAGTTCACGTCCGAGGCGTAGGTAGTGCTACCCCCAAGGCTTCGCGCAACGTTCGCGGTACACCACCCCGGCCTGGCGACCTGTCATGTTGCGAAGTCTTTACTTCATCATAGTCAAATAACGGCGATGGTGGAGGTCGAGTTGACGAATCCTGCATCGACACAACGGTTGTTTCGTACTGCCTTGCCGCTGCTCTTTGCCGCCGGATTCTTCGATCAGCTTGCGCTGGTTTTTACTCGGCTTCGCCCCCGCGCGCGACGGGCCATTGACCATGCTTGTGACACACCTTACACCTTTCCCGCCATCCGTGCACATCCGGTTTTGTAACCATAAGCACGAAAGCCGGCACAGGTGCCGGCTTTCATTTTTGCGCATGTCGTCAGTCGTTTTGCGGCGTCCGGCGCTGGCTGCGAGCACTGGCACACAGACAGTGCTGATAGCGCGGCGCCCGCGCTGACAGCGTCAGAGCGTGCGCGCGACCAGCTCCTTCATGATCTCGTTGGAGCCGCCGAAGATCTTGCTGACGCGTGCGTTGGCGTACATGCGCGCGATCGGGTATTCCAGCATGTAGCCATAGCCGCCGTGCAACTGCAGGCACTCGTCGATGACCTGGCAGTTCTGTTGGGTGCACCACCATTTGGCCATCGCCGCGGTGGCGGCGTCGAGCTGGCCGTCCATCAGGCGCTGCATGCAGTCATCGACGAAGGTCGCGGCGATGGTCGCCACGGTCTTGCATTCGGCCAGCTTGAAGCGCGTGTTCTGCAGGTCGCCGAGCGGCTGGCCGAACACCTTGCGCTGGCGCACGTAGTCGGTGGTCAGCTCGATCGCGCGCTGCATGGTGGCGACCGCGCCCAGCGCAATGATCATGCGCTCCTGCGGCAGCTGCTGCATCAGCTGGTAAAAGCCCTGCCCTTCCTGCGTGCCGAGCAGGTTGTCGCACGGCACCAGCACGTCGTCGAAGAACAGCTCGGCGGTGTCCTGGCCCTTCTGCCCGATCTTTTCCAGGATGCGGCCGCGACGGAAGCCGGGCAGGTCGCGGGTTTCCACCATGACCAGCGACACCCCGCGCGACCCGGTTTCCGGATCGGTCTTGGCGACCACGCAGATAAGGTCGGCGTGGTAGCCGTTGGTGATGAAAGTCTTGGCGCCGTTGATGCGATAGCAGTCTCCGTCCGCGGTCGGTTCCCGCAGCGCGCGGGTGCGTATCGCTTTGAGGTCGGAACCGGCGCCGGGTTCCGACATCGCGATCGCGGCCACCAGTTCGCCGCTGGCCATCTGCGGCAGCCACTTCTGTTTCTGCGCTTCGGTGCCGTAGCGCAGCAGGTAATGCGCCACGATGCCGCTGTGGACGTTGTTGCCCAGGCTGGTGCACACCGCGCGCGACATCTCCTGGGTGATGATGGCCTCGTGGGCGAAGGTGCCCCCGCCGCCGCCGTATTGCTCGGGGACGCTGGCGCACAGCAGGCCGATCTGGCCGGCGCGGCGCCAGACGTCGCGGTCGATGTAGCCCTGCTCGGCCCAGCGCGCTTCGTTGGGGGCGAGTTCGCGCTCGACGAAGCGGCGCACGGTGTCCCGGAACATTTCCAGGTCTTCGTTCATCCAGGGGGTCTGGCGTGCGGCGGGCGCCGCGTGCTGGTCTTGGGATCCCATAAGTAGTACTGGTATCAGGGTAAACGTGAATCATGAAGCGGCAGGACTCGGCCAATGCCCGACACCTGCCTATATAAAAAGGGGCGAAAAACAGGGACGGCCAATGCTGCAGGGCAGCAAGCCCTTGCCCCCGGCCGTCAGTCCGGCCAGCGGTAGCGCAGCGGCTGCTTGGCCATGAAACGGTCGGCGGCTTCGCGGCGGTAGCCGGTGGAGAAGGCGATGCCCTGCGCGTCCGCCTCCATCGCCAGCATGGTGCCCAGGTCCTGGCCCAGCGACGCATTGAGCGCCTGCTTGGTCAGGCTGACCGCGACCGGCGAGGCCTCGGTGAATGCCTGCGCGAGCGCCCGGGCGCGCGCCTGCAGGCCGTCGGCCGGCACGATTTCCATGACGATGCCAAGGTCTTGCGCCGCCTGCGCATCGAGCTCGCGCATCGAGAACATCAGCGCCTTGGCCCGCTGCAGCCCGATCATGCGCGGCAGCGTGTAGAACACGCCACAGTCAGGCACCAGCCCCATGCGCAGGAACGGCAGCCCGAAGCGCGCGCGCGGCGTGGCGAGGATGATGTCGGCCGTCAGCGCCAGGCTGAAGCCCGCGCCATAGGCGGCGCCGTCGACCGCGGCAATGACCGGCACGTCGAGCTGGATCAGGTCCTCCAGCCAGCCGTGCAGCTTGCGCAGCCGCCTGCGGCCCTGCTCGGCGCTGATCTCGACCTGCATCGAGCTGATGTCGCCGCCCGACGAGAAATCGGTGCCGGCGGCGGTCAGGATCAGGGCGCGCACGCTGTCGTCGTCCCGTATCCGGCGAATCACTTCGCCGATCTCCTCGCGCATCTGCAGCGACAGCGCGTTCTTGCGCGCCGGCGCGTCCAGCGTCAGCGTGGCGACGCCGTCCTCCAGGGCAAAACGGATGGTTTCCATGGCTTGGGCTCCGCGATGGTGTCAGTCGAGCTGGATGTTGGCGTCGCGCACGATCCTGGCCCACTTGGGCGTGTCGCCGGCGACCACGGCTGCCAGTTCCTGCGGCGTCGAGCCGACCGGCTGCAAACCCATGCCGGCCAGCTTTGCCGTCACTTCGGGCAGCCGCACGATGCGCGCGGTCTCGGCGGCCAGTTTTGCGGTCACGTCTTTGGGCGCGTTGCCGGGCAGGAACAGCCCGAACCAGCCATTGGGCTCGAACCCGGCCAGGCCCAGCTCGGAGAAGGTCGGCACATTGGGCAGCGCCTTGTAGCGCTGGGTCCCGGTGATGCCCAGGATCCTGAACTTGCCGCTGGTGAGATAGGGGTTGGCCGAGGTTACGTCGACAAAGGCGCTGTCCACCTGGCCGCCGAGCAGGTCGCTCATCAGCGGCGCCGCGCCCTTGTACGGGATGTGCGTAATCTCGATGCCGGCCTGCTGCCGCAGCAGTTCGCCGTGCAGGTGCGACGAGGTGCCGTTGCCGTACGAGCCATAGCTGAGCTTGCCGGACTTGGCCAGCGCCAGGAACTCGCGCATGGTTCTGGCCGGCACGCGGTTGGGCACCACGAACAGGTCGGACGACTTGGCGATCAGCGACACCGGGGTGAAGTCTTTGGCGACGTCGTACGGGGTGCGCTTGTACAGCGCCGGCGACTGGATCAGCGCGGTGATCGCCAGCAGCAGGGTGTAGCCGTCGGCCGGCGCCTTGGCGACGGTGTCGTTGCCGAGCATGCCGCTGGCGCCGGGCTTGTTTTCGACCACCACCGGCTGGCCCAGGCTTTCGGCCAGGCGCTGGCCTATCAGCCGCCCCACGGTATCGGTGCCGCCGCCGGCCGGGTATGGCACGATCAGCCGGATCGGCTTGGCGGGATACGGCTGCTGGGCGAAGGCCTGGCCCGCGTTGCCAAGGATGGCCGCGCCGGCCAGGGTGCCGGCCTGCGCCAGCCAGTTGCGTCTGCTCTGCTGCATGGTGTCTCTCTCTTTGCTGCTGGGGTTGCTGCTCGGATTGCTGCGCCGGACAGGCATCACCGGTAGGCTCAGGCGCCTGGCTGGTCCGCCTGCATCTCGCGCTCCTGCAGTGCGCGCCACAGGATCTTGCCGGTGGCCGACTTGGGCAGCGCGTCGACCACGTCGACGATGCGCGGCACCTTGTACGCCGCCATATGCTCGCGGCACCAGGCCATGATGCGTTCGGGGTCGGCCTCGGCCGTGCCGCGCGCGTCGGGGCGCAGCGCCACCACCGCCTTGACGGTTTCGCCGCGGCGCTCGTCGCGCGCCGCGATCACGCAGGCCTCGTGGATGGCCGGGTGGCCGTACAGCATGTTCTCTACCTCGGCCGGCCAGACCTTGTAGCCGGACGCGTTGATCATGCGCTTGAGGCGGTCGCGCATGAAGAAGTAGCCCTCCTCGTCCATAAAGCCCAGGTCGCCGGTGCGCAGGAAGCGCTTGCCGTCGAGCTCGATGAAGGTGGCGGCGTTGGCGTCTTCGTTGTGCCAGTAGCCCTGCATCACCTGGCCGCCGTGGACCACGATCTCGCCGGTCTCGCCGTGCGGCAGCTCGCGCAGCGTTTCGGGGTCGACCACGCGCGCGTCGACGCCGAAGGTGGCGATGCCCAGGCATTCGCGCTTGGGCTGGTTGCGCGGGTTCGACAGGATGAAGGCCGCGGTCTCAGTCATGCCGTAGGCCTCGACATAGGGCAGGCCGAAGCGCTGCTGCAGCATGTTGGCCACCGCTTCCGGCATGGCCGCGCCGCCGCCGCCGACATAGGCCAGGCTGGACAGGTCGCGCGCATCGATGCCGGGCTGCGAGAAAAAGTCCACCATCATCGCCGGCGGCGCGCCCCACACCGAGACGCGGTAGCGCTCGATCAGGTCCGCGGCCAGCGCCCGGTCCCAGCGCGGCATCAGCACCACCGTCGCGCCCAGGTAGAGCGGCGAGTTCATGCAGTTCTGCATGCCCAGCAGGTGGAACATCGGCGCCACCGCCAGCACCACCGATTCGGGCGAGCCGCCACGCCAGATCACCGAACCGGCGGCCGCGGTCATCAGCGTGCCGTGGGTATGCATGCAGCCCTTGGGGTTGCCGGTGGTGCCGGAGGTATAGGCGAGCATGCACAGCGTGTCGTGGCCGGCCTGGTGCGGCAGCGGCCGGTGTCCGGCGCCGCTGGCGGTGTCCCACGCCACCGGCATCGCGCCGGACGGCGCGGCCTGTGGAGCGGGCGGCGCTTCGCGCAGCCAGGCCGGCACTGGCAGGCCGCCGTCGTCGCGCAGCATGCCCGCGTAGTCGTGCAAGATCACGTGGCGCAGCGCCGTGCCGTGCAACGGCGCCATGCGCGGATACAGCTCGCTGCCGGCGAAGGCCGCGACCGCGCCGCTGTCGTGCACCACGTGGGCAAGTTCGGCTTCGAGCCACATCGGGTTGGCGGGCACCACCACGGCTTCGGCGCGCAGGATGGCGTAGTAGGCAATGATGAACTGCGGGCAGTTCTGGCTGAACAGCACCACCCGGTCGCCCGGCTGGATGCCGCAGGCGTGCTGCAGGTAGCCGGCCATCCGTTCGATCTGTTCGCGCAGCTGGCCATACGAGATCGCGGTGCCGAAGTACTGGATCGCGGTCTTGTCCGGATAGCGCTGCGCCGCGACCTCGACGTTGTAGAACAGGCTGGTGCGCGGCGTATGCAGCGTCGGCGGCAGGCCGGGCGGCCAGGCGGGGGAACGGAACGGCTGGGTGGTGCTTGTGGCAGGCTTCATTGCAGCAATGGGTGGGTCAAATACGAGTCGGATTCAAGCGGAAAGGGCTCAATCCAGGCGGATATTGCGCGTACGGATCACCTTGCCCCAGCGCACGTAGTCGGCCTGGATGGTCTGGGCGAACGCATCCGGCGTGCTGCCGGTCAGGATCACGCCAAGGTCGTTCATGCGCTTGCGCACGTCGGGCTGCGCCAGCACGCGGTTGACGTCGGCGGAGAATTTCTCGACGATCGGGCGCGGCGTGGCGGCCGGCAGCAGCAGGCCGAACCAGCCCATGGCGTCCATGCCCTCGATGCCGGCCTCGCGGAAGGTCGGCACCTCCGGCAGTTGCGGCGCGCGCGCGGGCCCGGTCACCGCCAGCGCGCGCAGGCGGCCGCTGGCGACATGGGGCTTGGCGCCCATCACCGAGATCACCGCCGCCGGCACCTGGCCGCCGAGCAGGTCGTTCAGCTCCGGCGCCTCGCCCTTGTACGAGACATGGAGCATGTCGATCTTGGCGGCGTCGTTGAAGACCTCGCCATACAGGTGGCCGCTGGAGCCCGCGCCAAACGACCCATAAGAGAACTGCTTGGGCTTGGTGCGCACCAGCGCGATAAAGTCCTTCAGGTTGGTGGCCGGCACGGCATTGGTATTGACCGCGAACACCAGGTTGGTGGTGCCGAGCTCGGACACCGCGGCGAAGTCCTTGACCGGGTCGTACGGCGCGCGCGCATACAGGCTCGGCGCCTGCACCAGCGGCGTGATCGTCAGCAGCGCGGTATGGCCGTCGGCCTCGGCACGGGCAACCACTTCGGCGCCCAGCATGCCGCTGGCGCCCGGGCGGTTCTCCACCACCACCGGCCGCTTCCACTGCTTGCCCAGCCCCTCGGCCAGCGCGCGCGCCAGCACGTCGGTGGCGCCGCCGGCCGGGAACGGCACCACCATGCGTACGGTGCGGGCCGGGAATTCCTGCGCGTGCGCCATGCCCGCGCCGAGCAAGCCGGCGGCCAGGCCGCTCCACGCCAGCAATCCGGCGCCGAGGCGGCCAAGGGTACGGCGACGCGGACTGCGCTCCCCACTACGACGATCTGCCTGCATGTGCTGTCTCCTTTGGTTTTTCCGGGGGCGGGCATGGGCTTTGTGCCGCATTGCTGGATCCGCCCGGGCCGGTGGGCCGGCCTTGTAGAGGTGCTTGCCGGAGAGTGCGCGATGCTGCGGTGCGTGGACAATGACCAGACGCGCCAAAATGATTGGCCGAATCGCTCAGGCGGAAGGCAGGCTTTGGCAAATCCCGATTGTGCGGCGCCGCGCGGGCTTGCTAAGGTGGCGCCATGATGTGGCCAGAGGGCTGAAAGGCCTGGAGAGGCCGGCACCGGCGTGTCGCCGTGACGAGGAGACCCATGCAAACAGCCGTTCTGCCATCGCTGCGCCCGCCGATGCCGGGCAAGCCGCACATTTCCGGCCACGCGCTGCCGGGAGCGCGCCTGCGCGACGCCGGCAGCCTGCCGGCATCGGGCGCGACGGCGGAGCCGCCCGCGCCGGCTCGCCACACCATCGCCATCCAGCACGTGACGCATATCCTGCAGGGGGCGCGCAGGCTCGGCTACGACATCGACGCGCTGCTGCGCCGCGCGGATATCTCGCCGGCGCTGCTGGCCTCGCCCAGCGCGCGCGTGACGCAGGGCCAGTATGCGGCGCTGATCCGCACGCTGCGCCGGGTCACGCGCGATGAGCTGTGGGGACTGCTGGACCGGCGCGTGACCCCCGGCGTATTCGCGCAGGTGTGCCGCAGCCTGGTCCATTGCGCCACACTCGAGGACGCCATCCGCACCGGGCTGCGCCTGTACCGGCAGCATATCGACGCCTTCGCGCCGCGCCTGCATGTGGATGCAGACGGCAAGACCGCGGCGGTGGTGCTGCATCCGCGCGCGCCCGCGTCGGCGTGCCGCAGCTTTGCCGAATCGACCTTTGTGTTCCACGCCTATGCGCTGGTCAGCTGGCTGGTCGCGGGTCAGATCCCGCTGACTCGCGTCGACCTGAGCGCCGCCGCGTCGCAGGGCCGCACCGATACCGAGCGCGTGTTCAAGGCCAGGGTCAGCTACGGCCAGCCCGTCACCGCGCTGCACTTCGACGCCGCTTCGCTGCGCCTGCCGGTGATGCAGGACGCCGCCAGCCTGCGCGACTTCCTGCACGAGACCCCGCGCAACCTGCTGATCCGCTACCGCGACAACAGCTGCCTGGCCGAACGCATCCGGCAGCACCTGCGCTCGCACCTTGACGACGAACTGCCGTCGCTGGAGCAGATGGCGCAGCTGCTGCGGCTGACGCCGCAGACCCTGCGCCGCCGGCTGCGCGACGAAGGCCGCGGCTACCAGAGCATCAAGGACAGCCTGCGGCGCGACGTGGCCATCGGCATGATGGAGCGCCCCGGCATGACGCTGCAGGACGTGGCGCTGCGGCTCGGCTTTTCCGAGCCAAGCACGTTCCATCGCGCCTTCAAGAAATGGACCGGCGTGGCGCCGGGGGAATACCGGATGCGCGGCATGCGCAAGGAAGGCGTGCCGGCGGCCTAGCCGGCGATGGCACAGCCGCCGGCCTACTCGAGCCGGATCTCGCCGTCGAAGCGCGCCTGCAGCTTCACCGCCGCCAGCTCCAGCGTCACCGACACCGGCAGGTGCTCGTTGCCAGCCAGCGTGCCGTCGGCCACGGCGCGGGCGATGGCCTGCTCGATCTCGCGCTGGGAATTCACGCCCACCACCTTCAGGAACTTGCGGATGCTGAGGTTGAAGGTTTCTTCGTCCATGGCTGTCTCCGGGAAGGAAGCGGCATGTGGCCGCTATCCGGACAGCCTACGCCAGTGACGGCATCCGTGCAGCGCCGGGCCGGCCCGCGTCGATGACGCGGCCGCCGGCACGGGCTCAGACCACGCCCTGCTCGCGCAGCCGGGCGATGCGTTCAGCCGACAAACCCAGCACCGTCTCCAGCACCTGCTCGGTATGCTGCCCCAGCCGCGGCGGCGGCGCGTCATATTGCACCGGGGTCGCCGACAGCCGCAGCGGGCTCTTTACAGTCGGGCACAGGCTGCCGTCGTCGCGCACCAGGTCGACCTGCAGCTCGCGATGCCGCACCTGCGGATCCTCCAGCACCTGGCCATAGTCGTTGATCGGCCCGCACGGAATGCCCTGCGCTTCCAGCGCCTGCACCCAGTGCGCGGTCGGCCGCGTGCGCATATGCGCCTCGAGCAGCGGCACCAGCGTGTCGCGGTGGATGATGCGGCCGGGGCCGGTGGCAAAGCGCTCGTCCGCGGCCAGGTCCGGACGCTCGACGCCGCGGCAGTACGCCTGCCACTGCCCGTCGTTGCCGGCCGCGACGATCATGTAGCCGTCGGCGGTGGCGAACACATGGTAGGGCACCATGTTGGCGTGCGCGTTGCCGTAGCGCGGCATGGCCTGGCCGGTGACGCGCTGCGCGATGATCGGGGTGGCGCCGACCGCCACCACCGCGTCGAGCAGCGCCATGTCGATATGCTGGCCCTCGCCGGTGCGTTCGGCATGGCGCAGCGCGGCCAGCACCGCCACGGTGGCGTACATGCCGGTCAGCATGTCGACCACCGCCACGCCCACCTTCTGCGGCCCGCCGCCGGGCAGGTCGTCGCGCTCGCCGGTGACGCTCATCAGGCCGCCCAGCCCCTGGAAGATAAAGTCGTAGCCGGGCTTGTGCGCGCTCGGCCCGGTCTGGCCATAGCCCGTGATCGAACAGTAGACCAGCGCCGGGTTGACCGCCTTCAGGCTGTCATAGTCCAGCCCGTAGCGCTTCAGGTCGCCGACCTTGTAGTTCTCCAGCACGATCTGCGACTTCGCGGCCAGCTCGCGCACGATCTGCTGCCCTTGCGGGCTGGCGATATCGAGCGTGACCGACTGCTTGCCGCGGTTGGCACCGGCAAAGTAGGTGGCGTCGCGCGACGGCTGCCCGTCCGCGCCCGGCAGCCACGGCGGCCCCCACGAGCGGGTATCGTCGCCGGCGCCGGGACGCTCGACCTTGATCACCTCGGCGCCCAGGTCCGCCAGGTTCTGCGCGCACCACGGCCCGGCCAGGATGCGCGACAGGTCCAGCACGCGCACGCCGGCCAGCGCGCCGAGCGCCGGGGCCTGAGCGCGCGCCGAGGCTTGAGCGCCCGCCATCAGATCGGGTCCCAGCTGATCACGTCGGGCGAGCGCTCCAGCTTGAAGAAGCTGCTGCGCATCGCCGGCATCGCGACCTCGCCCACCGACTCCGGCGTCCAGCCCTCGCTCATATGGACCGAGCGCACCGGACGCGGCTGGCTCATCAGGATGATCTCGTTGGCACGCACCGCGAAGATCTGGCCGTTGACCTCGCTCGCCGCCGGGCTCGCCAGGTAGACCGCGACCGGGCCGATCTTGCCGGCTTCCATCTTCTGCAGCTTGGCCACGCGCGCCTTTTCTTCCGGCGTTTCGGCCGGGATCGAGCTGGTCATGCGGCTCCACGCGAACGGCGCGATGCAGTTCGAACGCACGTTGAAGCGCTGCATGTCCAGCGCGATCGACTTCGACAGCGCGGCGATGCCCAGCTTGGCAGCCGAGTAGTTGGCCTGGCCGAGGTTGCCGATCAGGCCCGAGGTCGAGGTCATGTGCACGTAGGCGCCGCTCTCCTGGTCCTTGAAGTAGTTGGCCGCGGCGCGGCTGACGAAGAAGGTGCCGTTCAGGTGCACGTCGATCACCGAGCGCCATTCTTCCTCGTTCATCTTGAAGAACATGCGGTCGCGCAGGTTGCCGGCGTTGTTGACCACGGCGTCGATGCGGCCGAAGTTGTCGAGCGCGCATTGCACGATGGCGTTGGCGCCGGCCCAGGTCGACACGCTGTCGGTGCTGGCCACGGCTTCGCCGCCGGCAGTGCGGATTTCCTCGACCACGCGCTGCGCGGGGCCGGCGTCGCCGCCTTCGCCGGTCATCGACACGCCCAGGTCATTGACCACCACCCTGGCACCGGCGGCCGCCATGGCCAGCGCGATGCCGCGCCCGATCCCGCCCCCGGCGCCCGTCACCAGCGCAACCTTGCCTGCCATCAAACCGCTCATTGCATGTCTCCTCTGAACTCGACCTCTGAATACATTTTGTGCGGTCACCGACCGCAAACCCGGTGAAACAGCCTCCGCGCAGCGGGCAGCGCCCGCCGCTGCGGTCAATCCGGATGTCCACGCCGCAGCGGATACGATAAATTGACGCCCGACCGTTTGGAATTCACGAATCACAAAACTGGCCTTTGGCCTGACAGAAGCCCATGCATTACGACCTGACCGACCTCCGCCTCTTCCTGAATGTCGGCGAGACGGAGAACCTGACCCGTGCCGCCGAGCGCAGCTTTCTGTCGCTGCCCGCCGCAAGCACGCGGATCAAGCAGCTGGAAGAGGCGTTCCAGACACAATTGCTGATCCGTCAGGTCAAGGGCGTGCGGCTCACGCCGGCGGGCGATGCGCTGCTGCGCCACGCGCGCGAGGTCTTCCGCGAACTCGAATGCCTGCACGCCGACCTGCGCCCGTATGCCAAGGGCGTGAAGGGGCGCGTGCGGCTGCTGGCCAATACCACCGCGACCAACTCGTTCCTCGCCACCGGCGTGTCGCGCTTCCTCAGCGAGAACCCGGACGTCGACATCGAGCTGGAAGAGCACCTGTCGCAGGAAATCGTGTCGGCGATCAGCGCCGGCGCGGCGGACCTCGGCATCGTCGCCGGCGAGGTTGCCACCCAGGACCTGGATGCGATGCACCTGTGCAGCGACGCGCTGATCGTGATCGCACCGGTCAACCATCCGCTGCCGACCTTCAAGCGGCTGCATTTCGCCGACCTGCTCGATACCTGCCGCTTTGTCGGGCTGAACCAGTTCAGCGCGATCCAGTCCTTCCTCGACCGCATTGCCGCCGGCATGGGCAAGCGCATCAGCCTGCGGATCCAGGTGGGCAGCTTCGATGCGGTATGCCGCATGGTCGAGGCCGGCGCGGGCATCGCCATCGTGCCCAACAGCTGCGCACGCCGCTATGCCAGCCGCAAGGTGCTGCGCTTTATCCCGCTGGAAGACGAATGGGCCCGGCGCGAGCTGCGCCTGGTGCGCCGGCCGGGGCGCGAGCTGCCGCAGTTCGCCGAAACCCTGATCCAGTATCTGGTCGACGCCGCGCGCGAGCCGGTGTAGCGCGGCGCGCGGATTTCAGCGTTTCAGCCGGCGCCCGGCGCGCCGCCCTGCACCATCAGCGCCGCCAGCGGACGCAGCGACACCACCATCACCAGCAGCAGCAGGCCCATGGCGAACACGCCAGGCCAGCTGGTGCGGCCGCGGCGCTCCAGCGAATCGGTCACCAGTTCGGGCGAGTAGTGGTACTCGCGCACATGGCGGATGGTGGCCTCGGCGTGCCAGCGGTACAGCTCGTTGCCGTACAGCCCAAGCAGCAGCGCCAGCGCGTACAGCAGCGGCCGGCCCGCCATCGGCAGCTGCAGGCCGAACACTGCGTGCAGCAACGGCTCGGTGCCGACGATCAGCGCATACACGCCCACCTGCCAGTACATGCGCCGGTACGCCATCCAGAACGGGCCCAGCAGGCACGCCGCCCAGTTCCACGAGATGCCGCCGTGGGTCTCGGCTACCGACCAGCGCTCGCCGTAGTACGGAAAGCGCGGCCCCACGAACGCGGCCAGCGCCGCGTCGTCACGGATCGATGCATGCATGCCAACCTCCCCTCTGCTGCGTCGGCGTCGCCCTGGCTTCGCGGCGCGGCCTGTGCCACAGCATAGGGCGCGCGAGGCCCCCGCTGTGTGCGCCGGCGCGCATTCGGCGCGCGTTGGCCGCACAAAGGCCGGGGAAAGGGAGTTGGAAAGGGGTCGGTTGGCGCGCAAGGGCACAGACCGGCGCACCAGTCCGTGGCGCGGGGTGCTACTTCCAGCGTTGCAGGATCTGCAGGATCACCAGTGTGAACACCGTGGCGATCACCGCCGTGGTGTCGCGCCCGAGCCCCGCCGCGACGCCGATGGCCGCCACCATCCAGATGCTGGCCGCGGTGGTCAGGCCCTTGATATGCGCTTCGTCGTTCTGTTTGAGGATGGCACCGGCGCCGAGAAAGCCGATGCCGGCGATCAGCCCCTGCAGCACGCGGCTCATGTCGGCCAGCGGCACGCCGGCCTGCAGCGGCACCAGCACGAACAGCGCCGAGCCCAGCGCCACCAGCATGTGGGTGCGCAGCCCCGCCGCCTTGCCGGAAGACTCGCGCTCATAGCCGATCAGGCCGCCGAGCAGCACCGCCATGGTCAGCCGCAACAGGATGCGAGTGGCCTCGGCCGCGTCCGGCACATCGGCAAATTCAGCGCGAAAGGTACGGAAGATATCGGTCCAGACAGACTCCATCGCCAACCTCCGGGACTAGGGTGCAGGCCTGAGCGTAGCACGGCACACCTGGGCCGCGGCAAGACTGCGCGCCACATCGGCAGGCGGTGCGGCCTGTGCGGCGGCGTCCTACACGGCAAGCGGAAGCTCCCCGACAGTCCCGCCGGGGCGGCATTCCTATATTGGAATGACCAACCACAGTCCTCCATGGAGTTGCACCATGCCCTATATCCTCGCCTGGCTACTTGGTGTTCCGGCCTTTGTCCTGGTGCTGATCTGGCTCTTCGTACACTGACCGGCAGCCGGTGCCGCGGCACCGGCCTACCCTTCACCGGCGCCTCGCGCGCCACACCCTGCACGCCCGGTTCGCCGGGCGTCTTGCATGGTGGCGCCGCCCCGCTGCAACGCTTGCTGCCCACCTAAGCCGGCCCTAAGCCGCTCTTTCGCAAATCCGAATTTCAGCGTGCAGGGGGCTCGGGAATAATGGCCTCCAGTTCCAATCGCCCCCGGCAACCATGCACGCACACCAGGATCCCGACCAGCTGTACCCCGAAATCCGCGAGGCCGTGCGCGACCTTTGCGCGGGTTTCGATTCGGCGTACTGGCAGCGGGTGGAAGAGCAGGAAGCCTTTCCCGAGAGCTTTGTCCAGGCGCTGACGCAGGCCGGCTGGCTGTCGGCGCTGATTCCGGAAGCCTATGGCGGCTCGGGGCTGTCGTTGACCGCGGCGTCGGTCATCATGGAAGAGATCAACCGCAGCGGCGGCAACTCCGGCGCCTGCCACGGGCAGATGTACGTGATGGGCTGCCTGCTGCGCCATGGCTCCGACGCGCAGAAGCAGCGCTGGCTGCCGGCCATCGCCTCGGGCGAGCTGCGCATGCAGTCGATGGCCGTGACCGAGCCCAGCACCGGCACCGACACCACCAAGCTGAAAACCACCGCGGTGCGCCACGGCGACAAGTACCTCATCAACGGCCAGAAGGTATGGATTTCGCGCGTGCAGCACTCCGACCTGATGCTGCTGCTGGCGCGCACCACGCCGCTGGACCAGGTCAAGCGCAAGTCGGACGGGCTGTCGGTGTTCGTGGTCGACCTGCGCGATGCCATCGGCAAGGGCCTGACGGTCAAGCCGATCCGCAACATGGTCAACCACGAAACCAACGAGCTGTTCTTCGACAACCTGGAAGTCCCCGCCGATAACCTGATCGGCGAGGAAGGCAAGGGCCTCAAATACATCCTCGACGGTCTCAACGCCGAGCGCATCCTGATCGCCGCCGAATGCATCGGCGACGGCTACTGGTTCGTCGAGCGCGCCAGCAACTACGCGCGCGACCGCATCGTGTTCGACCGCCCGATCGGCCAGAACCAGGCCGTGCAGTTCCCGATCGCCCGCGCATACGTCAACGTCGAGGCCGCCAGCCTGATGCGCTACAAGGCGGCGCGGCTGTTCGACGCCGGCAGGCCGTGCGGCAAGGAAGCCAATATCGCCAAGCTGCTGGCCGCCGATGCCTCGTGGGAAGCCGCCAACGTCTGCCTGCAGACGCACGGCGGCTTCGGCTTCGCCGCCGAATACGACATCGAGCGCAAGTTCCGCGAGACCCGCCTGTACCAGGTGGCGCCGATCTCGACCAACCTGATCCTGTCCTACGTGGCCGAGCACGTGCTCGAGTTGCCGCGTTCGTTCTGAGAACCCTACATGTCCCAACCCTCCCAAGGCATCCGCCCGCTCGACGGCATCCGCGTGGTCTCGCTCGAGCATGCCGTGGCCGCGCCCTTCGCCACGCGCCAGCTGGCCGACCTGGGCGCGCGCGTGATCAAGGTCGAGCGTCCCGGTGTGGGCGACTTCGCGCGCGGCTATGACCAGTCCGTGCACGGCCAGGCCTCTTACTTCGTCTGGCTCAACCGGGGCAAGGAGAGCCTGGCGCTGGACCTGAAGGACAGCGAAGCGCAGGCCATCCTGCACCGTCTGCTGGCCGACGCCGACGTGCTGGTGCAGAACCTGGCGCCGGGCGCCGCCGCGCGCATGGGCCTGGATTTCGACACGCTGCACGGCAAGTACGAGAAGCTGATCGTCTGCGACATCTCGGGCTACGGCGACTCCGGCCCCTATCGCGACAAGAAGGCCTACGACCTGCTGATCCAGGCCGCCGCCGGCCTGGTGGGCCTGACCGGCGGCCCGAACGAGCCGTCGCGCGCAGGGGTATCGATCGCCGACATTTCGGCCGGCATGTACGCGTACAGCGGCATCCTGTCGGCGCTGCTGCAGCGCGGCCGCACCGGCAAGGGCTTGCGCGTGCAGGTGACCATGTTCGAGGCGATGGCCGAGTGGATGAACCAGGTGCTGTACTTCGGCCACTACGGCGGCACGCCGCCGGCGCGCTTCGGCGCCTCGCATCCGACCATCGCCCCGTACGGTGTGCATCGCACCAGCAATGGCAGCGTGATCTTCAGCGTGCAGAACGAGCGCGAATTCGCCAATTTCTGCGAGATCGTGCTGGGCGACCGCGCGCTGGCGCAGGACGAGCGTTATTCGAGCAATACCGCGCGCGTGCGCAACCGCCCCGAACTGACCGCGCTGATCGAAGCCCGCTTTGCCTCGCTGACGGTGGCGCAGGCCGAGGCGCTGCTCGACCAGGCGCAGATCGCCAACGCGCCGATGAACGACATCGAGGCGGTGTGGAACCATCCGCAGTTGCAGGCGCGCCAGCGCTGGCGCGAGGTCAATACGCCGAACGGCCCGATCGGTGCGCTGCTGCCACCCGCCAACCTGTCGGGGGTCGAGCCCGTGATGGGCGACGTGCCGGCGCTGGGCGCGCACAGCCGCAGCATCCTGGCCGAGCTGGGCTACGGCGAGACCGACATCGACGCCCTGGCCGACAAGCGCACCATCTGAGCCAACACCGCGCCCGCAGCAAGTCAGCAAGCCGGGCGCCTTTCTTTTTCCGCAAGCACTGTTCTATTTCCGGAGCCGGCATGAGCCAAGCCGCAGACACCACTTACCCGACCCGCCAGCTTTGCGAATTCCTGGCCAACCTCAAGCTGGCCGACGTGCCCGCGCCCGTGATCGAGCGCACCAAGGACCTGTTCCTCGACTGGATCGCCTCGGCCATCGCCGGCAAGGACGCCCCCGCCGTGCGCAAGCTGCAGGAATTCGCCGCGGCCATGGGCCCGTCCGATGGCGGCGCCGAAGTGCTGGTCGACCGCCGCCGCACCTCGCCCTACTTCGCCGCGCTGATCAACGGCGCGTCCTCGCACGTGGTCGAGCAGGACGACGTGCACAACGGCTCGGTGCTGCATCCGGCCGCGGTGGTATTCCCCGCCGTGGTCGCGGCCGCGCAGGCCGAGGGCAAGACCGGCGCCGAAGTGCTGCTGGCCTCGATCGCCGGCTATGAAGCCGGCATCCGCATCGGCGAGTTCATGGGCCGCTCGCACTACCGCGTGTTCCACACCACCGGCACCGTCGGCACGCTGGCCGCCGCCGCGGCAGTGGCCAAGCTGTTTGGCCTCGACGCCGAAGGCATCAACCAGGCGCTGGGCTCGGCCGGCACGCAGGCAGCAGGCCTGTGGGAATTCCTGCGCGACGCCGCTGATTCCAAGCAGCTGCACACCGCCAAGGCCGCGGCCGACGGCTTGCAGTCGGCGTGGCTGGCGCGCGCCGGCTTTACCGGCGCAAAACAGATCCTGGAAGGGGCGCAAGGCATGGCCGCCGGCATGTCGAGCGATGCCAACCCCGCCTGCCTGACCGATGGCCTGGGCACGCGCTGGGCCACCGCGGAGACCTCGTTCAAGTTCTTCGCCTCGTGCCGCCACACCCATCCGGCCGCCGATGCGCTGAAGGCGCTGATGCAGCGCGAAGGCGTTGCCGCCGACCAGATCGCCAGCGTCACCACGCACGTGCACCAGGGCGCCATCGACGTGCTCGGCCCCGTGGTCAATCCCGCCACCATCCACCAGGCCAAGTTCTCGATGGGCACGGTGCTGGGCCTGGTGGCCGTGCATGGCCACGCCGGCCTGGGCGAGTTCGAGCAGCACGCGCTGCAGGACCCCGCGGTGGCCGCGTTCCGCGGCAAGGTCGACATGGAGCTGGATGCCGAGATCAACGCCGCCTACCCGCGCCAGTGGATCGGCCGCGTGACGGCAAAGACCACCGACGGCCGCACGCTGGCCGCGCGCGTCGACGTGCCCAAGGGCGACCCCGACAACACGCTGTCGCGCCCGGAGCTGGAAGCCAAGGCGCTGCAGCTGGGCGCGTTCCGCCAGGGCGCGAGCGAGGCCGAGATGCGCGCCATCATCGCGCGCGTGTGGGCCCTGGAGCAGGCCCCGAACGTCAACGACTGGCTCCCCGCCGCGCGCTGAGCATCGCCATGTCCACTGCCGTCACCTACCTGTTCGTGCCGGGCGACCGGCCCGAACGCTTCGACAAGGCCGCCGACGCCGGCCCCGATGTGATGATCCTCGACCTCGAGGATGCGGTCCATCCGGATGCCAAGCCCGCCGCGCGCGAAGCCATCGCCGCATGGCTGGCCGGCCGGCCCGGCGCCAACGCCTTCGTGCGCATCAACGACAGCGCCTCGCCCGCCTTTGCCGCCGACCTGGCCTGGCTGCGCGCCCTGCCCCCGGGCACCGCGCTGGCCGGGCTGCTGGTGCCCAAGGCCGAGGATGCGGCCGCGCTGAACACCATCGCCAAGGCCCTGCAAGCGATCAACCCGCAGGGCGAGCTGGTCGCCATCATCGAGACCGCGCTCGGCCTGCATCAGGTCGATGCCGTGGCATCCGCCAGCGGCGTGGCACGCCTGGCCTTCGGCTCGCTCGACTATGCGGTCGACCTGGGCTGCAGCCATACCCGCGACGCCCTCGCCTTTGCGCGCGCGCGCATCGTGCTGGCTTCGCGCGTGGCCGGCCTGCCGCCGCCGGTCGACGGCGTCACCACCGCGCTCAAGGACGAAGCCGTGCTCGCCAGCGACGTCGCCTACGCGCGCGAGCTCGGCTTTGCCGGCAAGCTCTGCATCCACCCGGCACAACTGGGTGCGGTCCGCGCCGGCTTCCTGCCCAGCCCCGACCAGCTCGACTGGGCCCGGCGCGTGCTCGACGCCACCGCCAGCGGCAGCCACGCGGTGCAGGTCGATGGCAAGATGGTCGACCGGCCCGTGATCGAGCAGGCCCGCCGGCTGCTGGCACTGGCGCAATAGCGCGCCATCCGACTCCCCTGATGCATCTGAAGGCCACTTGCCATGACTGACGCCACCTCTGAACTCGAACGCCTGCGCGGCTGGATCGGCCGCAGCGAAACGCGCACCGAAACGCTGTCGCCCGAACCGGTCGCCGGCCTGGCCGCCACCTTCGACCTCGACCCCGAAGCCATCGCCGCCGGCCCCCTGCCGCCGCTGTGGCACTGGCTCTACTTCCTGCCGCGCGCGCCGCAGCGCGAACTCGGCCGCGATGGCCACCCCACCCTCGGCGGCTTCATGCCGCCGGTGCCGCTGCCACGCCGCATGTGGGCCGGCAGCGAAGTCAGCTTCAACCATCCGCTGCATATCGGCGACACCGTCACGCGCACCTCCACCATCGCCGACGTGCAGTACAAGACCGGCCGCACCGGCGAACTCTGGTTCGTCGCCGTCGACCACGAACTGACCGTCAACGGCAACACGGCCGTCAACGAGCGCCACGACATTGTCTACCGCGCCATGCCCGACCCCACCAAGCCGCAACCGCCACGCCCGCGGCTGGAACAGACCGCGCAATGGCAGCGCACGCTGCAGGCCGACCCGGTCATGCTGTTCCGCTATTCCGCGCTGACCTTCAACGGCCACCGCATCCACTACGACCGCCAGTACACACGCGATGTCGAGGGTTATCCCGGCCTGGTGGTACATGGCCCGATGCAGGCGATGCTGATGCTGGACCTGGTCGCGCGCGAGCAGCCCAAGGCGCGCGTGAAGCGCTTCGGCTTCCGCGGGCTGGCGCCGTTGTTCGATCAGGACACCATCACTGTCGGTGGGGCGGCCGATCCGGCGCAGCCGGGGCGGCTGGTGCTGTGGACGGGGGATGATGCCGGCGGGCAGGCGATGCAGGGGTGGGCGGAGGTGGAGGGGTAAAGGCAGGGGGCGCGGGCGGCTAGTCCCGTCGTCAGTACTGGTAGACGAACTGGAATCCGCCTGCCACGCTGGCGGTGTGAAACGTTGCCGGCTTGTACACCGGCATGCCGGCGAACAGGTCATAGAACAGCCGGCCAAAGCCAGGACCGAAGCCGCCGCGCACCCCAATCACCGCACCGGCCAGGCGCGTACCGGCAAGGCCGGCCGTAGACGGCCCGAAAACGCTGCCATAGTCGAGACCCGCGTACAGCGCCTGACCGGTTGCGCCAAGCGGCAGTTGCATTTCGTTGCGCCAGTAGACGCCGCTGTCGCCGGCCAGCAGCCGCTCCCCGTCAAAACCGCGCACGGTGTAGCGGCTGCCGATGGTCATGGCGTCCAGTGAATAAAGCCGGTCATTGGTGTACTGCCCTCGAATCGTCGTGACATAGCGCAGCGGATATTCAGCCACCTTGAATGGCACCGACAGGTTGGCATCGACGACAAGCATCCGGAATCGCCACGTCGGCCCGCAGATCGCGGCCAGGGTGTCATCCTGCGACCCGAATCCGCCAATGCCCTGGCGGTACGCGAGCGTGCCGTCGAACTGCGCCGCACCGAAATAGTGGCGGTCGGTAAATCCCACCTCAAGCACGGTGTTGTTGCGCCGCTGCTGGGTAATCTCCGTGTCCTCGATAAAGCTGTGGCCGAAGCGGCGCGACAGGCGAAACTGCAGTCCCAACACATCGTCCTGGCTGCGCCGGATTACGCGATGCAGCTTGAGGTCGACCGTCCGCGAATCGCCGCTGGACACGAAGGTCTGGTTGACGCCGGCGATCTGCTGGAAATAGGTGTTGGAATAGGCCGACAGCGTGCCGGTCCAGTAGCCCCAGGGCACCGAATAGAAGCCGTTCCAGCCGTGCGTGCCTCGGCTCTTGTCGCTGAACTCCAGGTCCTGGCTATAGCCAACATTGAACAGGTCATTGAGGCCCAGTGGGTTGTCGACGGCCAGGCTCAGGTTGCCCTGGGGCTTGCCGGTCGAGCGCGTGCCCGAGTTATCGACCGAGGCGACGAACGCCCACGGCTTGGCGCGCTTGACGGTGATAACCACATCGCTGACGCCGGGTGTTGGAGTCGGCACGATTTGCATGTCGGCATCCTGACTGCCCACGCGCTTCAGTTGCTCCAGCCCTTGCTCAAGGTCGCGCAGGTTGAGCAGATCTCCCGAACGCGCCGGGAATGCGGACTTCCAGGTGCCGCGCGTTTGGGGATCGGCAAAACGCAGTTCTCCGATGATGCCGGGGATCAATGCCAGGCGCAGCGTGCCGTTGCTGAGGTCCTGCTGCGGCAGCAATACGCGCGTGGTGACGTAGCCGCGGCTAAGGATGGCGTGGGAGACGCCCCCGGTGAGTATCTCCAGACCTTGCTTGCCAACGCAGGCGCCTTGGTAGTGATTGAGCCATGTCAGGGCGAAGGCGAAGGGGTCTTGGGGCAAGGCGGAGGTGCCTTGTGCCCTGGCGGCTTCTGGCAGGTCGGTCGGGACGTCTAGCGTGAAGCGGTCGATGGGGAAGCAAGGCGACTCAGGCGGCAGGGTCGGGTATTCGACTGGTCCCGCAGCGTCTGCACGGACCGCAGGCGCTTGCACAGCTTGGGCGCGCTCGCGGGCTTCCTGCTGCTCCCGGGCGCGCTGTTCTTGTTCGGCAGCAACAGAAGTGGCAACTTGCTGTGCGAACACAGATGAAGGAAGTAAAAAGAGGAAGGCGACACAAAGGGAAAGAGCACGCGCCCTGCGCGCCTCGTCAGAATGAGGGTGCTTCATGGAGTTTAATCCTACTGTTTCGGCCCCAATGCCTGGCTATCTGGCTAGGAGCCTTTCTCATGGCAACATGACCATCTTGGCCGTTACCATCGATCAGACGCACGTTAATCCGACCCACATTCACCTGAAATTAGGAAATCCATTTCTCGCAAGCGATATATACAACTGTCAGAAATACGAATCCAGCGAATAGAAAGTAAAGAGCTTTTTCTGATCGACTCATCTTCTTCCATTGATCTGGTGTTGGGCCGCCACCAATTGCCATAGTTGCTCCTTTATTCCGGTGAGCCTTCGATCAATATCCTCATTGGATTACCCGAAAACCAAACTTTGTCGGTGATGCACGATACGCGGCGCGGCGAGCCCAGCATATCGGGCTCGACGACGGATCGAGTACTGTATTTGTCGTGTACCGTGCCCACGAATCGCTGTCACAATATTTGACCGAACGAGCGACGCGATCGATCACCCATTTGGCGTCGATGCTCAGTCGGAATTTAGTGCCGAGTCATCGTTCGCAGTGAGCCAGTGTCCGCACACCCTGCAACGAGTCGGAGCCAAATCAACATAGGGGGATCGGATGACCTCTTGAAGTAATCAACTGGTGGCGTCATATAATCCACTGCATCAGCCTTTGAACCACGGGCCAAATGCCGAAGGATCTTCGCTCAGCATGCCCGCTTTACGCAGAGGCTTTGGCAGATACTTTGCGAACACAAAAAACAGCGCAACAAACAATGGTAGGCCGATCAGCAACATTGATTCGCTTTCCCCCAGCGCGAAGGCTATTCGGCAAATCCCCGCCACGACAAACGACCAAAAGCCTGCACTGAACGCAGCTGCCAGGCCCACCATGAAACAGATTTGGAGCAATGCGTAGAGTCTTTTCCAGTTCATTTCTTCTCACCCGTATTCCGCACGTCGTTGATGACAGCTACCCCCTTTGCAGCAACCCCATACAGCAAGATGGTTTGAGTCGTACCGTACGGCGCAGTCAAACCAGTGAAGGGTATCAGCGTATTGTTGTCGAAACGCGGCACCGTCACGCCAAACATCGAACCCGAACGATTGAGGCCATCTGCCGTTCCCATCTTGAGTGGCACGGGCGCTCTCAACGCTATAGCCGCGGCCGCAAGACCCAAACCATCATATGCCGTGTCACCCCATGTCGGGCTTAGCAGATTAAACCCGTATCGCAACGGATTTGTGCCGACTGAGCTAATGCCGTTGTACCGGTTGTATAGTCCGTCAACACCTTCAACAATATCGCTGGCACCGATTGCCGCCATCGGGACCCCTGCCGCGCATCCAAGCCCCGATGTACAGAGCGCCACCCCAGTTTTCGTCGTTACGCCACCAAGAACGACTCTAGTCGCATCTTTGGCCACGCCTAGCAGGCCGCTGAAATACCTCCGGTGGACGTCAGCGCGACAACTGGCTGAAGCGTTGATTTGAGGAACCCATCCAACTCCACTTTCATGCGCGGCGCAGATACCTTCACGGAAAGTTTGTTCACTATGCGGAGGCTGGATGATTTCGTGCCGAAGTCCCACCCGCTGCGCTCGATCCGCGCCATGGCCAACCAGGCGCTGGTAAAGATGGACCGGTTGTTCGCACAGATGTACGAGGACGATATCAAGGGTGGCCAGCCCAGCATCGCGCCGGAGAAGTTGCTGCGGGCCATGCTGCTGCAGGTGCTCTACAGCGTTCGCTCCGAACGCCAACTCATGGAGCAGACGCAGTACAACCTGCTGTTTCGCTGGTTCATCGGGCTGTCGATGGACGACACCGTTTGGGTGCCCACGGTCTTCACCAAGAACCGCGAGCGGCTGATCAAGCATGATGCGGTGATCCAGTTTTTCAACGAGGTGCTGGCCATCGCGCAGAAGAAGAACTGGCTGTCGGGCGAGCACTTCAGCGTGGACGGCACGCTGATTCAGGCGTGGGCAGGCCACAAGAGCTTCGTGCGCAAGGACGGCGGCGACGACAAGGACGACAACGACGGCGCCAACTTCAAAGGTCGCACGCGCAGCAACGAGACGCACGAGTCCAAGACCGATCCCGATGCCAAGCTGTACCGCAAGGGCAAAACTGCGAGTGAACTTCGCTATATGGGTCATACCCTGAGCGACAACCGTCACGGCCTGGTGGTGAGCGCCATGGTGACCAATGCGGACGGACATGCTGAGCGCGAGGCCGCGAAGGTGATGCTCAACGATGCCCGACAGGTGACGGACGACCCGAACACCGAAATCACGGTGGGTGCAGACAAGGGCTACGACGCGCAAGAGTTCATTCAAGCCTGCCTGGAACTGAAGGTGACGCCCCACGTGGCACAGAACACCTCGGGGCGCCGCTCGGCCGTTCCTGATGCCATTGCTTGCAGCGCCGGGTATGCCGTTTCGCAGCAAAAGCGCAAGCTGATCGAACAAGGCTTCGGATGGGTCAAGACTGTCGGGCGCATGCGCCAGGTGATGGTGCGTGGACTGAAGCGAGTCGACCAGATGTTCGTGCTGAGCATGGCCGCCTACAACCTCGTGCGCATGCGCTCACTGGGACAAATCCGTCCGCAGTTGCAGTAATCGCGGTAATGAGGCCGGAATCGGGCGCCAAACCGCCGAAAAAATCGATGTAGGGACGTCCCGCTTCCAGATTGTGAAAAATCGCAAGCCTACTGCCTTGCAGGGGGAAGCCTCGCCTCTTGTACGGGGAGTACTTCAGCAACCTGCTAGTGGATCGCTCTGCAAAGCATCGGTGGCTTTCTGCAAGGGCGTGTGGACGAACAAATTTGCCTCTTGCTGGCGATGCACCCAGTCCAATTCCTGCGTAAGCTGACCAGCCTCCACTACACTCACGTAATTTTTGTTGTAGGCATCGCTGCCTATGGGAAATTCCGCCCAGCATTTCACTTCATAGCACGCAGCTCGTGCCAGGCGCTCTTCGAGTGCTTTGTCCCCCTTCGCCTGGGTTCGAATCTTCTCTTTTTCATCCGGGTGCAGTTGTCGGTTGAAGCGATCGACGTTTGCCGCGGTCGCGGCGCCGGCCCCGCCGCCCACTGCCGCGCCGATACCGCCCGCCACGATGTTGGCGGCCAGGTTGCCAATGGCCTCGTCCAGGCCGGCATTGCCAGTTCCTACTGAATCCTTGACACCATTGCTGATGTCCTTGCTGATACCGGAAGCCAGCGAGGCGGCGCCAGCGCCAGTGGCACCGGCTATCGCGCTGCCGCCACCCAAGCCAGCGACCAGCGCACCGCCCGCGGCATGCAGGGCAGCACGATAATCTCCATCTTCGGCCCACTTCTCAGCCTCGGCACGGTACTGCGCGGCCAGCGCACTATCGCCGGCCCTCTCCGCAGCATGGGCCTTTACCAGTGCGTTCTTCTGCTTGGCGCCCGCCACGTCGCCCACCGTCTTGGCCACCGCCTCGCCGGCCGCCCGAGCTGCCGCCATCATGTCGGCCTGCTTGTCGAGCAGATTCTGGAGGTCGGGATTCTCGCCGACCTGTGCGTTGCTGTTGGTGGTGTCGCGCTTGAGGTTGACCAGGTCCTGCTTCTGGTGTGCCTCGTCGCGGATCGTGATGGTGGCGTCCGCTACGGCGCTGTGCGCCACGCCATCCTGGCTGCCGCTCTTGTGTTGCGGAATCATCGGGCTGATGCCGCCGGTGTTCTTGCCTGAGGTTAGTCCGCTGATCTTCTCTTCATTCTGTGAGCCAGCGGTAATGCCGGCCGACACGCCGAACGAAGTCGCGCTGTAGTCCGAGTGGTTCTGGATGTCGCTGAAACTGAGCGTCCCGGTATCGAGGTGGTTCTTGTCCTTGCCACCCGCGCTGGCTATCACCGCACCCTTGAGATCGGTATTGCCCTCGACACGGATGTCAAAGCCACCGTCCCCCGCGTAGATCCCCGACTGCTCGCTCACATTCGCATAGCTGCCGCTCGCCTTGCCCTTGCTCGCGGAGACGCTGGCCGATCCGCCTCCCTGGCTGATGCTGAACCCGCCGCCCATGCTTTCCTGCCTGGCGCGCATTTCCTCGGTGTCTTGTCGGCTGGCGATATTGAGGTTGCCACCTACGTCGCCCACGACCTTTCCGCCATTGACTGTGGCACCGAGGATGTTGGTGTCATTGCCCGACACGAAAGCTACCGCCTCCTTGCCGCTCACATGGCTGTTGACATGGGTGGCCCCGGTATTGTCCGCGTTGCCCTTGGCCCTGGAGCCCGACGCCGATACGCCAAATCCCTGCGCACCATACGAAATGCCGACCCTGGCGCTGCTCGACTTGCTGGTGCTGTGGCTTTCGTTTGTGTCCGTGGCGGACACGACGTTGATGTCGTTCCTGGCACCCAATGCCACCTTGTTTGCTGCCACGTCGGAGCCGATGATATTCAGGTTGCCGGCCGTCTGGTTGCCATCGGCGTCGATGCCGGTCGCGACGAAGGCAACGGTGCCGCCTGCCGTAACGCGTGAACTGGTATGCGTGGCGCTATCCTCGGCCAGCGTCTGCTTGCTTTGGCTGGAGCCCCACGAGAGTGTCACCGCCGCGCCGGCTGCCGGATTGGCTCCGTTGGCGAAGGCGCTGCCCGCATCGAAGGCGTCGCGCCCAGAAGCGATGCCCCACAGTGCAGCAGCGCGCCCGTCCTGGCTCTTGCCGGCAGAACTCATCTTGCTGCCTGCATCGAGAGCAGCGCCGATGGCGCCGCCCGACACCCCAAGCGTAAAGCCGCTTTGCTTGACCTCGTGGGTTTCATCGTGATGCCGGCTTCCTGTTGCCGCCTCGATCGTGATATCAGCCGCTGCGCCGGTGATGTCCTTCGCCGCAAGCACCTCGCTGCCTGTAACCGTCAATGCGCTGCCCGCTTTCAGGTGGACACTGCCATCCGTGCTGCCCACCAGGCTCGCCGTCTGCGTGACGGCGCTATCGTTGGTCGTGTCCTTCTGGTCGTACTTGCCGTAGGAGATGCCGGACCCGGTCGCGCCGAGTCCTGACTTGGTAGTGCGCTCGAAACTATGGCTGGAACTGGTTTCCTGCGCGCTGGTGATGGTCAGATCACGGCCTGCGTCCAGGTTCACGTCGTGGGTCGCGGCAACGTTGGAGCCTGCCACGATCAGGTCACGTCCGGCGTTGCCAGAAACACTGTCGGCCGAGATCAGGGATCCGACTGCGATGGCTTGCTTCTCGCTGTACTCCTTCGTGGTCTGCTCCTTCGACAGGAACCCGGAGCGATTGGAGCGAGACCAGCCTTGCGCGTTATGCTTTTCGCTGATCGTACCGACGGTCACATCGCCGGTTCCGGTCAAGGTAGCAATTCCCTTGTCGGTGCTCACCGTCGAGCCCAGCACGGCCAGGTTGCCGGTGCCCGCAGGCACGACTGCCGCCTCCGGCGCCATCTTGATACCGTTTTCGCCCAGCACGGTAGCAGCCAGCTGCGGCTTCCCGGCGGCCAGCGTCGCGTTGTTGCCTGCCCGCACCGAACTGCCGCGCACCGCCTCGTCATAAGACGACTTGGTATATTGCGCATTCTTGCCGCCCAGCGATCCCTCGCTATGCGTGTTTGAATCCAGTGATGCCGTGACCGTGGCATTGCGGCCCGCGATCAGTGAGGCGTTGTTGCCGGCGTCGAGGGCTGAGCCGGTCAGGGTCGCATCGCGGCCGGCCACGGCCACGACGTTGGCCCCGGCGCGCACGCTGCTACCGGCACCGACTTTGGTCTGGTCGTGGTAATAGCTCTGGCCACCGCGCGAACTGGAATCCTGGGTGGTGCCAACCACCACCGTGCCGAGGTTCAAGTCGCGGCCGGCCGCAAGCAGTGCATGGTTGCCGGCATCCACCGTGCCGCCGGCCATGTTGACGTCGCGCCCTGCCTGCACGGCAACATTGCCGGTGCCTGAGATGGAGGCCACGGATCCGATCCCGGTGGCGCTGGCGCTGTGGCCCCCCATCATGACCTGATCGGTGATGGTCTGCGTCTCGTTGATCACGTCGCGGCCAGCGGACACCACCGTATCGGTGCCGCTTATGCGCCCGCCCAGGTTGCGCACGTCCTGCGCAGCCTTCACAACCGTGGTGCCGGTCGCGCCGATCCGGCCCCGGTTGACGATATTGTTGCCCACCACCTGCGTGGCCAGGTCGCCCACGATCCGGCCGCTGTTGGCCACGTCTGCGCTGGCATCGAGGCTGACCTTGCTGCCCGTCACCAGGGCGCCGGTGCTGGTCAGATCCACCGCATGGCTATGGGCCAGGTACAGCTTGGGCACCAGCACCGATTGGCGTGTGCCATCCGGTAGCATTACTTCCTGGCTGACCAGCCACACCATGTCCGTGGTGAGTTGGGCCATCTGCTTCTCGGACAGGCCGATGCCGGGGGCCAGGTTGAACGCCTTGGCGTAGGCCGCGCCATTGCTCATCAGCGCCTGGTATTGCGCCATCTGGTCGCTGTAGCCCGCCAGATAGGTACGCCCGGTCAGTTGCGTCACCTGGTCGCGGATCAGCTTCTGCTCGTAGAAGCCGTCGCCCAGGCGCTTTTGCAGCGTCAGTTGGTCCAGCCCCAGTTGGCCCAGCATGTAGTCGCTGGAAATGAACCTGCTGTATTGCGTGAAGCGCGCGTCGGTGGCAATCAGGTACGTGACGCCCGGCGCCGTCTGGTAGCGATACAGGCCGTTCGTTGGCAGCGTCAGGTTGGGGATGCCGCCGCTGGCGGTACCTAGCGTCTGCAGAGGCTTGCCAGGGCCTCCGGCCGTGCCGGTGACCTGCGCGCCGGTGGCACTGCCGCCCGTTACGCCACTGCCTGTAACGGTGTCACCCAGCCTGTTGACGGTCGTGACCTGGATGTCCTGGGCGCTCGTCTGCACCGTCTGATTGGCCGACGCGATGGCTGGCAGCGCCGTCACCGTGGTCGATGCCTGCGGCGTGGTCGGATAGGGCACCACCTGTGTATCGCTGTTGCCGCCGGATTTCTGATGCCAGTAGAAGGTTGAGGTTTCCGTCGTGCTGACCGACTGCTGCAGGACAGTGCCCGCGTCCTGCACCGTGCCGCCCACCGCGGAGCGCACCAGGTCTGCGCCGGCCGCCATGGTGGACGACTGGTTCAGGATTGCGCCGCCATTGCTATTGATGCGAATTGCACCACCTGCCTGGATCTTGGCCGGATCGCTGGCGCTGATCACCCGATCCGTCGTGGCGGTGGTCGTGACGGTGCGCGAGATTTCGCTGTAATCGTGGTTGTCCACGCCGAGATCGAAACGCACCCGCACCTGGTCGGGACGCAGATGGACGTCGGGGTCCAAATCGGGCCAGAAGGTGATCCGGTAGGTCCCGCCGGTATCCTCGATGTTCTCGTAGTGCTGAACTGCGTTCACAGTCAGCGGACGGGTCAGGATCGGCGGGGGCGTTGTGCAATCGTTGTCGTTGCAGATCGGCTGTTCACGGTTCGCGTATTCCTCAATCGGCACCTTGGCAAAGGACAGGGTCTTTGCCGTGGTGTCGAGCGCCCCTACGTCTGCCTTCGGCACCTCGATGGTCACCGGCGTGCGCAGCGCTTCGATCTGCTCCGCTGTGATGCTCGAAGTGGTTGCGGTCCAGCGCCAGGTTGGTACGGTGATGCTGATGTGGCCAGCCAGCTCCGATGGTGGCAGGGCTGGCCGCCAGAGTTTCAGCGTCTTGGTTTCGCCGGTCGTCGGCGTACCGGGTGCCGTGATAATGCTTGATCGGATGTTGCTGAGCTGCCTCGCCGCAATGTCGATGCCTCCCCCAGCCTCGATGGTGGCCGAGCGGTTGATCAGCGTGCCGACCTGGTTGACCAGCAACCCGGTGGCCGGGTCACGCGCGCCGTCCCGGGCAATCTGCAGGTCGCCCGCGCTGTAGAGCGTCGCACCGTCCAGGTTCTGCATCGAATGGCTGGCGTAGAGATGGAGGTTTTCCGCCGCCGCGATCAATCCTGCCGCACCGGTGTTGGCGATGTCGCTGCCCAGCACCGTCACGCGGTTGCCAATGATGGTGCCGGTGTTGTTGGTGGTGGGGCTGTTGGTCTGAACCGTATCGCCCTCGATCCGCCCGGCGTTGTCCAGCCGATTGGTGGCGTTGACCGTGGTAGTGGCGCTGACCATGTCGGCGCCCGCGGCGTTGACCACATCGGTGCCTTGAACCGTCAGATCGCCCACCGCGGCCAGCGTGCCGGTGTTGGTCAGGGTGCCGGTGGCGGCAACGCGCATGTTGCCATCGGCGTGCAGCCGGTTCGCGGCATCGTTGACATAGTCGCCGTCAACATCGAGCGCCAGGTCGTGCCCGGCAGTCATTTCGCCGCTGCCCGACACCGCGCCCTTGACGGCGATATCCTGGTTGGCCTTGATCGTGCCCCCGGCATTGTTCAGGTTGGCGACATCGACGAAAGCGTCTGTCGCGCTCTGGATCTGGCCCCCTTCATTGACCAAAGTCGCATCGGCCTGTTCCAGCACCAGACCCTTGCCGCCGTAGAGCTCGCCACCAGTGTTGTCAACGGTGCGCGTCGTGTTGAGCGCGAGCGCACCGCTGGCAATCACGCTGCCTTTGGCGGTGTTGACCAGATCCTGCGCATGGACCGTCACGTTGCCATTGCCGCCGAGTTTGCCACCGGTATTGGTCAGCGCATGGGTTGCCGTCACCGCGGTGGCGCCGTCGCCGGCGTTGGTCAGCTGACCGCGGGTGTTGTCCAGGCTCTCGGTGGAAATATCAAGCACACCGTGCGCGCCGTTGGCGGCCAGCGTGCCGTTGGCATTGGCGAGCTTTCCGGCGGCGATGGCGGAGAGATTGCCATCGGTCTGAGCCGAGCCTCCCGTGTTGTCGATTTGACCGCCACTGCGAAGCGCCAGGCCGTTCTTGCCATAAAGCTTGCCGTAGCGGTTGAGCAGGTCGCTGCTGGTGGCAATGGTGGCCTTGTCCTGCGCCGACATGCTGCCGCCGGCGTTGTCCAGCGTGGCCGCGGTAGCTTGCAGCGCTCCGTTGGTTTCGATCGTGCCAGTGGCGTTGGAGAAATCCCTCTCGCTCGTTACCGTCAACAAGCCGGCGCCCGCGTGCTGGATCTTGCCCGAGGAGTTGACAATGGTCTGGCCGGATGCGGCCAGGTTGCCGCCATTGGCGGCAATCGTGCCTTGCGTGTTGTCGAACGTGCCGCCTGCGTGCACGGTGGCGTCGGTGGCGCCATATTGGTTGATGGTGCCGCCGCGGTTAAGCAGGTCACCCTTTGCGGCAATGGCGAGGTTGTCGCCTTCGACACGGCCTCCGGCGTTGTCGAGCGCGGAGGCCTCCAGGTTCAGCGTGGCGGCCGACAGCGTGCCCTGGCGATTGGTCGCCGCCCCCGCCACCCTGGCTGCCAGCGTGCCGCCCGCTGTCACCTTGCCGTTGTCGTTATCGAGCGCCTGCGTGTCGAGCGTCGCATCGTCCAGCGCATTGATGTGGCCGTGGTTGGTCAGCGTGCCGGCATTGATCACCACGCTGCCGTTGCCGCCGATCAGGCCACCTTCGGCACCGGTGGCAGTCGTGCCGGCGGCGTTGACGAGCGATCCAGTAGTGTTCAGCGACAGGCCGTCGCTGTTAAGTGACACAATGCGGCCCGCCGTGTTATCGAGCGAGCCGGCATGCGCCGAGAGCGCACCGTCGGCCTGCATCGTTCCCTGCGTATTGTTGACCGCGCTGGCAACCTTCAGCGTCGCGGCCTGCCGCGCCACGATCTGGCCGCCCTGGTTCGACAGACTGTCCCCTTGCAGGACCAGGCTACCCTGGCTGGAAAGCTGGCCCCGATCATTGACGAGCGCACCGCCCGCCGTGGCATTGAGCGCTGCGCCTGCGCGGATGTCGGCACCGGTCAGGTCCAGCTTGCCGGCGCCAGCCTGCAGGTTCAGGTTGCCGCCGGCCGAAGTCTGGCTGCCAGCCAGGTTGGCGCCCGTGCCCTGCAGCGTCGCGTTGCCGCTGGCCTGGTTGCGGCCGGTGGCGGTGAGTGCGCCGTTGGTGGCAACAACGGTAAGGTCAGCCGGCGCGGCGGTCGAGCCATCGACGTTCACGCCCGCAGCCAGCGTCCCCGTCGAGGCCACGCTGCCGGCGTAGGCGTTGAGCCATTGCTGCCCGGCAAGCGTGCCCGTATTGGCCAGGACGCCATCGGTGTTGATCGATACGCCTTGCTTGCCGTAGGTGGTGCCGTTGTTGTCGATGCCGTCGCGCGCATAGACCACCAGGTTGCCGCTGGCATTGGCTTGTCCGGCCAGCACCAGCTTGCCCTGGGCGGTCAGCGTCAGCTCCCCTGCCTGCGCGGCGGCAATGCCACGCAATGACACCCCCACGCCATGCTCGGTCGATGCCAGCATGATCTTGCTGCCATACATGCCGCCGAGCTGCGCCACATCGATGCCCAGCGCCGGCGCGTCTCCGGAGCCCGTGATCGGCGTGGCGGCCAGCGTGGCACGATCCACCTGGTTGGCACCGGCGATGACGTTCAGCTGGTTGGCATAGAGCGCCGCGTTTGCCTGCACCGCACGCGCGATCAAATCTACCTGATCGACATTGGCGGCGTTCATGCCTTCGCCCTGAATGGCGATCTGCCCGCTGGTCACGCGGAATGCATCGAGGCTGCCACTGCCGCCGAACATCGGAATGCCAGTGGTCAGCGTGGCGCGGCTGGTATTGATGAAGCCCAGTCCATTGACCACCAGTCCATTCGGGTTGGCAATGACCACTTCGGATCTCGGGCCGGCCACCTCGACATAGCCCTGCAACTGGCTGGGCGACGTGCCGTTGACCTGGTTGACGATGATGCGTGCCGATCCGCCGGGCAGCAGATTGGGGTTGCCGTTGACGTATCCGGCCTGCTGGGTGGAGACCGGCGTCGGAGCGTTGTTAAGGATGACACCGGGGCGCGGCACATCGAACTGCGTATAGGCGTTGGTCGAAACGCCAGCCGCGGACGGCCGCGTGATGTTGACTTGCTGCAAGCCGTTGGCGGTTTGCACGACCGTCGGACGGTTGACGCCCGAGTTGGGGTCGGCGACGACCTGGGCCTGCGCACATGGCAGGCCTGCCGCGATCCAGGCAGCCAACGTCAATGCCCCGACCGCAAAGCGCGCAATGCTTGCGGTCTGGGCGCACTCAGCAGCGGAGCGCGAGCCCGCCTGCCGACCCTTGCCGCATCCCATGGCACATTCCCGCACGGCAACCAGCATGCCTCGCGCGGCGTTGAAGACAAGGCGATAGAGATTCCGATTCATACCCGGATGCGAAACGCTGACGGCCAATGCAAGACCACCAGGCTGCGTTCACACGCGGCCTGGTACCTACCTGAAAGTGGGGAATCAGTGCGGCAGCCGCACGACGTACACGCCGGCGGCTGGAGCCGAGGCAGTCACGTTCACATTGGTGCCGTTGACGGTGCCACTGCTGCCTGGCGCCGCGGTATAGGTGACACCATTGGCGGTGCCCTGAGCCACTTCGATGGCCGGCGCGGCAGCGAGAGCAGTCGGGGTGGTGAAAGTCAGGCTGATCTGCGGGTTGAGCAGGCTGGCATAGCCACCGTCCGCCTTGACCTCATAGACGTAGGCGGCAACGACACCGGCAGGGACAGGGTCCGGCTTGCCGAGGCAGATCGTGACATTGGCAAAGCCCGTGGCAGGCGTCTTGACGGTCAGCCTGGCAATGCCGTCGTCCGTCGCGATGGACATGCTGGCGTTCGGCACCGAGCTGTTGGACAGCGTGAGTTTCCTGTAGCTATCGGGGCAGGAGAACGCGGCCGGCGCGGGCGTTGGGGTTGGGCTGGAGGCGCCGCTATTTGCGCCAGACTGGTCCGGCGCGGAAGTGCCGCCATTGCCATCATCGCCTCCGCCGCCGCAGGCGGCAAACAGCGCGACACTGGAAACCAGACCTACGTACATCGCCAATTTTTTCATTGCTCAAGTCCTCTCCGGATGGGTTAATCGTTCCTCCTGACGGCATCCACACATGCGATTGCCGGCGGTGAACGAATTAACCGTTTTCCAGACAAAGGCGTCTATCAGACTTGCCTTAAAACTTATGAAACAATGAAAACGTTGGTTTTATGTGATGGATGGGATAATTGCCGTATAAAACCGGGTGCGCTACAAAGAACACACAGGATATTACGATCCGAATATTCCGAATAATCTTTGGAAATTTCGGATTTACAAAATCACTTTCATGATTTTCCTTTCGTCGCGTTGGCGATAGCTCGAATCCGCGGCGCGCTTCGTGCCGGACGGCACGAAGCGTCATAGGCCGCGATTGATTAACCGACCATCGCCTCCTCAATTCCCTCCGCGACGTCTTCTACCTTGTCGGCCAGCAATCCAAGCGACGCCTGACACAGCCCGCGCAAGGCATCCAACGTAGCCGCCTGCAAGGCTACGCTCCCCTCTTCCTGTGCATCGCATTCGCTGTGAGTCACCAACGTCAGCACGCATGCGGTGCCTCGTGCAACCGCATCGGCCTGGTCCAATAGATTCAATAACAAGAGTTGCCGAGGGAGAGGTAGCGCGTCTTCACGCGCTGCACGCCGGGTTTCGGGACTGAACCGCGAAAGAGAATCGTCGAGTCGGGGTGGGATGAAGGCGTCGGGTTCGATGGTGGACTGGTGCATTGTTGACCTCCGTAAGGTAGAAGAAGAGGTAGCGTCAACCAGGTTCTCATTCCCGGCTTCTGCTGTGTCAGAAGCCCAGCCAGTCTAGAGCCGCTTGCCGTTCACAATCAAGGCGCAGATTGTGAAGGATGGATACGTCGCGTCGATCGTAGAAGTTGCCAAGCTCAACGTAGCGCCAAGAGCGAACCGGAGGGCTTTACTTCGTTGAAGCGCCGGCCCTCTCCCCCGCCCCTCTCCCGCAAGCGGGAGAGGGGAGCAAACAAGCGGGAGGAAACACGCTGTTGGGATCGCACGCGACAGCGCGGTGCGAGCGCAGCGACGCACTCCGTGCCAGAGCCGTAGACCGAAGATAGGGAGCGCGCGCAGCGCAGCCGAAGGCGTCCCACCAATAGCGCCCGCAGCAGGCTGCCTACACCCTGTTGGGATCGTTCAAAAGTGGGTGATCGAAGGCACCGCCCCTGACTCACATAGCGTTAGCAGGCTCGAACGGGCACCCACGCCGAACGGAAATCACCACCGCCCGAACCACCCACGCCGCGGAATTGATTGCCAGCCGCACAGGCGACGCGCTTCTTGCCTACTTCTTGGGCTCGGCCAAGAAGTAGGTCGCCGGCTACGCCGGCGAAACAGCCACGCCAGTCAAGGGCGCTCATCTCAAATACACCCGCGCCCTCCAACAACGAAAAGGCCGGCTTCCCGCCGGCCTTTTCGCAATATCCATTAACCCTCAATCCGCCTGAATATTCCCCTTCTTCACCACCCCACCCCACAACGCCAGCTCCCGCTGAATCCGGTCCCCCAGCGCCTTCGGCGTACTGATATTGACGTCATACCCGCCAGCACTCATCCGCTGCCGGAAGGCTGCATCCTCCCCTACCGCCTTCTGCGCCTTGACCAGCTTGTCCACCACATCGGCCGGCAGCTTCTGCGGCCCCACCAGCGCGTACCAGCCGGTCAGGTCATAGTCCTTCTGGCCCGACTCGATCATGGTCGGCACGTTGGGCAACGCCGGGTTGCGGGTCTTCGACGTGACCGCCAGCGCGCGCACCTTGCCGCCGTTGATATGGCCGATGGCGGTGCCGGTGATGTCGAACATGAAGGTGACCTTGCCGCTCATCACGTCAGCCATCGCCGGCGCGTTGCCCTTGTACGGCACGTGCAGCATCTTCACGTTGTTCATCTGCGCCAGCAGTTCCGCCGACAGGTGGTTGGACGCGCCCACGCCCGCCGAGCCGAACGAGACGCCCTCAGGGTTCTTGCGCGCATAGGCGACCAGCTCGCCGACGTTTTTCGCCGGGAAGTCCTTGTTGACCAGCAGCACATTGGTGTAATCGGTGATCAGGCCGATGTAGCTGAAGTCCTTGACCGGATTGAAGTTGACCGAGTGCTGGATCAGCGGGGTCATGGTCATGGTGGGGCTGGCGACGAAATACAGCGTGTAGCCGTCCGGCGCCGCCTTGGCGGTCATGTCGGCGGCGATTGCGCCGCTGGCGCCGGCGCGGTTGTCGACCACCACCGGTTGCTTGAGCACGCGGCCGAGCTGCTCGGCGTAGATGCGCGCGGCGGTGTCGACCGGGCCGCCGGGCGCGTAGCCCACCAGCAGCTTGACCGGGCGCGACGGGTAGGCGTCCGCGGCCCATGCCGCGCCCTGCAGCAGCAGCGTGGCGGTCAGTGCCGCCAGCGTCTTCCATGTTTTCATTTGTGTTCTCCTCCAGGATGGCTTATTGCCCGGGGCCCCGTGCCCCGGGGGCTTAGTCGAGCATGGCGCGCAGCGGCTGCTTGAGCAGCTTGCCGCTCGCCGTGGTCGGAATCACGTCGACGGTGCGGACTTCGGCGGGCCGCTTGTACGGCGCGAGGCTATCGCGCAGATAGGTGTCCAGCGCCTTGCGGTCGAGCTCGGCGCCTTCCTGCAGTTCGATGAAGGCCACCACCTCTTCGTTGCCGTCGTTGGTGCTGCGCCCCACCACCGCGGACTGGCGCACGCCGGCAAAGGCGTTGATCACCGACTCCACCTCGATCGGGTAGACGTTGAAGCCCGAACGGATGATCAGGTCCTTGGAGCGGCCGGAAATAAACAGCGCGCCGTCGGCGTCGAGATAGCCGAGGTCGCCGGTGTTGAGCCAGCCGCCCGGCAACAGTGCCTCGGCGGTCTGTTCGGGATTGCGGTAGTAGCCGACCATCACGCCCGGGCCGCGCACGCGGATCTGGCCGCGTTCGCCCGCCGGCAGCGGCTTGCCTTCGGCATCGGTGATGGCGATCTCCACGCCTTCGACGATATAGCCGGCCGAGCAATCGGCGCGCGGCGCGTCCATGCGCGTGATGAAAAGCGAGCCGGCGTATTCGGTGATGCCGTAGCCGTGGTGCAGCGGCTGGCCGAACAGCGTTTCGACGTCGCGCTTGAGCGTGGGATCGAGCGGCGCGCCGCCGGTATAGAGGTAGCGCAGGCGCGGATACGCGCCGGGCTTCGCGCCCAGCGCGGGGGCCACCGCCATGATGCGCGTGAACATGGTCGGCACGCCCTGCAGGATGGTGACGCCGGGCTCGGCCAGGGCCTCGAACACTTCATTGGCATCGAAGCGCGGGCGCAGGAACAGGCTGGCGCCGGCGTACAGCGTGGCCATCAGCACCGTCGCAATGCCGAAAATATGCGACATCGGCAGCGCGCCGTAGGCCACGTCGGCCGGGCCCATGTCGCGCGAGGTGGCGGAGATGCGCGCAAACTGCGTCAGCCCCGCGTGCGGCACCATCACGCCCTTGGGCGCGCCGGTGGTGCCCGAGGTATAGATCAGCGTGGCGACGCGGCGCGCCAGTTCGGCCGGCTCGCGCTGCGGCGCGGTGGCGGCACGGACGACGCGCATGCCGTCGTCATAGACCGCGCAGCCGGCGGCCTGCGCGCCCAGCCGCTCGCCGTGCGCCGCGGCCACGTCGGAGACATGGCCGGTGAACAGCACCAGCGCCGGCTGCGCGTGGTCGCGGATATTGTCGATCTCGCGCGCGGACAGGCGTGCGTTGACGTTGATCGGCCAGGCGTGCAGCAGGCTGCAGGCGAACAGCGTGACCACCATCTCGTTGCAGTTCTCGCCCACGACCATGACGCGATCGCCCTCGCCTGCGCCTTGCGCCGCCAGCCAGTCACGCGCGGCTTCGATGCGCCGCCACAGCTCGCCATAGCTGATGACGGTGCCGTTCTCGTACAGGCATGGGGCCTGCGGGGTCTGCGCGGCCCAGTGGGCGGGGATCTCGTGGATGAATCGGGGGCGGAAGGAAGACATGGTGCTGGGGGATCTCTCGAATGCGAGCTGAGTCGGATATGCGGCGGAATGCACCCGGCCACATCAAAACTGGCCGCATCAGTTTGCGGCAAGCCCCGCGCCGCAGCCATTTGGAATTCACTAAGGTCGTGTTCGTCCACGCGAGGGTCCTTACGCTGTCGCCCACGGCAAGCGTCGCCAGGTGCGGCTGGTTCCACCTGCGCGAAGGACGCCTTCCGGATTGATAAAGCAACGAATCGCGGCCCGCCAATACAATCGGCCGGCACAGCAAGGGCTTTGCGCCATGGCGCGCTGCACAACCGGCAACACCGCGGTTCGCGCGCCGGCACCGCGCAGCCCGCGTACCACAGGGGACATTCAGATGGATTTGCGTTTCACCGCCGAGGAACAGGCCTTCCGCGAGGAAGTCCGCGCTTTCGTGCAAGCCAAGCTGCCGGAAGACATCCGCAACAAGGTGCTCAACCACCAGCGCGTGGAGAAGGACGACTACGTCCGCTGGCACCGCATCCTGCAGGCGCAGGGCTGGGGCGCCCCGACCTGGCCAAAGCAGTGGGGCGGCACCGGCTGGACCGCGCTGCAGCGCCTGATCTTCGAGATCGAGAGCTTCCGTGCCGGCGCGCCGCGCCTGCTGCCGTTCGGCCTGACCATGATCGGCCCGGTGCTGATGAAGTACGCCAGCCCCGAGATGCAGCAGCGCTTCCTGCCGCGCATCCCGGGCGTGGAAGACTTCTGGTGCCAGGGCTACTCCGAGCCGGGCTCGGGGTCCGACCTGGCCTCGCTGAAGACCCGCGCGGTGCGCAAGGGGGACAAGTACATCGTCAACGGCCAGAAGACCTGGACCACGATGGCCCACTTCGCCGACTGGATCTTCTGCCTGGTGCGCACCGATCCCGATGCCAAGGCGCAGGAAGGCATCTCGATGCTGCTGATCGACATGAAGTCGCCCGGCGTGACGGTGCGTCCGATCACCACGCTCGACGGCGGCCACGACGTCAACGAGACCTGGTTCGAAGATGTCGAAGTGCCGGTCGAGAACCTGGTCGGCGAAGAGAACCGCGCCTGGACCTACGCCAAGTACCTGCTCGGCCATGAGCGCACCGGCATCGCCGGCATCGGCCATTGCCACCGCGAGCTGCGCCAGCTCAAGCACTACGCCGCGCAGGCCACCGACGGCGCCGGCCGCCCGCTGATCGAGGACGTGCGCATGCGCGACAAGATCGCGCGCGTGGAGATGGACATCATGGCGCTGGAGATGCTGCTGCTGCGCGTGGCCACGCAGTCCGCGGGCACGCCGGGACCGGAAGCGTCGATCGTCAAGATCCGCGGCTCGGAAGTGCAGCAAGACCTGGCCATGCTGATGATGGAAGTGGCCGGCCCCAACGCCTGGCCGTATTCGCCGGACTGGCTCGAGCCCGGCGCGACGCAGCCGGTGTCCGGTCCGGAGTGGGCCGCGCCGGCCGCCTCCACCTACTACGACATGCGCAAGACCTCGATCTACGGCGGCGCGACCGAAGTGCAGAAGAACATCATCTCCAAGATGATCCTGGGTTTCTGAAGGGATAGCTGACATGGACTTCACCTACAGCGAAGAGCAACAGATGCTGGCGGACAGCCTGCGCCGCTTCATCGATACCGAATACACCTTCGAGGCCCGCCGCAAGAGCGCGCGCCAGGGCGAAAGCCTGGATCGCGGCGTGTGGAACAAGCTCGCCGAAATGGGCGTGCTGGGCCTGACCGTGCCGGCCGACTTCGGCGGCTTCGGCGAAGGCCCGGCCAGCCAGCTGGTGGTGCAGCGCGAGCTGGGCCGCGGCCTGGTGCTGGAGCCGGTCACGCCCAGCGGCGTGATGGCCGCCGCCGTGCTGTCCGCCTACGGCAGCGATGCGCAGAAGCAGGAATGGCTGCCCGCGATCGCGTCGGGCGAGCGCATCGTCACGCTGGCCTACCTGGAGCCGACCACGCGCTACCGCCCGGAGTCGGCCCGCGCCAGCGCCGAGCGCAGCGGCGATGGCTACCTGATCAGCGGCACCAAGAGCGTGGTCTGGCACGGCGCCGCCGCCGACGCCTACCTGCTGACCGCGCGCATCGCGGGCAGCAACGAGATCGCGCTGTTCCTGGTGCCGCGCGACAGCAAGGGCTTGGGCGTGACGGCCTACCCGACCATCGACGGCCTGCGCGCCGCCGACCTGTCGCTGCAGAACGTCGCGGTGCCGGCCAGCGCGCTGGTGGGCCAGCCCGCCGACGGCCTGGCGGCGCTGGGTGTCGGCCTGGAGCACGGCATCGCCGCGCTGTGCGCCGAGGGCGCCGGTGCGATGGAAAAGCTGATCCAGATCACCGGCGAATACCTGGGCACGCGCCAGCAGTTCGGCAAGCCGCTGGCCAGCTTCCAGGCGCTGCAGCACCGCATGGCCGACATGCTGGTGCAGAAGGAACTGGCGCTGTCGATGGCCTACGTCGCCGCGCAGGCGCTGGACGAGACCGACCCCGCCGCGCGCCGCCGCATGCTGTCCGCCGCCAAGGTCACGGTGGCTCGCGCCGGCCGCTTCGTCGGCCAGCAGGCGGTGCAGCTGCACGGCGGCATGGGCATGACCGACGAGCTGTCGGTGGGCGACTATTTCAAGCGCCTGACCATGCTGGACCAGCTGCTGGGCGACAGCAACTACCATCTGCAGCGTTTTGGCGAAGTGATGGAGGCTTGATTCAAGCGCTGGCGCTCAGTCGAACTCCAGAGGCCGGGCACTTGCCCGGCCTTTTTGTTGCCCGCTCCCTCGCCTAGGGGAAATCCACTAGTCCGTTCCAACGATTCCCGGCCGCGCCGCCGTCACTACCCTGTGACCACAGGCACGGAAGTCGCCGTCCATTCCCAAGGAGCGAGACTGCAATGACATCCACTACACATCGACTGCTGCGCGGCGGCCTGGGGCAGGCCGTGCTGGTGAAGATGTTGTTGTCTAGTGTGGTGGGGATGGGATGACGCCTGCCATCAGCGTGCCATACAACGCCTGCGCGGCAGGCTGCAATGGCCTGTCATGGCGCCGTATCAGGCCAAGGACCCGGTCTACGGAAGGATCCACCAGCGGCACGCCGCAAAGCCGGGGATGATCGTGCGGCAGCGCCATGCCGGGCAGCACGGCCATGCCCAGGCCGGCCTCGACCAAACCCAGCACCCCGACCACGTGGTTGGCTTCGTAGTGGATGGTCGGGCGTTGCCTCAGGTGGGCGATGGCATTCTCGATCAGGGCGCGGTTGCCGCTCTGCTTTGAGACGCTCACCATCCGCTGTCCTGCAAGCTCATCCCAGGCGACGGCATCCCGCCCCGACCAGGAATGGTCGCGCCGCATCACCAGCCGGTAGGGCTCGGCGCGGATGGCGCGAAATTCGATGTTCGGCTCCTGCGCCCCCATGAAATTGAGCCCGAAATCGGACTCGCCGGACATCACGCTGGCCAGCACGTCGTTCGCGTTTTCGTCAATCACCCGCACACGCACGCCGGGGTGCCGGCGGCCGAACGCATGAATCGCGTCGGGCAGGAAATGCAGCACCGCCGACGGTATCGCGGCCACGGTCACAAGCCCGCGCTGGAGCGTGACCTCGTCACCGAGCCGCAGTACCGCGCTGTCGAGGATGGCCAGCGCAGCACGGGCCTCCTCCAGGAACTGCCGGCCAATGTTGGTCAGCTGCACGCGTCGCGTGGTCCGCTCGAGCAGGCGGGAGCCAAGCGTCCGTTCGAGTTTGTCGATGCGCCGGCTCAACGCGGGCTGGGAAATATGGAGGGCCTCCGCCGCCATGCGGAAGCTGCCTTGTTCTGCCGTGGCGACAAAGGCCTGCAGGTCTTCCAGCCCGAAATTAATGCGTGGCATGCATCAGCTCTTGAATAAGTTGCAATTCACAGATTAATACGCGGCCCATTAAGCTGGCAATGCTTCAACCAGTCGCGATGACGTGCAGTGAAGCGCATAAATACAGCTCAGCATTCACCAGGGAGACGCTATGAAGTCCGCCACCTCTGCCGCCCGGCATACCGTTCTGATTTTGTTACTGGGGCTGGTCGGTCCAGCCTGGGCGGATGACATCCGCGTCATTACCTCGGGCGGATTCACGGCGGCCTACCAGAAACTCGTCCCGCTTTACGAGGCCGCCACGCAGGATCGCGTCATCACCGCCTACGGCGCATCGATGGGCAATGCGCCGGATTCCATTCCCAGCCGGCTGGCGCGCGGCGAGACCTTCGACGTGGTGATCCTGGCGGATTCCGGACTGGAGAAACTGGCCGTCGAAGGCAAGGTTATGGCCGGCAGCCGGGTTGACCTTGCGCGCTCGCTGATCGGCATGTCGGTACGCAAGGGGACGCCCAAGCCGGATATCAGCAATACCGACGCCTTCAGGCAGACGCTGCTCAACGCGCGCTCGATCGCCTACTCCGCCAGCGCCAGCGGCACCTATTTGTCGAACGAGCTGTTTCCCCGGCTCGGCGTCGCGGACCAGATCAAGGACAAGGCCCACAAGATCTACAGCGAGCGCGTCGGCGCCGTGGTGGCGCGCGGCGATGCGGAAATCGGCTTCCAGCAGGTCAGCGAACTGCTGCCATTCCAGGAACTGGATTATGTCGGCCCCTTGCCCGACGAGCTTCAGCAAAAGGTCTTCTTCTCGGCCGGAACGATCGCGGGCCGGCAGACAGCGGCCACCTCGCGTTTCGTCGGTTTCCTGGCCTCGCCGGCCGCGGCTGCAATCGTGAGCAGCACCGGACTGGAACCGGTGGCGACGCCGCTGCCGCCACCGGCACCGCCAAAGCTGGGGCAACCGGCGAAGCCTTGACGGAAGCTCCCGGGCGGCGTGCTAGCATGAACGCCTTCGCTCTCCTCCGCCCCGCTTCCCATGACCACGCTCTACGCGACGCTTGGCGTACCGGCCGATGCCACCCTGGATGAGATCAAGCTTGCCTATCGCCGCGCGGCAATGAAATGGCATCCGGACCGCAATCCCGGTCGCGAAGCCGAAAGCCATGCTGCCTTCCAGCAGATTCGCGATGCCTATGCGATCCTGTCCGACGCCGAGCAGCGCCAGGTCTACGACGACGTCTTCGAACGCGAAATGCGCCGCTGGGAAGCCGAGCACGCCGCACAGGAGGCCGAGGAACGCCAGGCGCAGGAGCAGGCGAGACGCGTCGCGCAGGACCATTACGAGAAGATGGTCGCCGTCGCGATGCGCTATGCCGACCAGGGGCATGCGCGCGACGTCCTGTTCGGCATCCTGCTGGGCAAGGACTGCGAGACGGAGCTCGCCGGACGAATTGCCGACAGCGTTCACGCACTGCATCAGTCGCGCCACGCATGCGCCGAGAGCCAGGCCGCCGCGCCGGCGGATGCCTGCACGGCGCGCACCGAAATCCCCACCAGCCCGTTCGAGGCATTCTGGCAAGGGCTGTTCAGGTTTCGCTAGCGGGTGGTTCCGGATTTGCGCGTCACTGCTGACCACGCAATACGCCCTTCAAATCAACCCATCCTCACCAGATTCAGCGCCGCCAGCGCTCCCCCGGGAAACTGGTGCTGCCTTCCGCCCACATCGAGCGAACCCAGATCGATGCCGAAGAACCCGAGGCGATCGATCAACCTGCCCACCTCGGCCTTGGCGTTCGCATCGTCACCCGACATGAACATCACGCGGCGGCCGCCTTCTGCTTGCGGATCGCCGGCAACCAGCGAGGGCTGCAGGTGATTCAACGCCTTTACAACCCGCGCCCCCGGCACCAAGCCTGCAAACACCGCGCTCGACGAGCGGCCATGCAGGTCCGCGGGGCGAAACAGCGGCGCCTCGATCGGGTTGTTGGCGTCGATGACAATGCGCCCGCCAAAGTCCGGCAACCCGGCCAGCGCCTGCGGCAGCTTCGACCAGTTGACGGCCACCAGCACGATGTCTTGCGCCGCGGCTTGCTCGCGGGTGCCGGGGCGGATCGAAGGCCCGATTGCGTTCGCGGCATCGCGCAGCGTTTCAGGCCCGCGGCTGTTGGCCAGCACCGCGTGGATGCCGTGGCGTGCCAGCGCCGTGGCGAACGCCGTGCCGATTGCGCCCGCGCCGATGATGCCAATGGTCTTGCCGTAGCTTGCTTGCATGACGGTCTCCTGGTTCAGGCGGTGAAGCCGCCATCGGCAACGATCTCGGCGCCGGTGACGAAGGCTGCGTCCGGGCCGGCAAGGAACGCTACCACGCCGGCAATCTCATGCGGCTGCCCGTATCGGCCCAGGGCGATGCCGGGCCCGACGATCTCGCTGACCGGGCCGCCGGCCGGATTCATATCCGTGTCGGTCGGACCGGGGTGGACGGTGTTGACGGTGATGCCTTTCGGCCCCAGGTCGCGCACCAGGCTGCGATTGAAGCCGGCAATCGCACCCTTGGTCAGCGTGTACAGCGATGCCGTGGGAAACGCCGCGTAGCGCGCCATCGACGAACCGATGTGGATCACCCGCCCGCCCGGCTTCATATGGCGCACGGCTTCCTGCGTGGCCACGAATACGCCGGTCACGTTCACCGCAATCATGCGCTCGTAGGTGTCGAACGCGATGTCCTCGATGGCACCGCCCAGGCCCAGGCCGGCGTTGTTGACGAGGATGTCGAGGCCACCGAAGGCGTCGACCGTCGCTGCCACGGCCCGGCGCACCGCGGCGGCATCGCCGGCGTCGGCGGCGAGCGCGATGGCGCGGCCGCCGGCTGCCTCGATCTCGCGCACTACCGTGGCGGCCTTGTCCGCTGAGGCACTGTAGGTCAGCGCCACGGCCGCACCGTCGGCGGCCAGGCGGCGGGCGATGGCAGCGCCGATCGAGCGCGAACCGCCGGTAACCAGGGCGATCTTGCCGGCCAGGGGAAGGGTCTGTTGAGTCATGTCTTTCTCCGTTGGGGTCAATCAGAAGGTGTGAACGGAGTATGGGTGTTCGATTGCGCGATGATTAGCTAGGAATGACTGGAATCATCTTCAAGCAATCGTGTAAGCTGCTGCGGATGGAAACCCTTGCCAACCTCGAATCCTTTGTGCGCAGCGCCGAAACCGGCAGCTTTTCGGCGGCGGGTCGCCGACTGGGCCTGACGCCAGCGGCCGTCAGCCGCAACGTGGCGATGCTTGAGCGCAATCTGGGCGTGCGACTGTTCCAGCGCTCGACGCGCAAGCTGACGCTTACCGAGGCTGGCGAACGCTTCCTGGCCTCCATTGGCGGCAACCTGGACGCGCTGCAAGCCGCCATCGCCGCCATGTCGAACGACCACGGCGAACCGGCCGGCGTGCTCAAAGTCAGCCTGGCGCCGTCATTCGGCGTGGCTTACGTGATGCCGTTGCTCCCTGATTTCCTGCAGCGTTACCCCGCGATCCGCCCAGAATGGCATTTCGAGAATCGCGCGATCGACTTGATTGCCGAGGGCTTCGACGCAGCCATAGGCGGAGGCTTTGAACTGGCGCCGGGTCTGGTGTCGCGCCCGCTGGCACCCGCGCATATCGTCGCGGTGGCGTCGCCTGCGTATCTGCGGGAACGCACGCTGCCTGCCGATCCGTCCATGCTGGACGTGATGGATGGCATCGTCATGCGCTCCGGACGCACCGGACGCACGCGCCACTGGACCCTGCGCGATGCCGCCGGCAACGAGGTTGCCGCGACCCTGCCCGAACGCATTGTCGTGAGCGACCCGGCCGCCATGCGCGAAGCCGCGCTACTGGGCTTGGGCGTGGCGCTGCTGGCGGTACCCGACGTACTGCCATGGATCGAACGCGGCGAACTGGTACGCCTGCTGCCGCGCTGGTACGCCGACGCTGGCGCCATTTCGTTGTACTACCCTACGCGCACGCTGATGCCTGGCAAGACGCGCGTATTCGTGGACCATGTTGTAGAAGCTTTCCGCCGCGACGGGCTGGCCGAGCGGTTGGCAGGCAGCCTTGGCATTTAGGGCTGCCGGCCTTCCCTTCACTTCCCTTCGCTTCCCTTCAATCACTCCGCGAAGTCCGTAGCTTCAGACGAGCGCCGCCAGGCCTCGAGATCCCTCGAGACAGCGCTCGCCTTGGCGGCCGCCAGTTCATTGGCAATCTTGCCGGCGAACAGATGCAGCGGGGCCGATTCAACACTCGCGGCCTGGATGATCAGCAGTGCCAGCTTGTCCGGATCTCCCGCCTGATGGCCATGCAGGGTGTCGAGATGCAGGTCCAGCGAAGCCTTGGCCTCCGCGTAGTCGTCGATCTGCCGCTTCGCCACCGCCAGCGCACCGTTCGACAGGAAATCGGTGCGCACCGGGCCCGGGTACACCACCGTCGCACGGATCCCCAGCTCGGCAACTTCTGCCGCGAGCGATTCCGTCAGGCCCGACAGCGCGAACTTGCTCGCGACGTAGCTGCCCCATCCCGCATACCCGCCCTGAAAGCCGACGATGGACGAGAGATTGATGATGTGCCCGCTGCGCTGGCGGCGAAGCTGCGGCAGCGCATGGCGCACCACAGCCATCGGCGCGAAGAAGTTGACCTCGAAATTGCTGCGAACCTCGTCGTCGGACAATGCCTCGACGGTGCCTTGCTGGGCGTAGCCGGCATTGTTCACGACCACGTCGAGAACGCCGAACCATTGCACGGTCTTCTCGATGGCCTGCCGGACGCTGCCATCATTGGTCAGGTCGACCTCCAGCGGTAGAAAGCGGTCGGACTCCGCACCGAATGCCTGCGTCAGCGAGGCGGCCGTGCGGGAGGTTGCCGCCACCCGATGGCCTTGCTCCAACAGACGGGTAACGAGCTTCTGGCCGACGCCCTTCGATGCGCCGGTAATGAACCAGGTTCGGGATGCTTGTTTCATGATCTGAATTCCTTGAGTAAGCAAAAAAATTGGCTGCTGGCTGGCCATGACGTCAGGGCAGCGCCACGCTCATGCCCCCGTCCGCCATGACGACTGCGCCGACCATGAAGCTGGCCTTTTCTGAGGCGAGGAAGGCGATCACCTCGGCAATTTCCTTCGGCTGGGCCGCGCGGCGGATCGGCGCCTTCTTGCCGTGCTCGGCAAGGAATGCCTGGCCGTCGGCATGGATGTGGTTGGTAATGTTGGTGATGACATCGCCGGAGCCGACCGCATTGACGCGAATGCCGTGCTCGATGGCTTCCAGCGAAAGCGCCCGCGTCAGCTGCGCCAGCGCGCCCTTGGACGCCGCATAGGCCGCGATCAGCGGAAACGCCTGATAACACGCGTAGGACCCCACGTTGACGATGGCGCCAGTCTTTGCCGGCATCATCACGCGCATGGCTTCGCGCGAGAACAGGAACGCGCCCGTGGCGTTGACGGCCTGGATGCCGTTCCAGTCCTCGAGCGACATATCGACGAGCGGCTTGTTGTTGATGACCGCCGCGTTGTTGACCAGGATGTCGAGCTTGCCAAACCGCTCGATTGCGGTGGCCACGGCCCGAACGGCGCTTTCCTCGCGCGCCACATCGGCGACGACGGGAACGATGCCGGGACGAGCCAGCGCTTCAACGTTGCTGCCGCGTCCGACGGCAATCACATTCGCGCCCTCGGCGTGGAGCAGTTCCGTCGTGGCCAGGCCAATGCCGCTGGCGGCACCGGTAACGATGGCGACCTTGCCTGCGAAGGCGCCATGAGGTGTGTTGGGTGATGTCATGATGTTCTCCTTGATCGGGTTGCGTAGTACGTATCGGTTGGGTCAGAACGGGCTGGCGGTGGGGCGTACCACGATCTCGCTGACGTCGACTTCGGCGGGCTGCTCTACCGCGTAGGCAATGGCGCGGGCGATGGCGTCGGGCGTGATGGCGATGCGACGGAACTCCTGCATCGCCGTGCGCGCGGTGTCGTCGGAGATCGTGTCGGCCAGTTCGGATTCGACAACGCCCGGGCAGATCACCGTCACGCGGATCGTGTCGGTTTCCTGGCGCAGCCCATCCGAGATGGCGCGAACGGCAAACTTGGTGGCGCAGTAGACCGCGGCAGTCGGCGACACGGAAAGGCCGCCAATCGACGAAATATTGATGATCTGGCCTTGGCCTTGCGCTTCCATCGTCGGCAGCACCGCGGCAATGCCGTGCAGCACGCCGCGGATGTTCACGTCGATCATCCGGTTCCACTCGCCGACCTTGAGAGCGCTGAGCGGCGAAAGCGGCATCACGCCCGCGTTGTTGACCAGCACGTCGATACGGCCAAAAGCGTCGAGTGCGAAGCGGGCGAATGCCGCCACGTCATCGGCCGAAGTCACGTCGAGTTCGCGATAGCGAACGATGCCGCCGGACGCTTCAATCGATCGCGTCAGCTCGGCGAGCCGGTCGGTGCGGCGCGCGCCAATCACGAGGCGGTGTCCTTGCGCGGCGAGCAAACGGGCCGCGCCCTCGCCAATGCCGCTGCTGGCGCCGGTGATCAGGATGACTTTCGATTCGGTGGAAGTGTTTGCCATCTTGCATACTCCTATTGTTGGTTCGGATCGGGGCGACGGTATCCGCGCTTTTCCGCGGAACCTTATCTGCCCGGTTGCAGCCTTCAATTAAGCGAAACGGTTCGTCGGCCGGTGAGTGAATGATAGGGATGGCGGGTCTTCCGGCGAAGACACGGACCGATGCCGTTATTGCCTATTCCTATCAAGTGCGCTGGCGCCTCTGGCGAGGCACGGCTAGAATTGCGCCTGTAGCGAACAACAGGAGACTGCGGTGTCGAAGGTCCGCTCCCCCGCTTCGGTCAGCATGGTCCGCCTGATCGAGAAGCTGGCGCCCAACGAGGGCTACACCCAGTCGGCGCTGGAAAGTGTCCGGCTGATGCGCTCGGATCGGCCCCTCGGGCGCACGCCGGTGCTGTACGAGCCGAGCATCGTGATCGTGTGCCAGGGCCGCAAGCTGGGCTTTCTGGGCAATGAGGTCTATGTCTACGACGCACAGCACTATCTGGTGCTGTCCGTACCGCTGCCGTTTTCGACGGAAACCCAGGCCTCGCCAGAGGAGCCCATGCTCGCCGTGTCCATCCGCCTCGACCTCATCGAGCTCAGCGAGCTGATCACGCAGATCGGTGCAGCGGGCCAGCTTCCTGACGAGCCGCCGAATGGCATGGTCTCTACCCAACTGGACGAGAACCTGGCCGGCGCAACAGTCCGGTTGCTGGAGGCATTGACGGTGCCAATGGATGCGCAAATCCTGGGTCCCAGCCTGGTGCGGGAGATCTGCTACCGCGTCCTGACGGGAGCGCAGGGCGGCGCGATGCGTGCCGCGCTTGCCCACCACGGTCGCTTCGGTCGCGTCGCGAAGGCACTGAATCGAATCCACACCGACTATGCGACGCCCCTCAATGTGACGTGCCTGGCCGAGGAAGCCGGCATGAGCGTGCCGGCATTTCACGCAAACTTCCGCACGGTGACGCAGACTTCGCCGATCCAGTACATCAAGTCCACCCGCCTGCACCAGGCGCGGCTGATGATGATTCGCGACGGCGTTACCGCCGCGGCGGCGGCAGGACGCGTCGGCTACGAAAGCACCTCGCAGTTCAGCCGGGAGTTCAAGCGCCTTTTCGGCAGGACGCCGGTCGAGGAGGCGCGCGACATGCGCGAGTCGTTCACCCTGTCGCCGGCGGTTCGCTTCGGTGCCTAGGCAATCCCTACCGGGCCATGTCCACAACGACCTTGCCTCTTACGTGGCCGGCGGTTGAAAGAGATGGCTTGGCGGTCTGACAAGATGCGCGGAACCACTAGTCATGTAAGTCTTCGAGATTCCAAATGAATCAGCGCACGTCGTCGTACAAAGGGGCCTGCCTTTGCGGACAAGTGGAGTTTGAACTTGCCGGTGAGCCTCTGACCTTCTATGTATGCCACTGCACCGTCTGCCAGCGGCGAACCGGGGGTGCGGCACTCCCTGTGATGCTGGTCCCCAGAACTCATCTGCATGTTTTGTCGGGCGAAGCCCCACTAGTAGAGTTCCAGGTCAACGAAAAGCATCGACGGCGTAGCCGAATATGTCCACGCTGTGACACGCGACTTTGGGCAGAACCCTTGGACAAGCCCAACATCTCGATACTCAGGCCGGGTAACCTGTACGATCAGCGGAGCTTCGAACCGGTTGCGCACGTCTACACGCGTAGCAAGCAATCCTGGTTTCTCATTCCAGACTCCGTGGCGCAATTCGAGACTTATCCTGCGGATCCGGAAATGCTAATTGAACTTTGGCGACAAGCGCGCGGGAGTGGAGCGGGTGATTGAAGGCCTGCATATGCGGCAAGGCCCCAGGTAATCGGGCATCAGGAAGCCTGGCACCCCGGATGGCGGAAGACTGAGATCGGCCATTAGCAGGCCTTCGACAACGGCATGCAAATTGTTGACAATCCCGCATGTACGGCCTAGCGTAGATGTCCTTCCAAGGGGCCGTTTGCGAAAATGACGAGTTCGACGACGTCTGACAGTGCAGAGCCTTCCACCGCGCATCGGCTTGTGATCGTTGAGGGCATCATGGGTTCAGGCAAGTCAACGACGATGCGCCTCATTGCGAAACATCTGCAAGAGGCGGGGCAGCCAGCTTTGCCGGTCCACGAGAGGACAGAGCCCCACCCGGTGCGCGCGACTGACGAACTTGAACACTGGTTTGAACCGTGGCGGGACGCGACACCACAGCATCTCGCGGACCGTGCCCTAGCTAGGTGGAAAGCCTTTGTCGAGGCGACACAGGCGGAGACCTCCATCCCAGTAATGGACGGCCAACTGTTTCATGGAGACCTGACTCACCTGCTGCTGATGGAAGCCAAGTCTGCGTTGATTTTCGACTACGTACAGGCGCTGGCCGCAGTCACTGCTCCGCTCAATCCGTTCGTCCTGTACCTTTGGCAGGAGGATGTCGAAAAAGCTGTACGGACTGTCTGTGCGGAGCGTGGCGCCTAGTGGATCGAATATCAGGTGAGCTGGAAGCTCGCGGCCCCTTACTGCGTGCGCCGGGGTTACAAGGGATTGGAAGGGCTTATTCTTCTATATCGCGATTACCGCCGAATCACCGATGATTTGTTTCGCCAGCTACCGTTAGCCAAGCTCGCGATTGAGAACTCTGCAAGGGACTGGCCGGCTTATGAGAGCAAAATTCTGCGCGAGTTGCGGCTGCCGGGTTGATCCCGCTTTGGAATCAGCGCTCGCCTCCAGAAGATGCCGTGAAGCCTCCCAGTTTGCCGTTTTTACGTAGCGTTTCCGCTCAAGCGAGCGGATCATCTGCTCAATGCGCCCGCACTTAGCCCAGTGGAAGGCCCGGGTTTTCGCAGTCCATCACGAATTCCACGCTTCAGGGCGCTGACCGCGGCCCTGTTGCGCAGTCAGTGCCCTGCCAGCCCACCGTGACTGAACGTCTACACCGCGAACCGGAGTGCCTGCCATGCTCAATCTCAGCCCGTTCGGAATGTTCCACACTGCCATTGCCCTCGTGGCGGTGGCTGGTGGCCTGGTGGCGTTGTTCAAGTACGGCGAGATTGGAACCCGCACCCGCCCCGGCCGTCTCTACGTGTGGCTGACTGCAGCAACGGCATTTACCGGGCTCTTTATCTTCCGCCATGGCGGATTCGGACCGCCCCACGCACTGGCGATCCTGACGCTTGTCGTACTGGCCATCGCCGGTGTTGCTGAACGTCGCGAGGGAACGGGTGCGGCGCGCTACACGGCAGTACTGGGCTACTCGCTGACGCTGTTCTTCCATCTGATTCCAGGATTGACCGAAACCGGCACGCGTTTGCCGGTGGGTGCTCCGGCCTTCACCGGTCCGGAAGACCCGACGCTTAAAACAATAGTGGGGATCGCCTTCCTGATCTACCTGATCGGTGCAGCCATCCAGGTCTCACGCATTCGGCGCTCGCGCCGAATGGCGGTAACCCTCTGAATTCTCCGCCGCGGACCCGACAGACCGGACCAGCCTGCAGCAACCAACGGATCAGCGTCACTGCTGATTCGCCGCCCTTGATCTGCCCTTTTGCCCTCGACTCTCGGCAACTGGGACCTCCGCGCCGGCTGCCGACGATCGGTCGCATCGGGGCAACGCCTGTTGCCCCGGCAGGCAAGGGAAAGAGGCCAGCCATGGGGCCTGGCCTGGTTCTGATCAGGACCGGATAAATGCCAGCAGGTCTGCGTTGATGGTTTCGGCATGCGTGGTAGGCATGCCGTGCGGGAAGCCCTTGTAGGTCTTCAGCGTGCCGTTGCGCAACAGCTTTGCCGAGAGCGGCGCGGAATCGGCGTAAGGGACGATCTGGTCGTCGTCGCCGTGCATGACCAGCGTTGGCACGGCGATCTTCTTCAGGTCTTCCGTAAAGTCCGTCTGCGAAAAGGCAACGATGCCATCGTAGTGTGCCTTGGCCCCGCCCTGCATGCCCTGGCGCCACCAGTTCCCGATTACCCCTTCGTCCGCACTGACACCTGGGCGGTTGTAGCCATAGAAGGGGCCTGCCGGGATATCGCGGTAGAACTGCGCCCGGTTATTGGCCACCTGCGCCTGGAAGCCGTCGAAGACTTCCTTCGGCAAGCCTTCCGGATTGGCTTCTGTCCTGACCATCAGCGGCGGCACAGCGGCTATCAGGACGGCCTTTGCGACGCGGCTTTCGCCGTGTCGCGCCAGATAGCGCACCACTTCGCCGCCGCCGGTCGAATGCCCGACATGGATGGCGTTGCTCAGTTCCAGGTGGGACGTCAGCGTTGCCAGGTCGTCGGCATAGTGGTCCATGTCATGGCCGCTGGCGGTCTGGGTCGATCGCCCGTGTCCGCGACGATCATGCGCAATCACGCGGAACCCGTGATTCAGGAAGAACATCATCTGCGCGTCCCAGTCGTCCGCGCTCAGCGGCCATCCATGAGAAAAGACAATGGGCTGGCCGCTACCCCAGTCCTTGTAGAAGATATCCACACCATCCTTGGTCCTGACCGTCTGCATGGCATTGCCTCCCAATTGATTGCCCCTGTTCGCAGGAGCGGCTATGCCCCGGCCATTGAGCTTGCCGCCCGCGCCGGGGAAATCGTTGCAGGGACCGGCAAGCAGCCATCGTGTGGAACCGGCGCAATATGGCCCGGGTTGCTCGCGTCTGTCAGGTCGCCCTCATTTCCATCCCCACTGCCGGGCATCATTTCTTGAAACTTCAATCCCTGGCTACGTAAAATCGGCAAATGTCGCCTGGTCTTTCCAAGGCCTCCGGATGGGAAGCACCAACCAGGGAGTGATCCGTGACACAACTGATCTGCCCGGAATTCGATGAATTCGAGGCCGCGCTTTACGGCGTCCAGGGACGTTACGTGTTGCGCTCCAGGGCGCAACGGGACTGGCGACTGAAGCTGATCGACCTTAACGGGGTGGCGATCATGATGGGCCGGGAGGGGGCGCCCACCGCCTATTCGGGCATCGGCATGCCTGACTACTTCAATATCTTCATTCCCCTGAGTGGACAACAATGCACTATCGTCGATGGCCAGGCCTTCGACGCGCAGACCGTCGGATGGATGGCGCCAGATTTAATGTTCCACATCGTTGCAGAGCGCGCGGCAAGCTGGCTGACAGTGGCGATTTCTGCGCCGTTGGTGATGCACTGGGTCCACACTCATGCCGACGAGTTCGACGCGACGCTGCTGTCCAACAACCTGGTGTGCACCGGGCGCCGGGGCGTGGTTGCACTACTGACGACGATATGGCGAATCATGCGGGTCGAGCGCGATGATCCCGCCCAATTGCGCTATCCAGGCGCAGAGCTCGCTGCACGAACCGAGCTGGTCGACCTGGTATTTCGCGCCGTGCTTACGATGGATGAAGGCGCGGCCAGTATCCGGCAAAAGCCGCGCCATCGGCAGATTCTCAGCCGGGCACTGGACCTGCTCAGTTTAATAGGGGAAACGCCAATCTTCGTGAACGATCTCTGCGCGGCCGCCGAAGCGTCCGAGCGCAGCGTGCGCAACGTATTTCATCGATACCTGGGCATGGGGCCTCACCGCTATCTGGCGCTGTACCGCATGCACGCCATCCGTGTGGCGCTCTGCAACGCTGCGCCCGGCGATACCGTCTCCGGCATCTGCGGACGGTTCGGTGTATGGGACTTCGGCCGGTTCGCCGCTCTCTACAGCGCCCACTTCGGCGTTCTGCCATCGCAGACGCTAAGGGCCCGCCGCGCCTCGGCAAGAGCGTGAGCGCCCCAAACTTTCACTGCTATTTCGATGTACTGCCCTACGCGCATCCTGATGCCCGGCAAGGCGCGCGTATTCCGCTCCGCTGATGGCTCTACGGGCTTGGACGGCGGACACCGTTATCCACCGCGGGTGCCCGGCGATGTGCGCGCGCGCCGGCGTCAAACACTGCGACACTGAGCAGGGCAAAAGCCCAGGCACCAATCGCACCGTACAGCATCACGAAGCCGAAGCCGTCTACGAGGGCCGCATTGGCGATCACGCCGTTCGGGTCGACAGTCGCTATTCCAGCGCCGCTCTGCGGCAGATGCCCGATATTGCCGCCGGCAATCTGCGCTGCAAGCAAACGAAGCGACGAGGCATCCGGAAAGCCGGAAAGTGCGCGCGTGAGATAAGCATGCACGCCCTCGAGAAGAATAAGGCCCATCAGCGCGATATTGACGGCCAGGCTGATCAGTCTCGCGCTCATGTCTATACCCGACGCCATGCCTGCGCGATCTGGCGAGACTGAACCCATGGCTGTATTGGTGACCGGTGTATTGGTCAGGCCCAGCCCCGTTCCGCACAACAGGCAACCCGGCAGCATGGTGAGCCAACTGGCGTGCTCGGCGCGAGCGCCAAACATCATCAGCAGGAAGCCAAGGCCGATGGTGAACATGCCGAGCGGAATGACCCTGCGCGCGTCAAACCTGAGAGCAAGCCGCTCTGCAACCGGTGGCACGATAAGCGTCGGTACCGTATAGGCGAGCAGCGCCAGCCCGGCGGTCACGCTCGTGTAGCCAAGCGCGCCCTGGAAATAGATCGGCAGGTAGATCATGAACGGCCAGTAGCTGAAGTTCATGCCGATTGATCCGAACAGCGCGCCCGAGAACGAGCGGATCCGGAACACCGAAAAGTCGAACATGGGTCGACCGCTGCGCTTCTCGACAAAGATAAATGCCATGAAGCTGAATACCGTCGCGGCGACGATACTCAATGCAGCGGGACTGGAATATCCGAGATCCGCGCCTTGCGTGATGAAGTAGACGAGCCCGAAACACGATACGGAAAGAGTCAGGATGCCAGGAACGTCCAGTTGTTGCGCATTTGGGTCCCGGGATTCCTGCACGCCGGCCAGCACCAGCGCCAGTGCAACGATAGCGACCGGCGCATGAACCAGGAAGACCCACTGCCAGTTGGCCACAGCGACGATCAGGCCGCCGATAATCGGACCAAAGCCAAGACCGATGCCGAAGATGATTCCCCAGGCGCCGAATGCCTTGCTGCGTTCCCTCCCTTCCGGGAATTGATGCGAAAGCACCGCCACCTGGCAGATCAGCATGGCGCCGCCGGCGATTCCCTGAAGAAACCGACTGGCGATCAGCACGGGGGCGCTTTGCGCGAGCCCGCAGCCCAGCGACGTGAGCCCGAACAGCACGATGCTGGCCAGATAAACGCGCTTGCGTCCGAAGCGGTCCGCCAGCGCCCCGGTCGCCATCAGCACCGTGGTGCAGGCAAGCGTATAGGCGTTCATGATCCATTGAATCTGGCTGAAATCGGCGTTCAGCACTTTCTCAATGGTTGAGAGGACCGTCGGGACGCTGGATATTTCGAGACCGAACATCAGCGAAGTCAGGCAGACCGCAGCTAGCGCAAGTATGTTTTCGGGAAGGCGGATGAGGGTCATGGAAAGCGTGGGTGAAAGGGGCAGCCGCATGTTCATATCGGATGTCGACGATGCAGAGGTCGATAGAAATCGGCTCCGCTTGTCTGCTCCATCGCTTGGCTAGCTTACGAAACGTCGCCAGGTCTTGCGCGCCGTTTCCGGTCATCTCCTTTCCAGCCCACTTCGGCGTGAGTCGAGCGGGTACGACGCCGGTGCATGCCGGTCGCCGGCTTGCGCTTGCGTTTGCAGTTGAGGGCGCCTGTGGCAATGGCCGGGATCAGTCCAGATACACGCCCACCCGGCGAATCACTGCCTGCCACTTGGCGGTGTCGGCTTCAATCTGCCGGGCCAGCGCGGCGGGCTGATCCGGCGCCGGATCGAGATCGTTGGCGAGCAGCTTCGAGCGGACCTCCGGCAGCTTCACGATGCGGCCGATCTCCTCGTTCATGCGGCGCACGATGGCGTCAGGCGTGCCCTTCGGTGCGAGGATCAGCTCGCTGAAACTCGCGTTGTAGCCGGCCACGCCGGCCTCGGCCATGGTCGGCACGTGCGGCGCCAGCGCCGAGCGCGTGGAGCCGGACACCGCCAGGCCAACGAGCTTGCCGGCCTTGACCATTGGCGCGACCACCGGCGATGCCAGGTATCCGCACGGCACCTGCCCGGCCAGCACGTCCTGCATCGCGGGCGACGGTCCCTTGTACGGCACATGCGTCATCCTGATACCTGCTTGCGCGACGTACATCTCCATCGCCAGATGACCCGGCACGCCGGGGCCGCCGGACGCATAGGTCAACCCGTCCGGCGTGGAGCGGGCCTTCTTCGCCAGGTCGGCAATGGACTGGATGCCCGACGATGGCACGCAGACCAGCATCTGATTGAAGCGCGCCAGCGTAATCACGGGCGTGAGGTCGCCGGGCTTGTAATTGAGCTTGCGATAGATGGTGGGATTCACCGTGAGGATGGTGTCCGGGCCTTGCAGGAACGTGTAGCCATCGGCCGGCGACTTGGCGACCACGTCAGCGCCGATATTGCCGCCTGCGCCCGGCCGGTTCTCCACCACCACCGGCTGCCTGAGCGACTGGCCGAGCTTGTCGGCGATCAGTCGCGATGCAATGTCTCCAGGCGACCCGGCAGGAAATGCCACGACGATGCGGATTGGCCGGCTGGGCCATGCGGCCTGCGCGGAGGCCGACGGCACGACAGCAAACTGAAAGATGAGGGGGCAGGCAAGGGCCAGCGCCAGGCGTGAAGGCTTCATGTTGTCTCCTGATGGTTTTGTAATGCCGGACGGCTCTCTGGCGGCCGCTACCGGGGACTGCTACCAGCGGCCGATATGGATGCCGACCTCGTCCTCCTTGCGCGTCCATCCGGCCATGGCGTCATGGCTGATCGTCGGGTGGATACGGCGATTGCGCAGCCAGTCGAACAGGCGCGCCTGGAAGCGTTCGCGCACCGCCGCGTAGGCGGGATCGGCGCCGAGGTCGACAAACTCGTCGGGATCGTTGCGCAAGTCGAACAACTGCGGACGCAGTCCCTCGAAGTGCACAAACTTCCAGTCGTGGTCGCGCACCATCGTGATGTGACAACCATCCGCCGGACGGCCGACAGGTTCCCGCACGAAATCGCGGAAAGCATAGTCGTTCTCGGAGAACACCGCGTCGCGCCACTCGCGTGGCGCCTCGCCGCGCAGCAGCGGCGTGAGCGATCGGCCTTCCACGACGTGGTCGGGAATGGTCAGGCCGTAGGCATCGAGAATGGTCGGCACCAGGTCGATGGCCTCCACCAGCCGCGATTCCACATGCCCGCGCGCCGCGTTTGCGCGCGGGTCGCAGATGATCAGCGGCACCTTGACCACGCTGTCGTGGAAGAGCTCCTTCTCGCCCAGGTAGTGGTCGCCAAGGTAGTCGCCATGGTCGCTCGAGAAGATGATCATGGTGTCGTCAAAGCGGCCGGTGCGTTCGAGATAATCGAACAGCACGCCCAGTTGATCGTCGAGCTGCTTGATAAGGCCCATGTAGGTGGGGATGACCGTATCGCGTACCTCCGCCCGCGAAAAATTGCGGCTCACCTCGCAGTTGCGAAAGCCCTGCAGCACGGGATGCGCGTGGTGCAGTTCGCTCGGGTGCCGCCTGACTGGCAGCACGTCGTCCGGCGCGTACATGGCGTGATACGGCGCGGGCGCCACGTAGGGCCAGTGCGGCTTGATGTAGGAGAGATGCAGCATCCAGGGCCGATCGCCGCTCTGCTCGATGAAATCGATGGCGCGACGCGTCATGTACGGGGTCTCCGAGTCTTCCTCGCGCACACGGGCGGGTAGCCGCGCGTGGCGCAGGTTCCAGCCCGACAGGATTTCCCCGTTGTCACCGGCGGCGGAGTTGGCATGGTCGTGCCACGGGTTCGCGCCGTCGTAACCGCGCTCGCGCAGGTAAGCGGTGTACTGGTGGCTCTCGTCGGCGAAGCCCGGCGGCCAGATACCGTCGTCGCGGTCGAACGGCTCGAAACCGCCCTCCGCAGCCAGCACGCCTTCAGTACTGCGCGGATCGATACCCAGGCGCCTGATGCCTGCCCGGTCGGCCTCCACGTGCGTCTTGCCCGCTACGGCAACGCGCACGCCATGCGGCCGCAGGAAGTCGCCCAGCGTCATCTCGCCAATCGGCATCGGCACGAAGTTCCAGACGGCCCCATGGCTCGTCACGTACCGCCCCGTGTAGTAGGACATGCGCGACGGACCGCACACCGGCCCCTGAACGAACGCGTTGGTGAAGCGCACGCCACGGCTGGCGAGGCGATCGATGTTGGGCGTGTGCAGGCGCGGATGGCCATAGCAGGAGAGGTAGTCCCAGCGCAATTGGTCACACATGATCCAAAGGACATTGCGTACGTGTTGCGCTGCCATCTCGACGTCTCCTCTTTGCCTGTTCAAGCGGTCAGACCCGACTGCCCTGCCGCCGCCATGACCAGAACAATATTTCCTGCAGGTGGGCTTCTCAAGCGGCTTCTGCTAAAGTTTCACCCAGTGAAACCACCGGGCGGCGCGCCCGTGGGGGAGGCAAGAAATGTGGGATCCGAAGGTCAAGACGATCGCGGCGCTGGACCGGGGACTGGCCGTGCTCGACCTGGTCCGCAGGAACGGGAGCACCAGCCTGCAGGCGCTGCATGAAGAAACGGGACTGCCGAAGGCGACGCTGCTGCGCATCCTGGTGACGCTGGAGCGCCGGGCCCTGATCTGGCGGCGCATCGCCGACGGGCACTACTGCCCCGGCAGCCCGCTGCAGGGAAGCCGACGGCAATCCGAACTCACGGACCGGCTGGCCCAGCTCGCCGCACCGGAACTGGACCGGCTTCAGGCCGAGGTGCTGTGGCCCTCGGATCTTGCGATCCGGCGCGGCAATGCCATGGTGCTCTGCGAGACGAACCGGGCCGAGTCGTACTTCATGATCCGGCGCGACAACATCGGTTTCCAGGTCAACATGCTGCGCTCCGCGGTGGGACGGGCCTATCTGGCCTTCTGTCCGGAACAGGAGCGCGAGAAGATCCTGGCGGCCCTGCGCCGCAGCCGCCGGGGCGGTGACGCGATCGCGCGGGACCCGGCGTATCTGGCCCGCTCGATCGAGCACACGCAGCGCTGCGGCTACGGCGTGCGCGACCAGGGATTCGGCGGCGACTATGACAAGACCCGTGCCGAGACCAACGACCGGCTGGAGGCGCTGGCCGTACCCATCATGGCGGAGCAGGGACGCGTGTATGGCTGCGTCAACATCGTCTGGCTCCAGGGCGTACGCACGCTCGAACAGATCGTGGCGCAATGCCTGGAGCCGCTACGGCGCACCGCCGGCGCGATCGCTCAGAAGATGTCGGCGCGCGAATAGGCAGAACCCGGCTGCCCTCGGCGCCCATCCCTCCGGCAGTTCCCCGGATGAATTCTGCGGAGCACGGCGCAGCCGCCAGACCCGTGACAGGGTCTGCCTAGAACTTGTGCCGGAGCCCCACCGCGGCGCCGACCATCGCGCTTTGGCCATTGGCAAGGGCGTAGCTGTTCCCCAGCGACAGGCTGCTGGCAAAGAAGAATCCGGCCGACTCCATCCCGACACCTGCGTGCCTGGCATAAGCCGTGGTCAGATAGAGATCCGTCCGTTTGGATAACGCATAGTTCGCGAGCAAGGAAATTTGCCAGGGATTGGCAGCGTTGGCATTGCCAAACTGGTTTCTGACGTTGTCGTAGTTGTACTCCAGCGTCAACGCGATGGACGGCGTCACCTGGTAGTTGCCGCCGATCCAGTAGAAGTCGTCGCGAAAGAATACGGCCCCGTTCTCGTTCTTGTTCTGTCCCCAGCGGTAACCCGCCATGATCTTCGCCGGTCCCACCGTGTAGCTGGCGGCGACGGCGACCTTCCTGATGGTGCCGTTGCCGGCATTGCCAGGTGCCGCTGCGGGCGCGATGGTGGGATTGAACTGGTCATAGGCAATCGCCGAACTGAACGCGCCTGCGTTGTAGACCAAACCGGCGCCATAGGCGGTGTCGCGCCGGAAGCTGCCGGGCACTTCGCCATTGCCGCCGAGGACGATGGGCGCGCCGACGGTAGGCGGCAAGGCGACGCCCGTGCCGAACGACCAGTGCGCCAGCATGGCCACCGGTCCGAATGCCGCGCTGTACTTGACGGTATTGTCCTCGCGGAAATTCGGGCCAGCCATCGCCACGACGGGCTCATACTGGGTCGAATAGGATGCCGGCACGAAATTGGCCATGGCCTCGAACAAGGCCGTATATTGGCGGCCCAGCGAAACTTGCCCGAATTGGCTCTGTAGCCCGACATAGGCCTGCCGCCCGAAGAACCGGTTCTGCTGCGTGGTGCCGGTGTCGAGGTTGAAGCCGCTCTCGAGCACGAACATCGCCTTCATGCCGCCACCGATCGCCTCCGCGCCGCGCAGGCCCCAGCGCGATCCGGATACGCCGCCCGAATTCATCCGATACGCGTGCTTGGCCGGCCCGGGGTCGAACCCGTTGGCCGCGGTCGGCACTGCGCCCAGATGGTTGACGAATTCCACGTTCATGTCCGCGACCCCATACAGCGTGACGCCGGATTGCGCGTGGGAAATGCCGGATACCAAGGCGCCGGCAGTAGCCAGCACGAGCTGTCGCCCTTTGCGCCTGGCAAAGTCCTTCATGGATGTCTCCTCGATTTGTTTGATGAGGGCCGGCCGTTCCGGCTCGCGCAAGCGGGTCTTGCGAATCGTTCCGGTGGCGGCCGTGTGGCGCGGATCCGGAACCTAATCAGCAACGCGCCGGATCACCGGCGGCTTCCATGTGCCATCCAGCGCCGTCGGGCCGGGCAGGTAGAGGCGCAGGTTCATGGAAAAATTGCCCGTTGCCGGCGTGGGCAACCAGTTGGACTCGGCGCCCTTGGGCGGGTCGCGCTGGATCAGCAGGTCCAGCGAGCCATCGGCGTTGTACTTGAGCGGGTCGCGATCGCCGATGGCGAAGCGGTGGATCGGATTGGCGGCAAAGAACTGGCGATCGGTGTACATCGTCAGGGACCAGAAGCTGCGCGCGGGCGGCAACTGCGCCTTGTCGAAGTGGATCACGTACCGTTCCGCACTGTCCAGCGGCTTGCCATCGGCGTCCGTCATCGCAAGCGGGTAAACGGCGTCTTCGACCGTGTTGGCCCCGAGGCCGGCAAAGGCGATCACCGCACGGCGCAGATAGTCGGTACCGTAGGTGCCGATCGGATTGCCGATCATCCTCCAGCCGTTGCTGACGGAACCGGAGCGCGGCAGCGCCTGCGCCATTTGCTGGCGTGCCTGCGCCGGAGCCGCCTGAAGCGCCGCCTGCACGTCCAGGGCCAGACGGTTCATATCGAAGTCCTGCCCTGGCACCAGTCCCAGCCGCGCCATGCGATCGAGCATCGGATAGTCGTTCGCGTGCGGCGGGTTGCGCTTCATCAGTTCGGCGAACAGGCCGAAGTAGCGCGCGGCGTCCATCTTCGCCACCTGTTCCACCGGTGCGCTCATGTCCTGGCGCGGGTTCGTCCCGCCCTTCGGCGGCTCGTAGCCGCGCCGGCCCCAGGCACTGAGCGGCCTGGCATGGAGGCCGGCCTGGAATTTGTGCACGGCGGCGTAGTCGGCGCTGCCATTGGTCTGCGTTCGGCCGATCATCCAGCCTACGGCCGTCGGCGAAATATAGGCCGGCATGCCAGCGGGCAGCTTGCCATGCCAGCGCGGGCCGACAATGGCAAACTGCCGCGGGCCGTTACCGGTCGTGCGTGAACCGGGGGAGGTAAAGACATCCGTCCACATGTCGAGGATCGGCAGCAGATAGTAGCGGCCACCGGAGTCCGGCACGGTAATGATGAGCGGCTCCCGAGAGACGTCATACCAGAGCGACGAGTAGAGCGTGTCCGCATTCGGGCGCACCACGGCGTCGAACTTGTCGTCCGGGAAGGCGGACACATGCGCGAACTGGTTCATGGGCGCGCGGATGCCGCCCCGCGGATCCGGCGCCGCGACATTGGTCGAGACCCGTCGCGTCACTTCCATCAGCACCATCGGATAAGCATAGAGATAGGCCTCGATGGCAATCTCCTGTGCCTCGGCCAGGCCGTGCGGTGCAGCGCCTGCGCTGCCCTGGAGCGCGGCCATACCAAGCAGCGCCGCCAGGGCGCGCCGCAACCAGGCAATATGAGTCAGGGTCGGCATGTCTCCTCCTGTTTGAGCCGGGACGATATGTTGTTGTCAGCGCGCGGATCAGCCCTCGAAGCTGGACAAGTCCCTGGGCTGGATGTCGTTGGCCTTGCAGTAGCCGAGGTAGCGGTCCATCGATGTCTTCCAGTTCTCGACCGCGATAATGTTGTCCTTGTCGTCGAGGTACAGCAGCTCGCCGGAGACGATATTGAAGGTGATGATGTCCGGGCCCTCGGCATACGCCGCCTGGGGCGTGTGCCGCGTCGAGGCGGTCTCGTACACCACGCTGCCGGGGTGGGCGGTCCAGTCGTGCTCCTTGTAGCGCCAGCTTCCCTGGACGGTGTAGACAATGACTGTGCCGCTATGGTGGTGGCGCGGCATCTCCATGCCGGCAGGCGCCTTCAGCAGCGTAATGGTTTCCCCCCGTACCGGATCGATCTTGAAGTACTTGATCATCACGTCGTTGCTATACGGCGCAAACGGCATCCACGGCGTATCGTTGCCGTCCAGGCAAGCGGTGTTGATGGATTCGAACAGCATGGCGTGTCTCCTGTGGTTGCCGCATCCGGGACGGATCCGGCGGGTTCAGGCTCCCATTCTGCGGAGGCAGGTCCCGTACTGACTTGTCATTTCCAGACAGCGATCTATCATTTTCAGACACAGCATTGCGCCGATCTCAGGCCTTTTTATCCCCTTCCCTTCGAAGATGAAAGCCGCTGCCCGCCCTCTGCTACCGGCCCGCTATTTCCTGCTGCTGGGCGACTACTTCAAGTCCGCCGGCACTTCGCTGGACGAACTGGCGCGCGCAGCGGATATTGACCCGGACCGCTTCCGCGACACGGACTTCGGCCTCAACGCGCAACAAATCGACCGGCTGCTGGCAGAAGCGGTGCGCGCCACCGGACGTAACGACCTTGGCTTCGAGTGGGGCTGCCGCCTGAAGCTGAATTCGCACGATATCCTCGGCTACGCCATGCTCTCGTGCACCACGCTGGACCAGGTGCTTCGACTATGCTCGCGCTACTACCAGCTCCTGACGCCGATGTTCAGGATGAGCTACCAGCGCAGCGGCGACCACGCGGAAGTCATCTTCCGGCCGGCCCTGCCAATGGGCCGCGACACGCTGAACCTGCTCCAGGAGACGATTGCCGTGTCGGCGCACCTGCAATGCAAGTCCTTGCTGCGCAACCCGTCCGCGGTCTACGACATCTACATGGCCATGGAAACGCCACCGCATGCGGCGCGCTATCGCGAACTGTCGCCCGCGCGCGTGCATTTTGGCGCGTCGCCACTGCCGGGGATCCGCATGGTGGCCGACACCTGGAGCCTCGACGCGCCGCTGCCGATGGCCGACGCCCACGCGGTGCGCATGGCGGAGCAACGATGCCGCACGCTGCTGCAGCGGTATAGCGAGCAAGGCAACTGGACCGGATGGGTGGTGATGATGCTGACCGAAGCCGAGGACAGCCAGCCGACGCTGGAGGAACTTGCCGGCCTGCTCGGCATCTCGGCGCGCACGCTGGACCGCTACCTGAAGAAGGAGGACAGCAGCTTCCGCGATCTCGCCATCGAGGTCCGGAACGGACGCGCGCAGAAGCTGCTGCGCGAGGGTCAGCTGCCGATTTCGCAAATTGCCTACCGCCTTGGATTCACCGACGTGGCGAACTTCAGCCGGGCCTTTCGGCGGGCCAATGGGGTCAGTCCGTCGGATTTTCGTGGCGGCGATGGAGGCGGGCGCTCGTCGTGACTGTGCCGACAGGCGGTGCCACCGCGGCAAAGGGTCGGTATCGTGATCCGTGGCTACTCGCACTGTGGCGCGATGGGAGCGATTTCGCGTTGCTTGCGACCGTAGCGCTGGGTTCAACGCAGTCCGCAAGTGGTTTGAAAATTTCGACGATGGCAGTTCGACATGGAGGCTGTCGTCGAAGCGATAGGAAGCCGGCCCCGGGGCGGGCCGGCGCCGAGCTTTGGCGTGCGTGGGAGGACCGTTATCGGCCAGAAGCGGCCTTTGACCTTGACGAAGCGAAGGACCGTTCTTCCACTTGCAGCCATTCGCCCAGGTAGCGTTTCGGGACATCACTACGTTGTCGATCGCCCCTATGTTCATTCACGTAAATGAACATAGGGCAAGCGACCGCTGCCGACACCACCTTTTCGACATGCCCACGGTAGCCCGCTACCTGACGGGCATCTAGCCAGGGCATCGGAAATCGAAGCGAGGTTGGTCCAACAGTACAGCTTGGTCCTTGGTAGGACCTTAGGATCAGTTACGCGACGAAAAGATGCGCGGATCAACTGATGCCTCGCACTTTAACACAACGCCTGTTGTGTTAAATCGGATCGTGAGCTATTGTTCATGCATCGCGCCGGCCAGCGTCCATCACCGAGGAAAGAAGGAGACTTGTCATGCTCACCACCCAATCCCAACGAGAGGCGTTTCGCGAGGACGGCGCCGTACTCGTAAAGAACTGCCTCGACCCGGCGCAACTCGCCCGGTGCTACGAGGCGTTCAAGTGGAACGTTGCCAACCCGGGCCCATATCACTTCCGCTCGCTGGACGGTACCCGCCTGCAGACCCATATCGATAACGCCAATCCGGCCGTCAAGGACAAGCTCGACGATCTGGTCGCGACGCTGCCGTTCGGGAAGGTGTTCCAGGAGTTATGGGGCTCCGAACATGTCTGGTATTTCGCCGAGGAGGTATTCGCCAAGGAAGGCGGCAACAGCGGCCGCGGGCCGTGGCACCAGGACACCGCGAACCTGCCATGGGCCGGCAGGCATTGGGGCAACGCGTGGATTACCTTCCAGCCGATTCCAAAGAAGAATTCGCTGGAGATCATTCGCGGCTCCCATCTCGGCATCCAGTACGACGGCGCCAGTTTCGCGAATGCCGATGACCCGACCGATCCGCTGTACGGCGACGGCACCCTGCCCCGCCTGCCGCATATCGACAAGGAGCTCGCCGAAGATCCCAATGCCTGGGACGTGCTCTCCTGGGAGGTAACGCCCGGCGATGTCGTGTTCTTGCATCCGCGTTCGCTGCATGGGGGCGCCGCCGTCGACGCCGCCTGCCCGACCCGCCACACGTTGGTACTGCGCTTCTTCGGTGACGACGCCACGTTCCGGGCGCTGCCGATGTCGAACCCCCGCTATGCCCGCAACGGGCCCCTCTTCAGTGAGGAAATGGCCAAGCTCAATGAAGGCGAGCCGTTTCGCTCGCCTGTCTTCCGCCAACTCGCCTGATATCGCCTTGCACGGAGAAGCCGCCATGAAACGACAAATGATCAATCCCGGCCTCACGCAGGCAAGGCACTACGACCAGCTTCATTTTTCGTCGGCGACCCGGGTCGGCGACATGATCTGGGTGTCCGGCCAGGTGGGCCTCGATCTGACGACCGCCACGGTGGGCCAGGGAATGGAAGCGCAGGCGCGGCTGGCGTTTGAAAACCTGAAGGCGGTCCTCGAAGCCGCCGGAGCCAGCCTGGCCGACATCGTGGAGATCATGACTTTCCACACCGACCTGCGCGGCGACATCCAGGCGTTCGTGAAGGTCAAGGATGAGTACCTCCCTGAACGCTATCCCTCGTGGACCGGCGTGGGCGTAAGCCAGCTGGCCCGGCCCGAGTTCCTGGTAGAGATACGCGCGATTGCGGTCGCCGGCTGCGGCGCCGACTGACAGCAGGAGCCGCGCCCCGTTTGCACACCGGGGTCGCGGCACGCGACCCCAAAAGAAAAAAAGAACAGCGACAACGCTGATGGAGACACCAACATGAATCGCTCGAATACGGTCGTCAGGCCGGACAGTCCATCCAGCATTCTTGCGCGGCTTGACCGGCTGCCGGTGATGGCTTCCCACTATGTCTGGGCCGCGCTGCTCGCGGCCAACCTGATGCTGGAGTACTACGACAACGCCATCTTTGCCTATGCCAGTCCCACGATCAAGGCCCACACGAACCTGAGCACCGAGCAGATCGGCGTCATCAGCAGCGCGTTCTTCATCGGGATGATCATCGGGGCACTGGTTGGCGGAAGACTGTCTGACCAGTGGGGACGACGCTCGGTGCTGGTATGGACCACCGTGCTGTACTCGCTGGGAGCGTTGGCGACGGCGTTCGCGCCTACCTACGAGACCATACTGGCCTCCCGCGTCGTCACCGGTATCGGCGTGCAGGCCGCCACTTCGGTGCTGCTGGTCTATATCGCCGAGATGTTTCCCGGCCAGGCACGTGGCCGCTTCGTCTCCATCGTGACGATCGGTTTCGTCGCCTCCGGCATCGGGGCTGCGGCGCTGGCGATGTTCTATCTGCCTCACAGCGGCGCCGGTGCCTGGCGCAACCTGTTCCTGGGCGGCAGCATCGGCCTGCTGATTGCGCCACTGGCGCGCTTCATCCTGCCGGAATCGGTGCGCTGGTGCATCGCGCGCGGGCGGTTCGACCGCGCTGAACGCATCGTAGGCGAGCTCGAAGCGCGTGCGCTGCGCCGCGGTCCGCTCGATGCACCCGGCATTGCCGGCATTCAACCAAACGTCGCTGCGCCGACGCTACGCGACCTCATCGGCGACAAGGCCGTTCTGCGAACCATAGCCGTGCTCACGCTCGGCTATTTCGGCGCCACCCTCGCCTACTACCTGTTCGGCCAATGGGGCGTCTACTCGCTCGTCTACAGCCTCAAGTACGCCGAGGAGCAGGCGTACTACATCCTGTTCCTTTGGAACGTGATCTATGGCGTCACGCCGTTCATCGCCATGCTGTTTCTCGACCGCTATGAACGCAAGTCCACCATCCTGGCCGTGTCCGTGCTCAGCGCACTGCCGCTGGCCGTGCTTGGCATCTCGGCCACCAGCTGGGTAGTGATCGGTGCAGGCGGTCTCGCCTCCATCATCACCGGGCTTGTCATCAATGCGTACTACACCTACATCCCCGAGACGATCCCGACGCAGTTGCGCGCGCTCGGCAGCGGGATCGTGATCTCGGGCGGGCGGTTCGGCGGAGCGGTCGCCGGCGTGCTGGGCGCCGCGCTGTTCTCCGCAAGCGGCATGGCGGGCGTCATGCTCGCGGCGGCTGCCTGCTACATCGTCTTCTCCATACCCGTCGCCCTGTTCGGCCCACGCACGACCAACCGCTCGCTGGAAGCCGTAGCCGACGACGAGTCGGGCGCTGCAAACGGAACGCGCCAATGCGCGAACACGTCCGTGGCCGCGTGACACGGCCTTTCCGTCAGGCACCGCTTGTCCCCCGCTCGCATGGATCACCAGACCAGGAAAGCAGCAACGTGACTGAAGACTTCAAGACATACCGAACGCTGGGCGGCTGGGTAGAAAGGCCGGCTGACCTGCAGCCATCGCTCGAGGGCCACCACAGCGCCGATGTGGTGATCGTCGGCGCCGGCTTTGCCGGCCTTTGCGCGGCGCTGGAGCTCGCCCGGCACCGCGTGAAGGTGGTCGTGCTCGAACGCCAGTTCTGCGGCTATGGAGCGAGCAGCCGCAACGCGGGCTATCTCGCCGGCGGTCAGGGACTCAAGTACGACCGCTTCCTCAAGCGGGCAGGCCATGAGAAGGCAAGGCAGATCGTCCGCTTCTACGAGGACGGGGTCAGCTTCGCCGAAGGCAAGTTCTCGGAACATGGGATCGACTGCGACTACAACCGGTCGGGATTGATCCGCGCCGGCATCGAGCCATCGCAGGAAGCCAGGGTGCGCGAGGATATGCGAATCAGCGCCGAACTCGGATGCCCGTCGGAGTATCTTGACCAGGCCGAGATGCGCGCACGCGGCATCCCGCCAGCGTTCCTGTTCGGCAGCTACGTGCCGAACGGCGGCACGCTCGACCCCGGCAAGTACGTCCTGGGACTGAGGCGCGCGGCACTGCGCGTCGGGGTGAGGATCCACGAAAACACCCCGTTGCTGTCCTTCACCGAAGGACCGACCGTCAAGGTGCAGACACCGCGCGGCAGCGTCAGCGCGCCGGTCATGATCCTGGCCACCAACGCCTATACGCCCGGGCTAGGCCCGCTCGCGGACAAGGTGGTGCCGTTGCGGCTTTCTGCCATGGAGACCGAACCGCTTTCCCCTCGACAGCTGGCTGCCCTTGGATGGCATCGCCGCGAAGGCATCACAACCATGCACTGGGTCATGGAGAGCCATCGCCTGACAGCGCGCAACACGCTGGTCCTGACGACCAAGCGCCTGCGCTACCCGTTCGGCTCGCAGACGCCTGAAGTGCCCGAGCACGCCCAGTATCGAGCACTGCGGATGGCCCTGCACGACCGCTTTCCCCCCTTGCGGGGCATCGCCATCCGGCGGTGCTGGAGCGGCTACATCAGCTATGCCGACGATGGCCTGCCGGTCATCGGCCGCACCGGAGCGGATCGGAACATCTATTACGCGGCGGGATGTTCCGGCCACGGCGTCGGCACGCAGGGCATGGTCGGACACATGCTGGCGGAAGCTATCCAGGGCATCGAGAACCCGCTGCTTGCGATGCTGATGCAACACGCGCCGCCATCGACGCTGCCGGAGCCCCTGCGCTGGTTCACCCTGAACGGCGCCCTGAAGGTCGCAAGCGCGCTCGATGAACGCGCGAACCGCAAGGCGCGCGCCGCATGATGCAGCGCTGGGCGTTCCTTCGCAATGGCTGGGAGCAGGGCCTTTCCGACCCCGCATCACCTGAAACTCAATTCGAAATTCCTCATGACAGATCTGTACGATGTCGCCGTGATTGGCGCTGGCTTCGCAGGCGTGACCGCTGCACGGGATCTCAGCATGACAGGCCATTCAGTGGTACTGCTCGAAGGGCGTGACCGGATCGGCGGCCGCACCTGGTGGAGCAAGGCCCTTGGCGTGGACCTCGATCTGGGCGGCACCTATGTGCACTGGACGCAGGCGCATGTGTGGCGCGAACTCAAGCGCTATGGCATCGGCCTAGCGACACCGATGCCGGTGAGCAAAGCCTACTGGTACGCCGACGGCGCTGTACACGCCGGGACGTGGGAGCAACTCCACCAGCTGGCCACGCCGCTGGTAGACCGCTTCTTCGCCGATGCGCGGACGCACTTTCCCCAGGTGGATGACCTGGCAGCCGCCGACATCGGCGCGATCGACAGGCAAACCATCGGCGACCGGCTTGACGCGCTTGAACTGTCGGCGCACGACCGCGACGTGCTGGTCAACGCGATGTCCATCCTGGTCTGCTCCGAACGCGAGCAAGGGCTTGCACAACTGCTGTTCTGGTGCGCGATCTGCTTCGGCAACTGGAGCGCGTTCAAGGAGATCGCGGGGCACTGGGCGATCGAGGGCGGCACCGGTCGCCTGCTCGACGCCATGAGCGCCGAATCGAAAGCCGAACTGCGCCTGTCGACGCCGGTGGCCGCTGTCGATGATAACGGGCACGAAGTCACTGTGACCTTACGCGATGGACAGCGTATCCGTGCCCGGCGCGCCGTGGTGGCATTGCCGCTGAACATGCTGAGCGAGTTTTCCGTCACGCCTGCGCTGCCGCAACCCGTGCGCGCCATGATCGGGCAAAAAAACCCGATCATGCCCAGCAAGATCTGGGTACGGATCAAGGGCGAGATCGAGCCCTTCGTGATCTATGCACCGGCGGGCAAGCATCCCATCAACACCGCCCACGCCGAGCGGCGCGACCATGGCGATACGCTGGTGGTGTGCTTCTGTTCCGACCCCTCGGCCCTGGACGGCAATGACCGCGAGGCAGTACAGCAGGCGCTGCGGGACTTCATTCCGAACATCGAAGTCCTGGAAACGGTCTGCCAGGACTGGGCCAACGACCCGTTCTCCAAAGGCGGATGGATGCATCACCGTCCCGGAAATCTGACGCAGGCCGCGCCCATGATGCGGCAGCCCCACGGCCGCATCCACTTCGCGGGCGCGGACATAGCGCCGATCGGGGTCGGCGGCATCGACGGTGCCATCGAGACCGGCGCCAAAGCTGCCGTTGACGTCGCTCGCGCCCTGAATGGCGCTCACCATCCGTGATCCCGTGCTATGCGCGCGTCGCCCGTCCGCCAGACTTCTGCTCACCCGGCGCGGGCGCAACCAGCACCGCCAGGGCATCGATCAGCGCCCGCATTCGCTTGGGCGTGAATCGCTTGGGTTCGATCGGGTACATCATCATCCACCCATCCCCCATGGCAACGAGCTGGTCAGTGAGGATGTCCGCGGGAATATCGTTGCGGACCGTCCCCCGTTCCTGCGCGTCCTTGACTATGGCAGCAAGCAGGCGACGATAGCGTGCGTAGCGCCTGGTGATGACTTCCGCAAACGCAGGCTCGTGTCGTCCCTGCGCCAGCAATTCCGATGTCGCCGGCCAAAACCTCGTGCTGCGGTCGGTCAGCCTGATCCAGCTTTCGAACGGCGCGAGGATGTCGCCGCTTTCCCGGGCCGACTCCAGCATCGCGTCGAACCGGTCGAATGCGCTTTCCATCAGCGCCACCACCAGCTCTTCCTTGTTTGCGAAGTAATAGGTCACCGCGCCGGTGGTGTAGCCCGCATGCTTCGCAACCTTGCGCAGCGATGCGTTGGCATAGCCCTCCTGTGCGATCACAGTTGATGCCGCGCGCAGCAACTCCTTGCGCTTCGCTTCGCGGTCGCCGACCGGACGACCCCGGGTTGAGACCTGCTCGATATCGTCGTCGCTTTCCATTGTCTTGTTCTGTCTCTTGAGCATTTCGACCACTGGCGGCCCGCCTGGTTATCCGCCAGATGCATGATTTTACAGAATCATCGTTATGTTTTACCTGTGCTTGCTCATGGTACCGCCCACGCAGGGAATACCCGGCCTTTTTATTTAACATTACGCCCGTTATGCTAAATCACGATTTGCGCGAATCGCCGACACGTTTCAGGACGAGTGCGCGGCCGATGCGCTGCATCCGGCCGCCAGGCAACTGACAAACAAGGAGATCGTTGATGGATGCATTCAGGCGCGATGCCTCGAACAAGGGTGGGGCTGTGGTCACGGCGGTGCCGAGCAAACTGGTGCGCGACTGGGGCAAGGCCCCCGTTGTCGCACTGGCAGCAATTGGTGTCTTCGCAGGCGCGGCACACGCCCAGTCATCAGTCACGTTGTACGGTACGCTCGACACCAACCTGGAATTCGACACCAACTTCAAGAGCGCCGGCAGCGGTTCGGCCAATCGATACGCACTGAACGGCGAAGGTCTGTCGGGTTCGCGTTGGGGGCTACGCGGCGTGGAAGACCTCGGCAACGGACTGAGCAGCGTCTTCGTGCTGGAAAGCGGCATCGGCGGAGACGATGGCACCATGCAGCAAGGCGGTCGCCTGTTTGGCCGGCAGGCGTTTGTCGGCCTGCAGAGCGCCACCTACGGCAAGATCACCTTCGGTCGCCAATACACCTCGATGCTGGAGGCACTGGCCAACTTCTCGCCAGCGGCGATGTCGAGCCTGTATGAGCCGGTGATCGCCCAGATCGGACCGGTATACCGCGAGGACAACACCGTCAAATATTCGGGCACCTTCGGGCCGGTCAGCGTCGGGGCCCATTGGAGCTTTGGCACCGGCGGTAGCAGCGGCACCTTGGACCTCAGCCGCCTGGGTGGCTCGGGCGAGGTTCCCGGCCAGTTTCGCCGCGATACCGGCTTTGGCGCCCGGGCCTCCTATGCGGCTGGGCCGTTCAGTGCCACCGTCACCTACGACCAGGTGAATCCGAGCATCATCGGCAATGGCGGTTTCGCCGGTACCGGCACATTCAAGAAGGCCGCCGCAGCAGCCAGCTACGCCATCGGTCCAGCGATCTTCATGACTGGATACCGCTGGGGCATGTCGACTGCGCCGGGGCAGACCCTGACGCGCGACAACTTGTACTGGGCCGGCGTCTACTACGAGATGACGTCTGCGCTGAGCCTGACGCTGGACTACTACTATCAGACGTTCCGGTCCTCGACCTTGCCGGCGCTAAGGCCTGCCGGCAATCCGAGACAGTTGATGTTCATCGCCGACTACCGTCTCTCCAAGCGTACGGACCTGTACTTGACCACCGCTTACGCAAAGAATGCCGGCCTGTGCCTGGACACCGCTTCCATTGCATTCAACAACGGCTATCAGCCCGCTGCCGGCAAGGACAGCATGTTCGGCGTCGCACTGGGCATCCGCCACAACTTCTGAGCGCGACGGATATCATCAATCCGGTGCAATCCCGATGCGGGCAGCTTCAGCGATCCGCATCGCGACATGATGCAAGGGGGCCGCTACCGAAGTGGCCCTCCTGGTATCTCAACTCACCCGGTAGACGCCGTCTTCGTTCACCTCAACCCGCCCGTCCGTCAGCAGCTCCGCCAGATGCTGGGAAATCGTACGGGTCTCGGCATTGACTACCCATGAGCCGTGAAAGCCCGGCGGATACAGCAGCCGCAGGTCGACCAGTTGCGCCAGTGTCCTTGGCGATTCGCGCAGCAAGGTCAGCAGGCGCTGTTCGCGTTGGTCCAGCTTGGCCGCATAGGCAGCGAGATCGCGCAGGAAGTGCTCACGATCGGTATAGACGCCGCGATGATGGGACGTAACCCACACCTTGGCCGGAACCTCGGGCAGCCGTGCCAGGCTGCGCCGGAAGTCCGCCAGGCTGGACCCCGCGTCGCCATAGTAGGGCCCGAATCCGGTCAGGTCGATGTCGCCCGTGAAAGCCACACCCTCTGGCTCCACCAGGAGAACGGTATGGCCCGCGGTGTGCCCTGGCAGGTGAAAAGCGCGAATGCCGGTCTGCCCCAGATCCCAGCACGCACCGTCCACGTAGCCTTGGGCATCGGGCCGCGGCGCATAAAAGAACTCGCGCTGAAACTTGAGAAGGGTCTCCGATGCGTACGCCGCATTACCGAAAGCGGCGACCATGCCATCCCAGCTCCTTGCCGCCGGCAAGTCGCCTTCGTGCACATAAACCGATGCATGCGGCAGACGATGCAACCCGGCCATATGGTCCTCATGCACATGGCCCATCACCACCAACTCGGTCGCATCGAACTCGGGACCGATATGATTCGCGACAAGCGGCGTGTCGAACGCAGCGCGAGTCTCCGAGCCCCGTATCAATACCTGGTTTCCGTCGGGGTACTTGCCGTTCTTCTCGCCGAAGTAGACCGAAACGCGTCCGAAATCCATGCGCTGGATGCGTCCCTGCATGCCGGAATTGCTGAAAGCCGTGCTCATGTCGATCATCCTCCCCGGCAGTCCGTAGCGATCTCCCCGCTACCCGGGCGTTCCGGTAGCGAGCAGGTCAGACTGCGCAGCCTTGTTCTCAGTCTATTTATAATAACACTGGTCATCAAAATAAAAGATGCCTGCAAGCGCGGGCATGCAGAACATGGGGATGCCGCTATAGAACGTAGACGCCTTCACCCCATGCGTCATGGGTTATGCCTCGACCGCCTTGAACATGTCCTCGACCACCTTCTTGGCGTCGCCGAACACCATCATGGTCTTGTCCATGTAGAACAGCTCGTTGTCCAGGCCGGCGTAGCCGGCGGCCATCGAGCGCTTGTTGACGATGATGGTCTTGGCCTTGTACGCCTCGAGGATCGGCATGCCCGCGACATCCCGCTCATTGGCGGCGGATTCGGACGGCGGCTGGAGTCGGACTTCATCGGCCAGGCCGTGTCGATCGCCACCAGGACCGAGGGCCGCCCGGTACAAGTGATCTGGTCGCGCGAAGATGACATCCGCCACGATGGCGGCGCAATGTCGCGCGCTTTCCGCGCGACCGCGGAGAAAGGCATCTGCTTGCCGCCCGGGCCAATGAGCTGGCCTTCCCGCACCGTCACCTGTGCCGCCTGCACGCCCCATTCGCGCGCAGCAGCCTCCACCAAGCTGGCGCGCGCGGTCGCGGCGGCCTCACGCACTGGTTGCCAGCCGTCGGCCACGCTGCTGCTGGCGCCGGTGATGATGAGGCCGATCTCTCGCGCGCTCTTGGCCATGATCCAGTGCAGTGCGCGCGCCCAGCTCTTGTCGGCATCGTCCGGATGCAGCGGCAGCGAGCTGTCGCCCATCGTCACGACATTGCCATAGATCCGCTCGATGGGTGACGACTCGATGCTCACCCGCGTCAGCGGCATATCGAGTTCCTCGGCGGCCAGCATCGACAGCGCGGTGTGGATGCCCTGTCCCATCTCCACCCTCGGCATGGCGAGGATGACGTTGACCGCTATCGCTCCAACCCTCCCCTTTCCGTCATTGCCTCTGAAGCTCCGGACGTTGACTTGGGTTGGTTTAAAGGGCTCAAGAAGGAGAAGGTGGATATTGGCTTTGAATCCTATTCGCCAAACTTCTACTACAAGAACAGAAGGGTGACGGTGATCTTCACCGCGGACTTGAACAAGCTTCGGGAATTGATGCCTGCCCAAGTCCTGGAGAAGCTCCAACCGCTGCAGGTCTGGCCGGGCCGAGGCCTTGTCGCACTCACTGCCTACGCCTATGACTATTGCGACAACGACAGCTACAACGAGATTGGTCTCTCCGTCATCACGAATCGGCCGGGCAGCTCCAGTTTTGGGCCGCTCACCTTGATGAGTCAGGCGATGTCGAACAACTTCTGGGGCTACGTGCTAAAGCTTCCGGTCAATACCGAACTCGCCAGGGTGCGTGGTGTGGTTGGCTACAACCTGCCGAAATGGCTGACGGGCATCAACTACCGCGAGACCGACAAGTCGGTTGTCGTCGAGATCTTTGACAGTGAGACGGGCAAAGTCGATGTCACCATGGAAACCAGGAAGCTGGCCAATCTTTCGAGCAAGGTCTCCATGGTGACCAATAGCTTTACCAATGTCGATCAGCAAGGGCAATTGACCACGGGCTATGCAACTTCCCGTCAGCTCAGCCATGCCTCCAGCACAAGTGCGGAGGCGGTAAGCCTCAGCCTGACTGAAGGGAGTCTATCGACGTTCATCAAGTCCCTGAACCTTGGCAAGATGGTCAAGTACGAGTACGTGCCGGAATTCCAAAGCGCACTCTACTCCCCCAAGCCGCTGTGAGCCCTTCTTGTCGTCGCGTCGACGCCGGTAGCCCCACACAGGCAAGTCTGGGGGCTACCGCCTTTTATTCTTGTCATCTTAGGCAGTCCCCCAACAGATTTTCCCGACTTGGCGCGTGGCCCTGCAGACGAGCGGGGGAAGCTCGCATGGATGGCTAGATCAGATGTGCAATGCGTCCTGACGGACTTCGACGAGCATCGTCGGCGAGTCTCCAATGGCCGTCCTATGCCAAGAAGCCGCCAGATCATAGCGAACCTGGGATGGCTGAGAAGGGTCGATCTCGGCCGGTCGACACATCAACAGCAACGACCAAAGTCACCTGCAGCGCCAAACAAGCTGCGGCCGAGACCTCGCTTCCGCACGGCCCCATAGAAAAATTGCGAATCGTCTGATCGCCATCCTCCACCGAAAAAGCAAAACTAAGCCCATCACCGAAACAACGGTGATCGGGAGTCGAAACCCGCATATCATCAACGGATGGTCGCTCAGGCGACCATCCCCACACGCACGCGCGCGCATTGTTCCTCTATGGCGGGCCGGGCGGGGCAGCCGGAAGGCTGGCCGGGCTTCGTTGATGATCCGGTTTTTCGACCCCCGCTGTCAGGCCCGCCACCCTCTACTGTTTGCATCAGGCGGGTCTCCAACCTTCTACAGGAGAACGCAATGCACGAGAAACCTCATCCGCAGCACGAAACCATCTTCATCGGCATTCCGGCGGAAACCCTGGAATCGCTCGACCGGATTCAGGCCGGCCTGGATAGCGTCCTGTCGCTGCTGGAAGTGGAAAGCGAACGGTCCGAGGGATGCCACGGCGTCCATTGCCTGCTGGCGATGATCAAGATGCAGGTGGATCAGATGGCCGAGGCGTTGCAGCCTGAGGCTGAGTCGTTATGACCACCGGTCATCCGGCTCTGCCGCTGCCGCGGCCACGCCTTCGCGCAACGAGACGATAAGCTTCGCGCCCTGCCCGACTGTACTTTCCACGGCAATGCGGCCGCCATAGCGCTCGACCAGCGCGTAGCTGATGGACGGCCGAGCCGGTCCCCATCTGCTATCTGGTGGTGAAAACGGATTGAACAGATTGGGCAGGTCGTTCCGGCTTGGATGCTGGCCCCGTTTCTCCGCACCAGTCTTGTGGCAAGCACTCGGCCAATATCCGATGTGACCGGAAAGGCTTTTTTTGTAGAGACCTCTACAACATTGAAATACCCGTTATGGGCTTCTAACATCCGCCCATGACCGCAACCACTCCATCCTGGGCACTGCTGATCGTCACGCTTCCTACGTCCGGCGCGACCGCGCGCATGCGTATCTGGCGTGCGGTTAAGAATATGGGTTGCGCCGCGCTGCGTGACGGTGCCTATCTTTTGCCCGCGGGCGTGGAGCAGGTGGGCCAGTTGCGCCAGCTGGCTGACGAAACCCGGCAGGAAAACGGCCAAGCCTGGCTGCTGCAAGTCAGTGCCGGAACTCCGGACGAAGAGATCGCGTTCCGCGCCTTATTCGACCGCAGCGCTGACTATGAAGAACTGCAGGCCGCGCTGACCGAAGCACTTGAGGCGCTTTCCGACCAGAACGGCGCCGAACTGAATCGACTGCTGCGCCGCCATGAGCGCGCCTATGAAGCGATCCGCCGGATCGACTTTTTTCCCAATCAGGCGTCGCGCCGCGCGGAAGCGAAATGGAATGACTTCAGCCGGGCCATCGAGGCCATTCAGTCGCCAGGCGAGCCGCAGCCGCTCACACGTACGATCCCGCGCCGCGATGCCGCGCAATATCAGGGACGGCGGTGGGCCACGCGCCGCCACCTGTGGGCGGATCGCGTGGCCAGCGCCTGGCTGATCCGGCGCTTCATCGATCCGCATGCACGGTTCCTCTGGCTGGAAAGCCCCGCCGATTGCCCGGACGATGCACTGGGCTTCGACTTCGACGGGGCGACCTTTACGCATGTGGGCGATCGCGTTTCCTTTGAAGTGCTGCTGGCTAGCTTTGGACTCGAGGCTGACCGGGGACTCAGCCGACTAGCCAGAATCGTTCATGCACTGGACATAGGTGGTATCTCGGTGCCGGAAGCCAGCGGTTTCGAAGCCGTGCTGGCCGGCGCGCGAGCGCGGCTGGAGGATGACGACGCATTGCTCGCGGAAATCAGCTCGGTGCTGGATTCGCTCTATGCGCATTTTTCAGCCAACAAAAGACCCTGAATCGATCCTTCCAAAACCATGGCACCACAGCAAGGCACTGATCGTCCCACCTATACGCTCTGGCAGATGGTGGCCTATTTCCTTCGGTTGGGGACCCTGGGCTTCGGCGGCCCCGTAGCACTGGCCGGCTATATGCACCGCGACCTGGTGGAGCGGCGCGGCTGGATCACCGATGGCGACTACAAGGAAGGCCTGGCGCTGGCGCAACTGGCACCAGGCCCGCTGGCCGCGCAACTGGCCATTTATCTCGGCTACGTGCATTACCGCATCCGGGGCGCAACGCTGGTCGGCCTGGCATTCGTGCTGCCGTCCTTTCTCATGGTGCTGGGATTGGGCTGGGCTTATGTCCGTTTTGGCGGACTGACCTGGATGCAGTCAGTGTTCTATGGGGTGGGCGCCGCCGTCATCGGCATCATTGCCATCAGCGCCTATAAGCTGACCACCAAGAGCGTTGGCCGCGACAAGCTGTTGTGGGCAATCTACCTGACGCTGGCTGCCGTGACCGTCATCACGGAATCCGAGATCGCCTGGCTGTTTCTCGCCGCCGGCGTAGTGGTCTGGTTCTGGCGCGCACCCCCGAAGTGGCTGCGCCAAAGCGGCGCGAATGCGCTGGCAGCCACGCAGATGCCGGCGGCAAGCGGGTTGTTCAGCACGCTCGACTGGCCGCTGCTGTCACAGCTCGGCGTGTTCTTTGCCAAGGCGGGCGCCTTTGTATTCGGCTCGGGCCTTGCGATCGTGCCGTTTCTCTACGGCGGCGTGGTAACGGAATACCACTGGCTCAACGAAAAGCAATTCGTCGATGCGGTGGCCGTGGCCATGATCACTCCCGGCCCCGTGGTCATCACGGTGGGATTCATCGGCTATCTGGTAGCCGGACTGCCCGGGGCCTGTGTGGCGGCATTGGCCACCTTCCTGCCGTGCTACCTGTTCACGATACTGCCCGCCCCATACTTCAAGAAATACGGCAAGCTTCCCGCCATCCTCGCCTTTGTCGACGGCGTCACTGCGGCGGCGATCGGCGCGATTACCGGGGCCGTGATCGTGCTGGCCAAGCGTTCGATCGTCGATGGTCCCACCCTGCTGCTGGCGCTGGTCACGGTCGCACTATTGCTGAAGTTCAAGAAGCTGCCTGAGCCGGTCATCATCAGCGGTGCCGCAGTGATCGGCCTGGCCGTTTATCCAATGCTGCACCACTGAGCCCCTAACAAGGCAGCCTGGCTGCAAACCCTGTCACTCCCCGCTCATCGCCCGCACCGCGCCAATTGTTGCCCTTCGCTCAACATACTGAAGGCCATCGCGACGCTACTGGCAATCGCTCCCCCTGCCTAGAATCGGTTGCAACGATGGTCGCACGGAACGCGCGATGGTCGGAGAAGGATGTCGGCGCCACGCAGCGGAACATGCCTGCCGCCGAGTGCGGTTTTCCCACCCATTGACAGGACTCCCCGATGATGAGCGAAACAACCCGCAATGTGCAGCCGGTTACCGCCAACCTTGGCAAGGATGGTGCCGGCGAACTCGTGCCCTCCCGCTATGCCGTGCGCGTGGGCGACATCGATGTCGTGCTGATCAGCGATGGCATCCTGCCGCTGCCGACCTCGACCATGTCCACCAACGTAAGCCAGGCCGACCGCAACGCATGGTGCGATGGCCGCTTCCTGCAACGCGACACCTTCGACTGGGCGCTGAATATCGCACTGGTGCGCAGTGGCGAACGCCTGATCCTGATCGACTCGGGCGTCGGCGACGGCTTCGAGTATTTCACGCGCGCCGGCCGGTCGGTGATGCGCCTGGAATCGGCGGGTATCGACCTGGCCGCGATCACCGATATCGTGATCACGCATATGCATATGGACCACGTCGGCGGCCTGAACGTCGATGGCGTCAAGGCCAGGCTGCGCCCGGACGTGCGCATTCACGTAGCGGCCGCGGAAGTGGAGTTCTGGAAAAATCCGGACTTCAGCAAGACGGTAATGCCGGAAGCGGTGCCTCCCGCGCTCCGCAAGGCGGCGGCAAAGTTTGCCCAGGTCTACAGCGAGAGCATCGTCCAGTTCGACCAGACCGTGGAAATCGCAGCGGGCGTTTCGGCGCGCGTGACGGGCGGGCACACGCCGGGGCACTGCGTCGTGGACGTGGCATCGAACGGCGAGAAACTGACTTTCGTTGGCGACGCGATCTTCGAAGTCGGCTTCGAGCGGCCCGCCTGGCAGAATGGCTTCGAGCACGACCCTGAAGGCGCCACGGACGTGCGTATCGCGCTGCTCAACGAGGCCGCGGCAACCGGTTCCCTGATGGCCGCGGCGCATGTCGCGTTCCCGTCGATCGGGCATGTTGCGAAGCATGGAGAAAGCTTCCGGTTCGTGCCGGTGCAATGGGATTACTGATTGACGGTCGCGGAAGAAAAAGGCCCGTCGCACCGGCGACGGGCCTTTTGTTCTTCAAACCCGGCAATCATGCAGAGGCGTTACCCGTTTCGCGAGCCAGACGGCGCCATTGCCCCGGTGTCATTCCCATCGTTTCCGTGAACGCTCGCCGGAACGCAGCCACGGACCGATACCCGACCGAATCCGCCACGGCCTCTGTGGTCATCGCCGGTTTCTTCAGCGTGTTGGCGGCCAGGCTCATCCTGATATCGGTCAGCAATTCGATGGCCGAACGTCCGAGCTTGTCCTGGAAGTGCCGCATGAAGGTGGCGCGCGACATGCTGCACAAGTCGGCCAGCTCCGGCAAAGTCCAGGGCCGCGCCGGATCGGCGAACATGGCCGAAATGGCGGGCGCCAGCCGTGGATGGCCGACAAGCGCCAACAACCCTGCGGGGGCCTGCGCGGATTCGCTGGCGGCGCGCAGTACCAACGTGAACAGCGCTGAAGTGAGCGCGTTAAGCATGGCGCATCCGCCCAGTTTGTCGCCGGTGGACTCCATGCGCATCAGTTCCAGCAGGCCGGCCAGGTAATGCGAAGCGGATGACATGGCCTCTTCGCGATGGTCGTCCATCGCACGTACCACCAGGTTCGTGGGCAGATAACTGCGAATCAGCCGATCATGCGGCGGCTCGATGAGAAATCGCCCGCATAACAGGTCCAGCTGCTCGCCCGGGCCATCATTCTGGCTGAGCATCCATCCTGCAGCACCGTGGCGATTGTGGGTACGCCCCGGCTGCCGTCCACTGCCATCGTGCAGTACGTGGGCCGACCCGTGAGGCAATAGCACGATATCTCCTGCCGCCAGTTCCAGCGTCGTCTGCGTCTGCGGATTCTCGACCATCGCCCGGCCCTTGAGTACGACGTGGTACGGAATCTCGTGCGCCGCGGATTGAGGCCAGGCCACCCGCCATGGCGCACCATAGACGCAACGGACCTCCAGCCGCCCGGTGACGGTGATCATTTGCAGCAGTTGGCTCAGCCAGTCAACTTGGGACATTGGATCTCGGGAACCTGGAACGATCAAGCATCTTATGGCAATTGCACAGCGGTCTCTCGCTCTTCGGTATCCCGGGAATCTTTCCCGGGTACCTCCGGGCTTGGGATGGTGCTCGCATCGACCGGAGACAAATCGATGCGAGCGGATCGCGTCAGACCGAGCCGGCCGGCGCAACGGCAGGAAAATCCTTCTCGGGATCAAACACGTTATTGATGAAGTTTGTCAGGGAAAACATGGCAACCAGCGCGACGATTTCCATGATGTTCGCATCCGTGTAGCCAGCATCGCGGACGGCGTTGAAATCGGCGTCAGTGACGTTGCCGCGGGTCTCGATGACTTTGCGCGCAAACTGGACCGCCGCATCGCGCTTCGGGTCGGTGGCATGGCCCCGCCGGGCCAGAATGATGTCATCGGCCGCCAGCCTGGCCATATGCTCGGCGGTAAAGCTGTGAACCGTCAGGCAGTAATTGCAGCCGTTCACTTCGGAGACGGCGAGGCCGATGCTGTCACGCGTCTTCACGTCGAGCGCCTTGCTCAGGGAGCCCAGCAGGGTGGCCCATGCGTTAAACGCGATCGGACTTTGGGCGAAGGTCGCCATCATGTTCGGGGTGAATCCTATGTTCCTGGTGAACGCATCGAGGGTCGGTTTCGATTCGGCCGGCACTTGCTCCGGCTTCAGGGCATCAGTTCTTGGCATCGTAGTCTCTGTAAGGTACTGGCTTTACTGTTTGGGAAAATCCATGTGCGGCGGCGGACCGCTTATAGCAGGTCCAACACATCGGCCACCGGCAAGCGGGGCTTCTGCGGCCAGTTCCCGGTGCGCTCTGCGCCTACGGACAACAGCATGACCGGCACTTCGTTCGTGGCCAGTCCAAACTCGCGGTGCACTGCTTCAGCATCGAAGCCAATCATCGGCGTCGAACCCAGGCCTAGCGAGCGCGCGGCGTAGATCATCGCCGCCGCGCCAAAGGTGCCGCTGCGTACGGCCTCGTCCCGCTGGCGCTGCGGGTAATCCATGTACAGGTTGCGTGCGGGAATTTCCCATTCCGGCACCATTTCCGCCGGCATGATGCCCGCCTCCACCAGGGGCGCCAGGCGATCCGGTATTACGCTCGAATCGGCCAACTGACCACAGACGATGAAAGTCACGGCGGCTTCGGTGATCGGGGCCTGGTTCCAGGCGATCGGGCTGAGCCGTGCCTTGGCCTCGGCGGAACGTACGGCGATGAAGCGCCAGTTCTGCATGTGGAAGGATGTCGGCGCGCTGGTGCCGATTCGTACCAGCGCGCGAATTTCGTCGTCGCTCAAGGCGGCGGCGGGATCGTAGTATTTGGCCGCGCTACGGCTCAAGATACATTCGATGACTGCATTGGTCCGGCTGATTTCCTTGGTCATGGAGGGCTCTCATCAGGTGGTTGGGAGCCTCCACTTTAGGTGTAGCCAATGCTCATTTCGAGACTCAATTTACTCGAAAATATGCCCAAAAGGATCAAGTCTACAACTACTGCGCAGCGCCCTGCTTCCGCACGGCATGCGCTTCGGTAACCTCTCGCTGCGCCGCAGCCATTTTCTGAGGCCAGGTACTTTTGATATAGGCCAGCACGGCAACGATGTCCTCATCGGACAGCGATTGCCCGAAGGCCGGCATATCGCTGACATACCCCTCCGGAGCCGTCACCCCGGCTACCAGCCCATTCTTGGTAATCGCAAACAGCACGCCGTCAGGATGATGCCAGGTATGGCCGGACGCATCATGCGGGGGCGCCGGCATCCGGCCGTTCGGTAGCCGCTCGCGCCAGTTGGGCTGGCCCTCCAGGTTAGCGCCATGGCATGCGGCGCATTGCTGTGCGTAGATCTTGCGACCCTGCGCGACGCTGGCCGCGTCGGTGGCATCGATGCGCAGCTGCCGCATATCGCCTGTCTTGCTGGCATTGGATGGCGTATCGAGGTACCGCCTGGTCTGCAGTGCAACGGCGGTGGCAATCACCCCACCGAGCACAAGCAGCGCCACGATCCGCCAGCGTGGCTTGCCTGATTTGTTCATGTCGCGCCTGCACCAATAAGCTTTATCACTACACCTGACTCCTGACAAATAACTAGGGTCGCCCCGTATCCACCCGCATCCGCCTTACGCAGCAGCGTTCCTGAGACGCAGCGCATTGGCGATAACCGAGGTCGAGCTCAGGCTCATCGCCAGCGCCGCGATCATCGGCGACAACAACAGGCCGGTCGTGGGATACAGCACGCCGGCCGCCAGCGGCACACCGGGGGCGTTGTAAATGAACGCGAAACCGAGATTCTGCTTCATGTTCCGAATGGTCGCGTGGGAGAGTTGCCGGGCGCGGGTGCCGTTCAGTTATCCACCGTCGTTCCCGCGAAGGCGGGAACCCAGTGACTTCACCCCGAAGGGGACGTGAAAGACGCTGGATTGCTCGCTGCCGCTCACCCTGCGGGCCGTCCTTCAGACGTCCAATGCGCATCCGCGCATTGTCCCGCCTTCGCGGGAATGACAGTAGTGGTTGATGCCTTGTCTGAACGGCATTTCAGCCTAGACCTTCCCATGGTAGTAAGGTCAAGGGCGACCAGGGCGAAAACCAGCGGCCGTTCCGGTCGAGCGTACGGGGCCGTCCCTCACCAAGACGTTACGCAACCATTACATCCCGGTAAGGTGCGCCGAGCGTTGTCAGTCGGGTCTTCGCTATCGTCGACGGCGCCAAGGGCCTCGCGGCAATGATGGGACCGACGGACGACAAGCTCCTTCAACCGGCCTATGCCGCCAGCCGTCAAACGCTGCTACCATTCCGGCAACCCAGGTATCTCAAGTGCGTACTACTTTCCGTCGGCTCTGGCTTGCCGCCTTCCTGCTTAGCGCTTTCCTGACAGTGCAACTGGCAGCGGCGGCGTATGCCTGCGAGGGCAGCCGGTATTCGCTGAGCGCGACGGACGAGATGGCGGGCATGACCGAAGCCTGCCCCGACATGGCAATGGAACACGCCGGGCCAGGCGTACATGACGGGCTATGCCAGGAGCACTGCCAGCTCGGCTCGAAGTCGGCCGACCATGCCACGCCGCAGGTTCCCGCCTTCCATCCGGTGCTGGTCAATGTCGTGGTGCCCGCGCCGATACCGGTACTCGCGCATCGCATAGCCGCTCCCCGCGATGCGATTTCCCGGGCCCCGCCTCGCCCCCTCCCCATCCTTCACTGCTGTTTCCGAACGTAGCCTCCGCCGCAACGCCTGTTGTCTTGCCCTGAGCCATCGGCTCCAGGGCGGTCGTTGCTTTGCGGAGGCTTTATGCATTTGCACTTATCCACCAAGTGCGGGCGCCGGCTGGCGCTCGCGCTGACGCTGCTTGCCGTGATCCGTCCGGCATGGGCGGAGTCCGCGCCAGCCCTTTCCCTGCAGGAAGCGCTCGCACTCGCCGCGGCGCGCTCGGCCGATGCCGAGACCTCGCGCTCGGCAGTCCAGTCGGCCATCGAGATGGCAGTGGCTGGCAGGCAGATGCCGGATCCGGTCCTGAAGGTTGGCGTCAACAACGTCCCGGCGAATGGCACGGACCGGTTCTCGCTGGGCACCGATTCGATGACCATGAGGTCGATCAGCCTCATGCAGGAATTCACACGCACGGCGAAGCGGCAGGCCCGCGCCGAGCGCTTCGAGGCCGAGGCGTCGTCGGCCGAGGCGCAACGTATGGTGGCGCTGGCCAACGTGCAACGCGGCACCGCCACGGCGTGGCTGGATCGCTGGTATGCAGAACGCGCGCACGCGCTGCTTGCCGAACAGGCGCAATCCGTCAGGCTGTTGATCGATGCGGCACAGGCTGTTTATCGTGGCAACCGCGGCTCACGCGCCGAGATCCTGGCCGCCCGGATCGAATCGCAGCAACTGCAGGATCGCGAAGACGAAGCCCGCGCCGCGGTTGCCTCGTCCCGGGCGATGCTGCACCGCTGGGTCGGCGAGGCGGCAGCGTTGCCGCTGGCCGAGCGCCCCGCGCTCGATGCTCCGGCCTGGCTCGATACCCTGGATGCGGGCATGGCCACGCAATTGCCCGATGTCGTCGCCGCGCAGGCGCAAGCCGGCGTGGCCGAGGCCGAGAGCCGCGTCGCGCGCGAGAACAAGGTGCCGGATGTCAGCGTCGAGCTGATGTACAGCCAGCGCGGCCCCGCCTACTCGAACATGGTGTCGCTGAACGTCTCGCTGCCGGTGCCCTGGGACCAGGGCAACCGCCAGGACCGTGAACTGTCCGCCAGGCTGGCGCAGGCCGATGCCGCGCGGGCGCAAGCCGAATCGGTACGCCGTGGCCTGGTCGGACAGCTGCGCGGCAAGCAGGCCGAACTGCAGCTGAGCCAGGCGCGCCTGGATCGCTATCGCCATACCACCTTGCCACTGGCGCAGGCACAAACCGAGGCGGCCCTGAGCGCCTACCGCACTGGCGCCGGCAGCCTGGCCGCCGTGGCGCAGGCCAGCCGCAAGGCGCTCGAGCTGTCGCTCGAGCGGCTCAGGCTGGAGGCAGCGACCGCCAGGCTCTGGGCCGAGCTCACGTTCCTGATGCCGTTGCCGACCGCCGCGCAAGCCATGCCGCCGCAAGGAGCCCAACCATGAAGCAGACCACGATGGCACGGACCCTGGTGGTCCTGCTCGTGCTGGCGAGCGCAGGCGGTGCCTATTATCTCGGCCATCAACAGGGACGCCGGCAGATTGCTGCGACCGACACGCCGGCCCGCACCGCCGGCGGGGCGAACCTGAAGGCCGGCGATATCGATCCGGGCACGGGCAAGCGCATCCTCTACTGGCATGATCCGATGGTGCCGGGCCAGCGCTTCGACAAGCCCGGCAAGTCGCCCTTCATGGATATGCCGTTGTCGCCCGTGTACGAGGAAGCCGGTGGCGGCGCGACCGTGACAATTGACAGCCGCGTGGCGCAGAACCTTGGCGTTCGCACGGCAGAGGTCAAGACGGGCCGGCTGGCCTCCGCCCTCGAAGTCCCGGGCAATGTCGCGATCAACGAGCGCGGCATCGAAGTGCTGCAGGCCCGTACCACCGGCTTCGTCGAGCACGCGTCTGCCAGGACGACGCTGGATCCGGTGCGCAAAGGCCAGCCACTGGCGCAGATCTACTCGCCGGAATGGGTCACCGCGCAAGAGGAATATCTGGCGGTGGTCCGCATGGGCGCAACCCTGCAGGGCGATTTGCGCGAGGCCGCGATCGCCCGCATGCGGCAGGCCGGCATGACCGGGCAACACATCCGCCTGGTCCAGGACACCGGCAGACTGCAGCCGCGGCTTGCCGTCACCAGTCCGGTGGACGGGATCGTCACCGAGGTCGGCGCGCGCGACGGCATGACGGTCTCTCCCGGCACCACGCTGTTTCGCCTTGCCAGCCTGGCGACGGTATGGGTGCTGGCCGAAGTACCGGAGACCCATGTTTCACGGCTACGCCCGGGACAGGCGGTGTCGGCGGTCGCCGCCGCGCTGCCGGGACAGACGCTGACCGGCAAGGTCGACGCGATCCTGCCGGACATCAACCTCGGCACCCGTACTGTCAGGGTGAGGATCGAACTGCAGAACACGGGCCGGCAGTTGTTGCCGGGCATGTTCGTGACCGTCCGCTTCGATGCCGCGCCTGGCCAGGACCGGCTGCTGGTCCCGACCGAGTCGCTGATCCACACCGGCACGCGCACGATCGTCATGGTGGAAACCGCCCCCGGTGGGTTCAGCCCTGTCGAGGTCAGGACCGGCGCCACCTCGGGCGGACAGACCGAAGTGACCGAAGGCCTCAAGGCCGGACAGAAGGTCGTAGTCTCCGGCCAGTTCCTGATCGATTCCGAAGCCAGCCTGCGCGGTGCCACGCAGCGCATGGCGGCGGCACCAGCCGCGCCGGCAGCCGCGGCCGCCGCAGGCCCGGAGCACGAAGGCAGCGGACGCGTGGAGGCGGTCAGCGCGGACAGCATGACGATTTCCCACGAGCCGATCCCGTCGGCCAGCTGGGGCGCCATGACCATGGACTTTGCCGCACCCGCTTCCGGCATGCCGCAAGGATTCAAGCCCGGCGACCGTATCCGCTTCCGCTTTCGGCTGGACCGCGACGGCGCGGCGACGCTGTCATCGGTCGAACGCGCAGCTTCTGCCCCGGGAGCCAGGCCATGATCGCGCGTCTGATCCTGGCTTCGATCCGCAACCGCTTCCTGGTGCTGCTGGCCACGGTCACGCTGACCGCGTGGGGCTTGTGGGCCGCGCGCAGCACGCCGCTCGACGCGCTGCCGGACCTGTCCGACGTGCAGGTGATCATCCGCACGCCGTATCCCGGCCAGGCCCCGCAGATCGTCGAAAACCAGGTCACCTATCCGTTGACCACGACGATGCTGTCCGTGCCTGGCGCCAGGACCGTGCGCGGCTATTCGTTCTTCGGCGGCTCCTATGTCTATGTGTTGTTCGAGGATGGCACCGATCTCTACTGGGCGCGCTCGCGCGTGCTGGAATACCTGAACCAGGTGCAATCCCGGCTGCCCGCCGCCGCCCGGCCCGCACTTGGCCCGGACGCGACCGGCGTAGGCTGGATCTACGAGTACGCCCTGGTCGACAAGACCGGCCAGCACGACCTCGGCCAGTTGCGCGCGTTGCAGGACTGGTTCCTGCGCTTCGAGCTCAAGTCGCTGCCCAATGTGGCCGAAGTCGCGTCGCTGGGCGGCATGGTCAGGCAGTACCAGATTGTCCTGATGCCGGACCGGCTGCGTGCCTATAACCTGTCGCAGGGCAAGGTGCTGGCGGCGCTCAAGGGGGCGAACCAGGAGACCGGCGGATCCGTGCTGGAGCTGGGCGAAGCCGAATACATGGTGCGCGCCAGCGGCTACCTGAAGACACTCGATGACTTCCGCGAGATTCCGCTGCTCACCAGCGAGGCCGGCATCCCGGTACGGCTGGGCGACGTCGCCACCATTCAGCTCGGCCCGGAAATGCGGCGCGGCATCGCGGAACTCGACGGCCAGGGTGAAGTCGCGGGCGGCGTCATCGTGATGCGCTCCGGCAAGAACGCGCTGGAGACCATCGACGCGGTCAAGGCCAGGCTCGCCTCCTTGCAAACGAGCCTGCCCAAGGGCGTGGAAGTGGTGACGACCTACGATCGCTCGGCGCTGATCGAGCGTGCGGTGGATAACCTGACGCGCAAGCTTATCGAGGAATTCATCGTGGTGGCGCTGGTGTGCCTGGTGTTCCTGTTTCACCTGCGCTCCGCGCTGGTGGCCATTGTCTCGCTGCCGCTCGGCGTGCTGGCGGCGTTCCTGGTGATGCGCTACCAGGGCGTGAACGCCAACATCATGTCGCTTGGCGGTATCGCCATCGCCGTCGGCGCAATGGTCGATGCGGCGGTGGTGATGATCGAGAATACCCACAAGCACCTGGAACGCTGGCATGCCGACAATCCCGGCGGGGAACTGTCCACGCAGCAGCGTTGGCGCGTCACCGGCGAATCCGCGGTGGAGGTCGGGCCGGCGCTGTTCTTCTCGCTGCTGATCATCACGCTCTCGTTCATTCCCGTGTTCACGCTGGAGGCGCAGGAGGGGCGGCTGTTCTCGCCGCTGGCGTTTACCAAGACCTATTCCATGGCGGCTGCGGCCGGCCTGTCGGTCACGCTGGTGCCCGTGCTGATGGGCTACATGATTCGCGGCAGGATTCCTTCGGAACAGGCCAATCCACTCAGCCGGTGGCTGATCCGCGGCTACCAGCCGTTGCTGGCCAGGGTGCTCTTCTACCCCAAGACCACCATTGCGATCGCGGTACTGCTGCTGGCGGCAACCGCCTGGCCCATCATGCGCATCGGCGGGGAGTTCATGCCGCCACTGGATGAGGGAGACCTGCTGTACATGCCGTCGGCACTGCCCGGCCTCTCCGCCGGCAAGGCGGCGCAGCTATTGCAGCAGACCGACCGGCTGATCAAGACTGTCCCAGAGGTTGCGACAGTATTCGGCAAGGCAGGTCGCGCCGATACCGCCACCGACCCGGCGCCCATCGAGATGTTCGAGACCACCATCCAGTTCAAGCCGCGGGACCAGTGGCGCGCGGGCATGACGACCGACAAGCTGGTGGAGGAACTCGATCGCGTGGTCAGGGTGCCTGGCTTGTCGAACGTCTGGGTGCCACCGATACGCAACCGCATCGACATGCTTGCCACCGGCATCAAGAGCCCGGTCGGCATCAAGGTGGCCGGCACGGACCTGAAAGAGATCGACAGGCTCGCCACAAGGATAGAAGAGGCGGTCAGGACGGTACCGGGGGTTACGTCGGCGCTGGCCGAACGCCTAACCGGCGGCCGCTATATCGATGTGGATATCGACCGTGGCGCCGCTGGCCGGTACGGCCTCAACATCGACGACGTGCAGAGTATCGTGTCATCCGCGATCGGGGGCGAGAATGTCGGGGAAGTGGTTGACGGGCTGGCGCGCTTTCCGATCAATGTCCGCTATCCGCGCGACTATCGTGATTCCATCGAGCAATTGCGTGCCCTGCCGATCGTCACCGACAAGGGACTGCAGATCACGCTTGCGGACGTGGCACGCGTCGGGGTCGTGCAAGGCCCGCCGATGTTGCGCAGCGAGAATGCACGCCTGTCCGGCTGGATCTATGTCGATATTCGCGGACGGGACCTTCGTTCAGCCGTGCGCGACATGCAGACCGCGGTGGCCAAGGCGGTGCCGATGCCCGCGGGGTATTCGCTGAGCTGGTCGGGGCAGTTCGAGTACCTGGAGCGGGCAACGGCCAGGCTCAAGCTGGTGGTGCCGATCACGCTGCTGATCATCTTCGTGTTGCTCTATATGATTTTCGGCCGCTTCGATGAGGCGCTGCTGATTATGGGCACGCTGCCACTTTCGCTGATCGGCGGCTTCTGGCTGCTCTATCTGCTGGGCTACAACCTGTCCGTGGCAGGCGTGGTCGGCTTCATTGCGCTGGCCGGCGTGGCGGCGGAGTTCGGTGTCATCATGCTGCTCTATCTGAAACAAGCCTGGAGCGAACGAGAAAACCGTGGCGAGACCAGTCAGTCGGCGCTGCTCGACGCGGTCCAGGAAGGGGCGGTGCAGCGCGTGCGCCCCAAGGCCATGACGGTCGCGGTCATCCTCGGCGGCCTGATCCCCATCATGTGGTCGCATGGCACGGGCTCGGAAGTGATGCAGCGCATTGCCGCGCCGATGGTCGGCGGCATGGTGACTGCCCCGTTGCTGTCCCTGTTTGTCGTGCCGGCGGTGTATTGGCTGATGCGCCGACGGCAGACCCGCATTCCCCCAGTCCCTACCCACCCTTCACTTCAGGAAGAATCGCAATGAAACCCCGCAAGACTCTCGCACTCGCACTCGCCATCGTCGCTGCCTCCACCGCCTCCACTGCATTCGCAGCGGGATCCACGGACGGCCACAGCATGCACGGCATGGACAGCAAGGCACCCGTCGCGTCAAAGCGGGCCTCCCAGCCTGTGCCAGCCGAAATCAGGAAGATCGATGCGTCGGCCGGCAAGGTGACGCTTAAGCACGGCCCGATCGAGAACCTCGGCATGTCCGCCATGACCATGGCGTTCCCGGTCAAGGACCGTGCTTCGCTGAAGAACTTCAAGGAAGGCGACTCGGTTTCGGTCACGTTCGACAAGGTCGATGGCAAGCCGACTGTCATCGAGATGCAGCGCAAATAGGCGCCTTCGCAATGTCGTTCAGCTAAGGCATCAAACTCTCGCGTCGTTCCCGCAGGCGGGAACCCAGTGACTTCCTCCCCGAAGGGGGACGTGAAAGACGCTGGATTCCCGCCTGCGCGGGAATGACGTAGGTAAGCTGGACAGCGTTAGTGCACCGACCCCGGCTGCAGTTCGACCTTGATCCAGCCAGGCTGGCGCTGGTCAAACGCCTGATAAGCCTCGATCGCCGAGGTCATCGGCTCGCGCCGCGTCAGGATCGCGGCCGGGTCGACCGCACCGGTGCGCACCAGCTCGACCAGCCGCGGGATATAGGCGCGGTGGTTGCAGTTGCCCATGCGCACCGTCAGGTTCTTGTTCATTGCCGCGCCGATCGGGAAGCTGCGGTCGGTGGGTGGATACACGCCGATGATCGACAGCGTGCCGGCCTTGGCCAGCGCGCGGATGGCCCAGTCCAGCGCCTGCGCCGGCGCGTCGCCCGGGACCCAGTTGCCCTGCTCCGTGGGATGGGCGTGCGGCGCCAGGCGGGCGGCCGCCTGCTCGCTTTCCGGAATCGACGGATCCTGCGCCGCCGGACCGTGGTGCGCGTGCATGGCATCGACGCCGACCGCGTCGATGGCCCGGTCGACGCCGATGCCGCCGGTCAGCTCCACGATGGTCTGCACCGGGTCTTCGGCATCAAAGTTCACTACCTCGGCGCCCTGCGCACGCGCCATGTCGAGCCGGTCCGCCACCGCATCCACGGCAAAGATGCGGCCAGCGCCCATCAGCTTGGCCGACGCGATCACGAACTGCCCCACCGGGCCGCAGCCGAACACCGCCACCGTATGACCGGGATGGATGCTGGCGAGGTCAGCGCCGAAATAGCCGGTCGGGAAGATGTCGGAGAGCATGATCGCCTGCTCGTCGCTGATATTGTCCGGTAGCTTGACCAGGTTGACGTGGGCAAACGGCACCCGCGCCTTCTCGGCCTGCAGCCCCTGGAACGGTCCGGTCTGCTCCGGCCCGCCATAGAAGGCGGTGCCGGCCTGCTTGCCGTGCGGGTTGGCGTTGTCGCACTGGGCGTAGTAGCCGGCGCGGCAGTACGAGCAATAGCCGCAGGCAATAGTGGACGGGATCACGACCCGGTCGCCCACGCTGAGATTGCGCACGCCGTCGCCGAGGGCCTCGACCACGCCCACCCCCTCGTGGCCCAGCACCGTGCCCGGCGCCAGCCCTTCCATGGTGCCGCGCACGAAATGCAGGTCGGTGCCGCAAATGGCACTGGCGGTCAGGCGCACGATGGCGTCGGTGTCCTGCTCGATCACCGGTTCCGGCACATCATCCAGCCGGATGTCACCGATGCCGTGAAATACAACCGCTTTCATGGTGTCCTCCACATGAAGCCGGAGCCACCTCCGGCGAGGTCAGTCGGAGTACCGATGCTGCAAGGAACATTCCCAAGGGCTACGTCATGCTGCGGCCCGCGAAACGGGGGTCGGGAGCGCCCGCCTGGCAATTTCTGCTACGCGCCTTGCAATCCATTCCGGCGCCCGCAGGGGCCGGCGGCTCGAGCCGAGGGCACGCTGCGCCGTTGTGAATGCGTGCGTCTGGCTTCGGCAAGCAGGCGGAGAGAAATGGTTTGGGCATGTCGATTGCTAAATCCCAGCTGACGTCCTCACGCTGGCGCACATTCCCAAGGAGGCACCCATCATGAAGCTCTACTACGCTCCCGGCGCATGTTCCCTGGCGGCACATATCGCCCTCATCGAGACCGGCCTTCCCTTCTCCACCGAGCGCGTCGACCTGCGCGCCGAGCCGCACAAGACCGAGAGCGGCGCCGACTACAAGACCATCAATGCCAAGGGCTATGTGCCGACACTGGAGCTCGACAAAGGCGACCGGCTGACCGAGGCGGCCGTGGTGGTCCAGTACATCGCCGACCAGGTCCCGGAAAAAGGACTTGCCCCGGCATGCAATACGCTCGAGCGCTATCGCTTGCAGGAATGGCTGAACTTCATTTCGTCGGAACTGCACAAGGGCTTTGGGCCGTTCTGGAAACCCGGCACGGCGCAGGAGCAGAAAGAGGCGACGTGGACGCGGTTGTCACAGCGGTTCGACTGGATCGCCCCGCAGCTCGCGGACAAGGATTACCTGATGGGGGAGTTCAGTGTCGCGGATGCCTACCTGTTCACAATCTTGAGATGGCCGGATCATTTCAAGTTGTCGCTTGAGCGGTGGCCTGCGCTGCAAAAGTATCGGCAGAGGGTTGGTGAGCGGCCGGCGGTGAGGCGGGCGTTGGAGGACGAGGGCATTGGGTGATTTGGCGGCGCGGCACTGCCTCGCCGTCGTCATGATGAATATCAGGTGAACTGGAAGCTCGCGGCCCGTTACTGCGTGCGCGGGGGTTACAAGGGATTGGCCGGGCTTATTCTCCTATATCGCGATTACCGCCGAATCACCGACGCTTTGTTTCGCCAGCTACCGTCTGCCAAGTTCGCGATTGAGAACTCTGCGAGGGACTGGCCAGCCTATGAGAGCCAAATTCTGCGCGAGTTGCGGCTGCCGGGTTATTAGGTCATGGTGTCGACGCCAATTGATACAGTCCTGTTGTGCAGTCTTTGCGTCTCGCAAGAACGGAGACCTGTGCCGAAAATCCCTGGATGAATTTTGCTGGCCACTGCCGACTTCAGCATCGCCAGAAGCAAGACGGCAACTGCAAAAAGGAACACCAGCCCCAGCATCGCTTTCACATGACCCTCGTACGCATATTGTTTTGCGCGATGCTAAGCGGTCAGGCAAGCTGGAAGCACCCCTCCATAGAAGGGCTCACTTGGATAGGGATGCGCCAGCCGGCCTTTACCCCCGCTCGACGGATCTTGCCAGCGCGTCAAAACGCGCACTGCAGAGGCGGCGTCTCACATGGAATACCGTCGCCATCGCCATCCATCTTCACCGCGGGACAGTTCTTCAGGTAAAAGCGGGCTTCCGCGCAGGAAGCCATCTGGCTGCAGTGTTGCTTGCCCTCGCAGCGGAATACTGGTTCCGGCGTTGTTGCCACAACGGAAACCGCGACAGGCTGTGGCTCGGCGTCAGCCACTGCATTCTTCAGCGGCGCGTGCGTCTTGTAGTAGAGAAAAGCCGCTGCGGCAGCTCCGACGAGAAGCAAGCTCTTGTACATGTTGACCCCACCCTGCTTTTCTTATTCGAAACGCAAGGATGCCACAGTTGCGGGGAAGTCCGTGCCAGAGAACGGCCATAACCAGACCTTCGACACGCACGCTTCGCCCGGATCGATAGCATTCACTCGGACCATTGTTGACTGGTCGTTCAAAAACCCGCACACTTGCGTTATTGAACAATCGTTCCATAACCGGCGAATGGGAGTCGCATGGCCAGGCCAAGGACCTTCGATGAAGACATTGTCATCGCCCGCGCGGCGGAGGTTTTCGGTCGTATTGGCTACAACGCCTGCTCGGTCGATAACCTGGTGGAGGCAACGGCGTTACAGCGAGGCAGCCTGTACAAGGCATTCGGTTCCAAGCGCGGTTTGTTCGAAAAGGTACTGGAGCGAGCCCTTGTCGGCGAATGGTATCGGGACCCGGCCGTGCTCGACCTTCTGATCACAGCCTTGCGGGAGCTTGCGCCAGTCGATCAACCGATCGCCGCCCGTTGCCGCGACGCCTTGCAGACCTATGGAGAGAACGCTGCCGAATTGCTCGGCGCGCGTCTGCTCGATCATCTGCCCACCCACGATCCCAACAAGGAGTAGCGATGCCTCGACTCGAATTAACCGACCGCGAACTCGTTGTCCACCTGACACCGTGGGAATCGATCTGGTCGCTGCGCCGCGGCTTTCGCGTGCCGCTTGCGCAGGTTCGCGGCGCTACCGAAGACAGCGGCTTCGATGGCAAGGCGCTAGGCCTGCGCCTTCCGGGCACCTACTTTCCTGGCCTGATCGCCGCCGGCACCTTTGTCAAAGGCGGCGACAGGCAGTTCGTCTATACCTCGCGCAAGCTGCAGACTATCGTGATCGAACTGGCCCGGAATGACTGGGCTCGCCTGGTGATCGGAGTACTCGACGCGCGTGCCGAGGCTGCGCGGATCAACGCTGCGGTCGCCAGACGCCACTAGCGCCACACCTTGGCTTGCAGGAGAGGCGTGCTGGCACCATCCGCCACCATCACCGCCGGAGCATCAAATCCAGGTTCTGCACCGCAGCCCCCGATGCCCCTTTGCCAAGGTTATCGAACACCGCGGCCAGCAGCACATGCCCGTTTTCGACGTTATGAAAGACGCCCAACCGCATATCGTTCGTACCGTTCAGCGCTTGCGGATCCAGATGTGTCAGGGCGCCCGATTCGTTCAGCGGCAAGACTTTGACGTGGGTTGCCTCGGCATAGTGGCGCGCAAGGCAGTCGTGCAAGGTCGCACCGTCGACCCCAGGTGCCAGCTGCCGCAACGCCAGCGGCACCGTCAGCACGATGCCCTGGCGGAACGCCCCGTACGCCGGGACAAAAATGGGACGCTGCGCAAGGCCGGCATGCAGCTGGATCTCGGGCGCGTGCTTGTGCGCGAGTTGCAGGCCATAGACCTGGTATGAAGGCGCATTGGCGGCGCCTGGCCCCTCATATTCCTCCACGCCGGCACGCCCGCGTCCGGAATAGCCGGATACCGCATGGATGCTGACCGGGTAATCGGCCGGTATCAGCCCGGCCTGTGCCAGCGGACGCAGCAGGCCAACGGCACCGGTCGGATAGCAACCGGGATTGGTGACCCGGGATGCGTTCGCAATCTGCTCGGCCTGCCCCGGCGCCATTTCCGGAAAACCGTAAGTCCAGCCCGGCTGTGTGCGATGCGCGGAGCTGGCGTCGATCACCCGGACGGCGGGATTGACGATGGCGCCCACCGCCTCGCGCGCAGCGGCGTCCGGCAGGCAGAGGATGGCGATGTCGCAGGCGTTGATGGCTTCGGCGCGACGCCGCGGATCCTTGCGCTCCGCGGCGGGAAGTGTGAACAACCGGATGTCGGTGCGTTGGCGCAGGCGCTCGTGGATTTGCAGCCCGGTGGTGCCTTGGTCGCCGTCGATGAAAACTACGGGAGAGCTCATAGGTGGATGACTCCGCTGACTGTGGGGGTGAACAGGTGAAACGGAGTCCCTATGTTGCGGGGGCGACTAGAATAGAGAAAGTTGAATTTCATAACGAAAACATTCAGCTTTCCTGAATCCGGACTTCGTCATGCGAGAGATCAGCCTGGACCGCTTGCGCACCCTGGTCGCCGTTGCCGACCGCAATTCCTTTGCCGATGCGGCGCGCGCCTTGCACCTGGCGCCACCGACGGTCAGCCTTCACATCGCCGAACTCGAAGACCGCATCGGGGCGCCACTGCTGATTCGCAAGCGCGGCCATGTGGGGCCAACCCCTGTCGGCGCGGTGCTGGTGGAGCGCGCGCGCCGGCTGCTGGCCGACGCGGAGCAGGCGCTGGACGATATTCAGCGCCAGGTGGACGGGCTCGAAGGGCGTGCGCGACTCGGCGCGTCAACGGGCGTGATCGCGCACCTGCTGCCGCAAGCGCTGGAGGTCCTGCGCGAGCACCATCCCGCCATCGACATCCAGATTGCCGTGCATACTTCGGAAGAAACCCTGTCCCGGCTGGTGGATGGAACGCTGGATATCGGCGTGGTCGCGCTGCCTCAGCCGCCGGTGGCCGGACTGGTGATAAAGCCCTGGCGCCGCGACCCGGTGATGGCCTTTGTGCCGGCGCACTGGCGCTGTCCGGCCCGCGTTACCCCGGAATGGCTGGCCGCCCAACCGCTCATCCTCAATGACGCGACCACGCGCCTGTCGCGCCTGACGACGGAGTGGTTCGCGACCGCCGGCCACCATCCCGCACCGCGCATTCAGCTGAACTACAACGACGCGATCAAGAGCCTGGTAGCGGCAGGTTATGGCGCAGCGCTGTTGCCGCATGAAGCCACTACGCCATTGCCCGACCGTCGCATTGTCATGCGTCCGCTGCGGCCGGCGTTGTGGCGACGGCTCGGTCTTGCCTGTCGTGCGGGTTACGTTGAGCGCTCCACGCAACACGTACTGGACGTGTTGTGGGATTTGCGGTTGCCGTAGGCGTTGCACCGGTACAAACGCCGTGTTCCCACCTCTCCGTGCGCCAGTAACGCCGCAGCATCTCAGTCTTAAATTAACTTCATATTGCCTGCCCCGCCGCCGCTGACTAGTATTCTGAGACAAAAACTAAGGGGGGCTTCCATGCGGCCAATTCAGGTTACCCTCGCAGGCAGGCGATGCTCCGGCAACTGGCTGCATGCACAGGCCTGCCCCGGCCTGGCTATCCTCTCCGACGCGTCCGCGGCGTCACGCCGCCGACGGCCTCAGCGCTACCGACACCCGCTGCCCCCTGCCTGAACCCGGCCGGCGGCGACGCGATGCCTGGCATGTGCAGATAACTCGCCCCGCACCGCACCGCGCTGCCGATGATCTCCCTTTCGTGCGGGGGCAAGATGCGCGTAGTGCTGTATCACGACGATCGTGCCAGGCTCGAGCGCGATTTGCATGAGCATGGCCTGCCCGACCAGGTGCCGCTGGACGAGAACGCGCGCGGCATGTTGGCCGTGCTGGTGGTGGCCGACGGCAATCGCGTCACCGAGGCCGCGCAGCGCTGGCTGCGCGCCGAGCCGCGCGCCGACGCCTTTATCGCCGGATGCACCGCCGCCACCCGTTGCCATTGCATCCCGGAGGCATGGTGGCCGGCAGCGCTGTGCGACCTGGTCTGCGCACCGGACCATGGCGCGCTGCTGACAGAACTGGCCTTGCGCCTGCGCCGCCTGGCCGAGATCGAGGACGTGCTGGATGCACAGTGGCTGCGCGAGCGCGCCGTCGGCGACTCGCCGGCATGGCGCGCCACCTTGCGCGCGGTGGCGCAGGTCGGCCGCTATGGCCGCGGCACTTGCCTGCTGCTGGGCGAAAGCGGGTGCGGCAAGGAATTGCTGGCGCGGCTGATCCACGATCTGGATCCGGAGCGCCATCGCGCTCCCTTTGTCGTGGTGGATTGCACCACGCTGAGCCCGGAGCTGTCGGGCAGCGAGCTGTTTGGCCATGCCAAAGGCGCCTTCACCCACGCCGTATCGGCACGCGACGGCGCGGTGGCAATGGCGGATGGCGGCACGTTGTTCCTCGATGAAGTCGGAGAGCTGCAGCTGCCGCTGCAGGCACGGCTGCTGCGCGTGATCCAGGAACACATGTACAAGCGCGTGGGCGAGGATAGCTGGCGCAAGTCGGATTTCCGGCTGACGTGCGCGACCAACCGCGACCTGGAGGCCGAGGTGCAGGCCGGCCGGTTTCGCAGCGACCTGTACTTCCGCATTACCCAGTGGATCGTGCGCGCGCCCTCGCTGGCCGATCGCCGCGACGATATCCCGCTGCTGGTGCGGCATTTCCTCGCAGAGAGCCTGGGCAGCACCGGGCCGGGCCTGCCGCTGGTGATGCCGGAGGTCATGCATTACCTGGCGACGCGCGACTACCAGGGCAATGTGCGCGAACTGCGCAATGTGGTGTCGCGCCTGGCCGAGCGCCAGCGCGGCTTCCAGGTGATCAGCACCGGTGGGCTCGACGGCCCCTTGCCGGGGATGCGTGCCGAACTCGAGTCCGACATCGACAACCCCTGGCCGGAAGCGCTGCGGCATGCCATCGAAGGCGCGCTAGACGCCGGGCTTGGCCTGAAAAACATTGGCCAGATCGCCGAATCGATGGCGGTTCAGGTAGCCGAGAGCCGCCACGGCTGCACCAGCCGCGCGGCGGAGCTGCTGCAGGTCACGCCGCGGGCGCTGCAGTTGCGGCGGCAAGTGCGGCCCGCGCCGTCGGCGTGAAGCGCAGGCCGATGCGCGCGCTGTTTCTGATGGACGTTGGCGGCGGCAACGCTACCCGCGCCAGCAGGCGCAAGGCATTGCCACCCGCCATGCGCGCAAATGCGTCGGGCGTGGGACGCAGGGCACGCAGCTTGGCCAGTTCCAGGCCGGGGTGCAGCCATGGGCCGTCGGAACCGAACAGCAGCTTGCCGGGGCCGGCGCGCCGGAACGCTTCCTCCAGCACGTCGAAACGCCGCACGCCCGAGGTATCGGCAAACAGGTTGGGATAGCGCGCGATCAGGTCCACCACTTGCCGCTGCGCCGCCCAGTCGTCGGCAAAGCTGCCCAGGTGCGCGAACACGAACGCCACCTCGGGATGGGTCTGTGCCAGCAGGCGCAGCGCACCGGTCTCGCCGCCGGGGTCGTACAGCACCGGCAGCCGCCAGCGGCGCGCGGCATCGCAGACCTGCCGGTGGATCGGGGCGTCGTGCCGGTGCACCTTGATGCCGCGCAGGCCCAGCCGCAGCACGGCTTCGTCGATCATGCGATGCACGCGGTCGCGATCGCGTTCGGCATGGACCATGGCAAAGCCGGTAAAGCGCCCGGGATCGGCGCGTGCCAGCGCCGCCACGTCGCGGTTGCCGCGCACGTAGTCCGACTGGAACACGGGCAGCAGCACCGAATGCGCGATGCCGGCCTGGCGCGCGCGCCGAACATAGTCGGCCAGCGGCGCGGTGGTGTCCCACGGCCCCGTCATGCCGTCGCCCTGCCCGGCATGGACATGGAAATCGACGATCATCGCGACAGCTCGAAGCGCTGGCCGGGCCCGTACTGCAGGTCATTGCCGGCGCCAAGGATGCCGGCCGGGACCAGGTTGCGGATCGACAGGCCGCTGCTGCCCACGGTGACCGTGCCGCGCAGCTTGTCATTGGCCAGCGCGAAGCCCTTGTTGGCAAGCGTGCGCACGATGGCGTGCTCGACCGCCGCGCGCTCGGCGGCATTGTCCACGTTGGCGGTCCATACCGTCAGCGGCGGCGCGCACGCGCACGCGGCGCCGGCCCGTGCGCTGCCCTGGCGCGCGTGGTACCAGCCATGCACGCCCAACCGCACCGGCAGGCTGTCGCTCGTGCCGACGTAGACTGGCGTCGCACCGCGCTGGAACAGGTAGACGCCAGCGCCGCGCGTGGCGCGCGCGGCGGCGTCCAGGCTGGGCCAGCGCCGCCATTGCAGCGTCACGTTGGCGGATTTGGGCGCGGACTCGAACACCAGTCCGGCAAGCGCTGACTCGCTCTCGTACGGGCTCGCAGGCGCGTGCCACCGGTCCAGGCTGAGCCCGACCAGCGACAGGCGCCCCGCCTGCCGCCGGGCCAGCAGGCAGGCACGGCAACACGCGCCGCCGCTATCGAGCCGGCTCTCGTACCGCGCCGTGCCGCGGCGCGACGGCGTGCCGATGCGCCGTGCACGGGCCACCAGCTGGCGCAGGTCGGTCAGCAGCGCCTGCGGCGGCGTGCCGGCCGGGTAGCGGCGCACCTCCGCCAGCAGCCGCAGCAGCCGCCGCATGCGCCATGGCGCCAGTTCCAGTGTTTCACCTTCCGCAGTCTTGAACATGGAGGCTCTCCCGATAGGCCGGCGGCGCATGCCCGCGCGGCACGGCCGGCTGGCCCGCCAGCAAGGCAAGCGCCGCCAGCAGACCGTCAATCTCTTGCGGCGCGTGCGTGGCACGCACCACCACCGCCACGGCGCAGCGCCCTTCGGCCTGCCGCAGCAACGCCGTGCGGAATCCGGCGGCGCGTAGCCCCGCGTGCAGCGCGCGCGTGCGCCCGGCAGACCCCAGCCGCAATTGCTGCATGGGGTGCAATGGCACGCTGACCTGCAGGTCCGGCAAGCGGCGCTGCGCCAGCCAGCGCAAACCCCGCCGCAAGCGCCGCACCCGCTCCAGCAACGCCGCCCGCAGCGCATCGCCGTCGCGGTGATTGCGCGCCAGCGCGTTCAGCCCGGCCAGCAGCGCGGCCTGCGAGGCAGCGCTGCAATGGGCCTGGGTCGGGCCGTCGCGGGCGATCTCGCCCACCAGCGCGGCGGGGCCGCACAGCGTGGCCAGCGGCACACCGAAGGCCTTGGCCCACGATGCCAGCAGCAGCACCGGCTCGGCGGGCGCCAGGCCCGCGTAACGCAGCAGTCCGCCACCGCCGCTGCCCCAGGGACGTCCCGGCCCGGGTTGCGCGCCGGCCAGTCCCAGCAGCTGCGTGTGGTCGACCACCACCAGGCCGCCACGCTCGCGCACCAGGGCCAGATAACGGCGCAGCGCCACCGGCGCGCCTTCACGGCGCGTGCCGTCGGTCACCACCGCGGGTGGGCGCGTGCCGGTGCCCTGGCGCAAGCGCCGCGCCAGGTCGGCCAGGTCGGCATGGCGGAACAGCGTGACCGGTGCGCCGAGCCCGCGCACCCGCTCGAGCCCCCAGCGCATCACCGGATAGAGGGTGTCATCCGCCACCAGCGCATGCGTGCGGCCGAGCCGGTCGAACAGGTCGAGCGACAGATGCAGCGTCGACGGCCCGGCCAGGCCTGCCTCGCAACCCTGCAGCGCCGCCGCCTGCGCCGCCAGCTTGCCGGCCAGCGGCGACACCGCCAGCGCGGCGGGCGTGCCGGTCGTCAGCGCCGCATAGCTGCCCAGTTGCGCGGCGGGATGCGACATGCCCAGGTAGAGCGCCGACGCGAAATCGATCATGGCCGCCTGCCTCTCCTGTCGCCTGTGCTCGCTGTCCCTGCCGTTCCCGCGGGGCCGCGCTCAGGCCACCCGCGCACCGCGGTGCTCTTGCAGCCGGCGCAGCAGGTGCATGCCCGGCACCTGCACGTCGACCGGCTCGGCACCGATGTCCACGCCGGTAACGGCCCGGTACGAGTGGATATAGGTCTGGATCTCGGGGCGGAAATACGCTGCCCAGTTCGCCGCATTGGACGGATCGGTGACCGAATTCCAGTCGCTCCAGCGGATCGACGACACGATCTGTTCGCCGGTGGTGGCCAGCTGCCAGAACTGGTAGGTATTGGTATCGCCCCACCCCTGCAGCTTGCGCATGCTTTCCACCGAGTGCATCCATGGCTCCGGATACGCGATCATCGAGCGCCGCGGCAGGAACTCGCGGAACTCCGGCCGCGCCAGGATCCACTGCTGCATCATCATCTCGATGCGCGAGGTGGTCGGCAGGTCGCCAAACTGGTTATGCGCGCCCTCCGACAGGATCAGGTGCACCTCGCGCAGCGCGTTCAGCAGCGGGAAGCCGTCCGGCACCACGGTGGTATCGTCGGCCTGCCGGAAGAACGGCACGCACAGGTTCAGCAGCGTGTGGAACGCGCCCAGGAACTTGCTGCGGCTGTCGGCCGGCTGGATGCGCGGCACCGCGCGCCCGAACAGGCGGAAGCCATACTCGTGCAGGTACTCGGCCGCGCGCCGCTCGATCGGCAGGCGATGCTGCTCGTCCTGTACCCAGCCCCAGATGATGTTGCTCACCGGCCGCAGCGGATCGAGCTCGAGCTGGTTGAGCGGATCCCTGGGCCCGCCGGACAGGTTCTGGAAGCGGCGCGAGATGGCGTTCATGGTCTGCACCAGCTGCAGCTCCTCCATCCAGTAGCTCCAGATCAGTTCGATCAGCGGCGGCGCGCTCAGCTTGGCCGAGATGTCGTTGTTCCAGTGCTGCAGCCACAGGCAGCCATCGCCGCACGGGCCGTCGTCGCGCGGCACCAGTTCGCGCGAGCTCGACAGCGGCTCGGCCAGATGCCCGGCGGGATGTGTTGCGCCATGCGTGCCCGGCTGTTCCGCCGCGCCGGAACGCGCGATGGACTCGCGCATGCCATCGACGGTGCGCCCCGCATCGGTGCCCTGCAGCCCCTGCACCACGCGCTCCAGGTAGGGCAGCGTGGGCGTCGCGCCCTTGCCGAAATACTGGCCGGCGATCTCGTCCACATGCGCCGGCTCCAGGTTCAGCCCGAGCCGGTCATTGGCCAGATGGATAGCCGCGAGGTCGGTCCGCAGCAGCCTGGCGATGGTGTCGCTGTCGCGCGCGGAGGGCACCACGGCGCCCCACGTCACCACGAAGGCCTCGGTGGCCACCTTCAGCGCGCGATAGGCATCGGTGTCGGAGAACGGCAGGAAGCGGCGCCGGCTAAGTCGCGCGGCTTCGTCGTACAGCGCCGGGCCGCCGGGTGCGCCCGGGCGGGCCGGCAGCGGGCTGGTACCGAAGAACAGCAGGTCCACCTGGCGCGCGTAGTTGTCCCAGCTCAGCATTTCGGCGTTGCGCTTGATCAGCAGCCACAGCGCCCAGTCCGCCGTCAGGTCGCGCGAGGTGCGCTTGAGGCTGAATGACGGCTCACGGTAGTCCTTCACGCCCACCGGGCCGGAACGCTCGCCGATCGTGTCGAACCCCGCGGCGCTCGTATCGTCGCCTTGCGGTTCGGCGCCCTCACCGGCGTCAGGATACGGCGGCGCCTTCAGCCGGCCCCGCACGGTGACCTCGCGCCGGCCGCCCAGCTTCGCGGCAGCGTCGAACAGCAGATCGTCCGGAATACCCAGCGCCGCCAGCTTGCGCATGGTGTGCGCGACCTCGGCGAGCGCGGCGGGCAGCCCCTCTTCCCTTTGGCCCCAGGCTGGCGAGGGCCCGACGCGGATCTCCAGCCTGGCCTCCTTGCCGGGCTTGAGGCGCAGCTGCTCCATCTCGCGCGGCTCGCCTTCGCTGGCGTACACCGCCAGCTTCAGGTATTTCTGGCCTTCGGCCAGCCTGGTGAAGTCATAGTGCCAGTCACCGTCGGTATTGCCTGTCGGCACCAGCGCGTACTCCACGCGACCCGATTCCGTGTTCGTGTTCATCACGTTCTCCTTCAGCAAATCACGCGTAGGCCGCGACTGGCATGCGCAGCGGCTGCCGTCGCTGGTTGAGCGCCTCGCTCAGCTGCGCGCTGCCGGCGCTCCAGGGCAGATAGCCGGCCAATGCCCAGCGCTGCAGCAAGGCCGAGATGGTGCGCAGTTCGACGTCGGGCGCAAGCAGACCGCTGTAGCGGGCCTGCCCCAGCACCGCGAACGCCAGCGTCGGGGTATCGGCCAGGTACTGGTGCGGGCGCGACCGCACCAGGCGCCACAGCCGCAACAGGTTGGCGGGATCGCGGCCGGGCAGCCGCAGCGCCTGGCCCAGCGTGCGCCCCCCAAGCCGCGGCGCGCGCAACGCCAGCAGCCTGGCCACGAACGCCGGGATCGACTGGTCCAGCTGCGCGAACGCGCGCCGTTGCCCGGCGCTCATCTGCCAGCGCGGATAGAGCCGTTCCCACACCTGCTCGAGCGCATCCCATTGCGGGTGCGGATACAACGCCCGCCCCATCGCCACGGACAGCTTCACGCGGATCCACGGCGCCGGATGCGGATCGTCGAGGTTGATGCGCAGCACGAAGGCGCGCGGCAGGCTGACCACGCTCATCAGCCCGCAGGTGGCGGTGATGCCCACCCGCGACACCGCCCACAGGTCGGCGACGATCTCGCTGATCCAGCGCTCCCAGGCGCGCCAGACCTGCGGCGGCGCGGTCGCCGCAGGTCTGGCTGCAAGTCTCGCTGCTGGCATCGCACCGGCGCCGCCGGACACCAACCGCAGTCCCTGCTGGCCGTCGCCTGCGGCGGCACGGCGGTACGCATTGGCCAGGTCCAGCAGCGCCGCCGCCTGGTGCCCCACCTCGTGGAACAGTGACGCCGCCAGGCCGGTGCCGACCATGCGCTCGCGCGGCATGCGGATCACCGCCACCGGATTGGCGCCGCCACCAGGCAAGCGCGTGCGCGCCCGCCGGATCGCGCCGCCATGGCCGCGCTCGACATAGCAGATCACCTGCGGCAGATCGATCGCCACGCCGGGCTGCAGCAGCCCGTCGCGCGCGGCCACGTCCAGCCCCGCCAGCCAGACGCCGGTGCCATGCTGGCTGCGTTGCGTCAGCACTTCGGCAAAGATCTCGAAATGCGTCAGCGCGGCATGGAAATACAGCTTGAGCATGGCGTAGCGCCGCTGTGCGCGCGCCACCGCAGCGGGCTCCGGCCGCGCAGCCCGCAGCGCGCCGAGGAAGCGCCCGATGCGCCGGCGCAGCTGGTGCCGCGCCGCCTGCATATGGCGCTCGATGGCGCTCATGGCTTCGTCGCTGATATTGGCGGCGGGGACCATCGGCATCTGCAGCGCGTAGGGCAGCTGCGCGTCCAGGCGGGCGCGGATGCCGAGCACCTCCTGTTCCAGCAACCGCAGGGCGTTGGCGCAAGCGTTCATGACGGCGGCCTCGGAGTGGAATCGCGAATGTCGAAAGCAGACGGGGGCGGTTCAGAACATCGGCCGTGGCGGTGCCAGGTACAGGATCAGCGCGCGCCCGTTGCGCGAGCGCCGCCATTGCCCGCCCAGCGGCAGCGCCGCCGGGCCCACGCCGCCTTGCGCAGCCAGCCCGTTGCCGCACGACGGGCACGGCGCCGTACCACCGTTGGCATAGCCCGCATACGGAGCGCGCACCGCCGCGGCAAGGCTGGCCACCGGCTGCGCCCCGGCAGTGCCGCTGGCCGCCGGCCCGAAGATCGGCGCCGTGCCCATCTGCCGCGCCGCCGCCACGCCGTTCTGCGAAATCGTGCGCATGGCGGGCAGCAGGCCCGGCGCCACCTGGCGCGCAGCCTGCAGGAATGCCGCGCGCGCGGCGCGCGACGGCGGCACGTTGCGCGGCATGGTCAGCAGGTTGCGGGTTGCCTGCTGGCCGATGCGGACCACGCGGCGCGCCACCTCGAATTCGCGGTCCTCGTTGCTCAGGCCCTCGAGCTCAAGGCCGAGCGCGCTGCCGGCCATGCTGGCCAGCTTGCCGCCGATCGCACCGCCCGCGCCGGGCACCACCAGGTTGCCGAGCGCGCTGCCCACCACCGGCAGCGCCGCCTTGGCCGCCGAGCGCAGGATGCCGCCCAGCGCCTTGCCCGCCGACGACCTGGCAAAGCTGCTGGCGGCGCGTCCTACCGAGCGCACCAGGCCGCCCAGGAACTGCTCCATTTCCTGTTCGCTGTTGACAGCCAGCAGCTCCGCCGCCAGTTCCATCTCCTGCATCTCGCCGGAGACCTCTTGCTCGAACTCGTTCTCGAATTCCCCCTCGCCCTCGAATTCGCCTTCGAACTCAGTCGCCATGCCGCCGAGTTCCTGGCCCAGCTCGCCCGCCTCCATCAGCTCCGAGGCCAGCTCCTGTTCGAGCTCGTTGTAGCCGGTGCCCCAACCGCCCGGCCTGGAAGTCCCGATATCGTGCATTTGCAGCTCCTTTCAGGTTAGGTTTGGCGAGCCGCAGCGGAACTCGCGTGCCCAGCTTGTGCACGCGGCGTGCCAGCCCGCACAGAACGTCTAAGTCCCTGAAAAGGCAAGATATTGGGAACGTCCCCGGCGGCCGGCGGCGAACCGCGCTTCGCGCGGGGCCGGCCTGGGGTGCGGGATCAGGCGAAGCATGCTTCGCTGCCCGGGCGCAGCCTGGAATGCAGGATCGGCGCGATCCTCCCGTCCGGCGCGGCGTGGCCTGCCCACGCCTTCACCGGCTTCACGCCGCCTGCTATCTGCGCAGAAGATGGCGGCGGGAGACCATGCCCCCCGCCGCCGGTTCCGCCTACTTGATGCAGGCGAGGTTCACGGCAAGGCCACCCCAGTCGGTAGCCTGGTTGTTGTCGACCTGTACCTGCAGCTTGTCGCCATGCGTAACCGTCCCGGCCAGCGCCTCCTTGCTGCAGTTCTGCAGGCCATTGGTGATCTTGCAGCTCAGGTTGCTGACCTGTGCGAGCACGACTGAAGCCCCGGAACCGGTCACCTTGTGCACCGAGATATCGAGCGTGCCCTGCACCTTGCCCAGCGTGCTCGCCGTAAGCGTGACGCGCGTGCAATCGTAGGGGATCACGACCCCGAAGTCCGACGGCAACGGCACCGACCCGCCGGCGCCGGTCATCGCATAGCGGCCGCGGCTGAGCGTATCCGGCACGTTGAAGTTGCCGTTGTAGACGGTGCCGTTTGCCATGGTCACACCCGTGGTCGGCCACTTGCCGCCCTGCTTGGGCCCGTACATCGTCCACGTGGTGGTATCGAAATAGAAGTCGCCGTCCACGCCGATGTCGTCGGTCGGTGCGCCGCTGCCGTACAGGACATGGCCGCCATTGCCAATCGGGGTGCCACCGGTGCCACCGGTGCCACCCGTGCCACCGCTGCCGCCTGGCTGGCTGACCAGCGAGACGCCGGCCGGCCAGACACCGTCAGCCTTTGGCCCGTACAACGTCCAGGTGCTGGTGTCGAGGTAGTAGTCGCCGTTGTTGCCGAGGCTGTTCGCCGGCGCGCCGGTTCCCGACAGCACCGTGCCGCCGCTGGGTGGCGGCGTGCCGGTGGCGCTGCCGAGCGGCACACCCGCCGGCCACGTGCCGTTGGCCTTGGGGCCGAACAGCGTCGAGGTCGAGGTGTTGATGTAGTAATCGCCGTTGTTGCCGACGCTGTCCGTCGGATCGACCGAGCCGGACAGGATGGTGCTTCCCGCCGCACCGGTATTGCCGCCGGGACCCGCCAACGAAACCCCGGCGGGCCACACGCCATTGGCCTTGGGCCCGAACATCATCCACGTCACGGTGTTCAGGTAATAGTCGCCGTCCTTGCCGATCTCGGGCCCGGGATCGGTGGTGCCGGACAGCATGGCACTGGTGGTCGCCGCGGCCGGAGCGGGCGTAGTCGGCGTGGTGGTTGTGCCTGGCGAAGTACCAGTGGACGTGCCGGGCGACGTGCCGGTCGAAGTGCCCGGGCTGGCGGCGGCGCTGGTAGACGGGGAGTCGCCCCCTCCGCCACCGCCGCAGCCGGCAAGCGTGATGACAAGGCAGGCGAATGGCACGGCGGCCATTCTGATGTGGGCGTTTTTCATGGGCTCCCCTTGCTCGGACTCTGCGGTCGTAAAGGTCGACGGCTGCGAAGGCGCCATCGATGAACCCAATCTAGGTGGCGGGAATGGAATGGAAAATCGGCTCGAAGGATGACCGAGGTATGTGTCCGGGATGAAACGCTGGCGGCGATGCGCGCGGGCGCGCCGGTGCAGGCCTTGCCCTCCCCGGCGCATTCGGACGGGGTCCTATTCTTGAAACTGACTCAAAAGTATTTGACCGATACAAGGCTTACTCAACAAATATAAACCGCGCAAACTTCGGTCCATCGAAGCACGCCTGCACCCTGCGGCCACGCTGCCGACGGCGGTGCCCTTCCTGATCGAGGTTCTCCAAATGAGTCTACTGTTCAAGCCCTTCACCCTGGTCGAGCGCCAGCTCGCCAACCGGATCGCCATGGCACCGCTGACCCGTTCCCGCAATCCGGACGGGGTGCCCAACGACCTCAACGCGCTCTATTACAGCCAGCGCGCCGACGCCGGACTGATCGTGACCGAAGGCACGGTGATCTCTCCCAGCGCGCAGGGCTTCCTGTTCAACCCAGGCCTTTACACGCCGCAACAGGTGGAAGGCTGGCGCAAGGTCACGGACGCCGTCCATGCCAAGGGCGGCACCATCTTCACGCAGCTCTGGCATGTCGGCCGTGTGAGCCATGTGTCGATCCAGCCCGGCGGCATCCAGCCGGTCAGTGCCACCGGCCAGGTCGCGAAAGACACCAAGGCGTGGGGCTATACCGCCGACGGCACGCCCGGTGCGGTCGATGCCTCCGTGCCGCGCGCACTGACGACCGGCGAGGTCTATGGCGTGATCGCCGATTTTGCCGAAGCGGCCGCCAATGCGGTCGAGGCCGGTTTCGATGGCGTCGAGCTGCACGGCGCCAATGGCTACCTGATCGAGCAGTTCCTGAACCCGACCGTAAACGACCGCACCGATGAATTCCGCGGCGACACGCTGGCAAGCCGCACCCGTTTCGCCCTGGCCGCCATCGACGCGGTGGCAGCGCGCATCGGTGCACATCGCACCGCCATCCGGCTGTCTCCCTATGGCGGCCTCGGCGACATGGGCCACTACGCCGAGCTCGAGGAGACCTACCTCCATCTCGCCGATGAGCTGTCGGGACGCAAGATTGCGTACGTGCACCTGATGGACCAGAGCACGCGCGGCAGCTCGGCCATGCCGGATGATTTCCTCGCCAAATTCCGCGACCGCTTCAAGGGCGTGCTGATCCTTGCCGGAGGCATGACGCGCGCGCGCGCCGAGGCCTTGATCGCCGCCGACCGCATCGACATGGCGGCATTCGGCGAGCCGTTCATTGCCAACCCCGACCTCGTCGCACGGCTGCAGAACGACTGGCCCCTGGCGGCGTCGAACCGCGCGCTCCACTACGGCGGCGGTGCCGAGGGCTACACCGACTATCCCGCCTACGACGGCCGGGCCGCGGCCTGAGCGGGTTGCCACGATGAAATCGAATACCGCACTGCTTGCGCTGGCCATCGGTGCCTTCGGCATCGGCACCACCGAGTTCGCGCCAATGGGCTTGCTCCCCGTGATTGCCGAAGGCGTCGACGTCAGCATCCCCACGGCGGGGATGCTGATCACCGCGTATGCGATCGGCGTGATGGTCGGCGCGCCGGTGATGACCCTGTTGTTCAGCCGCTTCGGCAAGCGCGCCGCACTGATGGCGCTGATGGCGATCTTCACCATCGGCAACCTGCTGTCGGCGCTTGCCCCGGGATACGCGACGCTGCTTGCGGCGCGCCTGGTCACCAGCCTGAACCACGGCGCCTTCTTCGGCCTCGGTGCCGTGGTGGCGGCAAGCGTGGTGCCGAAGGAAAAGCAGGCCAGCGCCGTGGCCACCATGTTCATGGGCCTGACCATCGCCAACATCGGCGGCGTGCCGGCGGCAACCTGGATCGGCCAGCAGGTCGGCTGGCGCCTGGCGTTCGCCGGCACCGCCGTGCTCGGTCTGGTTGCCATCGTCGCGCTCTGGCTGGCGCTGCCGCAAGGCGACCGCGGCACCCCGCCGGATGTGCGCCGGGAACTGGCCGTGCTCACCCGCCCCAATGTGTTGCTGGCGCTGGCGACGACGGTGCTGGGCGCGGGCGCGATGTTTACGCTCTACACCTACATCGCGCCGGTGCTGGCCGAGCTCACTGGCGCTTCCGGCAGCTTTGTCACGTTCGCGCTGGTGCTGATCGGGGTTGGCTTCACCATCGGCAACCACGTGGGCGGGCGGCTTGCGGACTGGTCGCTCGATGGCGCGACCAGGATCGTGCTGTCGGCGCTGGCCGTCATCATGCTGGCGCTGCCCTTCGCCCTCGCCCACCACGTCACCGCGGCGCTCGGGCTTTTGCTGTGGGGCGCAGCGACCTTCGCCGTGGTGCCGCCGGTGCAGATGCGGGTGATGGAAGCGGCGGCGGAAGCGCCGGGATTGGCCTCGTCGATCAACGTCGGCGCCTTCAACCTGGGCAACGCCCTCGGTGCCGCGCTGGGAGGCGCTGTCATCAGCCTGGGGCTCGGCTATCGCGCCGTGCCGGTCGCCGGCGGCCTGCTGGCCACGGCCGGATTGCTGGTGGTGTGGCGTGGCCGGGCAGGCCGGCGTGCTCTTGCTGCTTCGTAAAAATTGCACGCCGCTGACCGAGCTGGCGCTGTGGAAGCTGACGGGCGGCCCGCGGGCCCAGGCCTTCGATGGCTTCGGCTCCGCAAGCACCAGGGGCCTGTCAGCCCAGGCGCTGGCCGAAGCGGAGAGCGCCGTGCTGGCGGCGCTGGCCGCGGGGGCCGGGGTCGATGTCGATCCCGCCGCGATCCCGCGGGCTGGCACGACACCCCGCTGCAGGCCGGCAAGGCCGGCGATGCCCACGATGCCGCGCTGGAAGCGCTGCGCGAAGCCATCGCCGACCAGGCCTCGATGGATGTCATGGGCGAGATGGTGGTGCACGGACTGTGCGTGGCGGACGGGAACTGCGGGTGATGCAGGGGATGCGGGACGCGTGAGAACCACCGTCCCGCAGCGCCGCGGTGGGGGTTCTTTCAGGGTTTCGCCGCGGGCAACATCTCGCATACCGGCAGCCGGAACATGAATTCGCTGCCGCCGCTGCGCCGGTTGCGCACTTCCAGCGTGCCGCCGTGCGCCTCGATGATGGAGCGGCAGATGGCCAGGCCCATGCCCATGCCGTCTTCCTTGGTGGTGAAGAACGGCTCGAACACCTGACCCAGCACGTCGTCGGGGATGCCTGCGCCGTGGTCCTGCACGCTGACGACGACGTTGTCCTGCTCGCGGTACGAGGTCACGATCAGCTCGCGCTGCGCGGGCGGGGTCTGCGCCATGGCGTCGAGCGCGTTGGTGATCAGGTTCAGCACCACCTGCTGCAGCTGGACCCGATCGGCTTCGACCACGGCGGCGCCCGCCGCCAGCCGTGCAACGACCCGGACCTCGCGCGCGTCGATATCCAGGCGCGCCATCTCCAGCACCTCGCGCAGGACATCGTCGGGATGCAGCGGCGCCAGCACCGCCGGCGCCTGCCTGGCCAGCGCGCGCAGCGCACGGATGATATCGGCGGCGCGCAGCGCGTACTGCTTGATGTCGGCGAAGCCGTCGAGCGCCTCGGCCACCTCCGGCCGAGGCCGGTTCAGCCAGCGCAGGCTGGCGTCGACGGTGGCGACGATGGCGGTCAGCGGCTGGTTCACTTCATGCGCGATCGAGGCGGCCAGGCCGCCCATCACGGTCAGGTGCGAGGTGCGCGCCAGTGCCGAGCTGGCGCTGCGCAGCCGCATTTCGGCGGCGACGCGGCGGTTGCTTTCGTCGATCAGTTGCTGGTACAGGCGCGCGGTCTCGAGCGAGATCGCCACCTGCGGCGCCAGCACCTCGAGCTCGGCGATACGGGTGGCGTCGAACACCGCCGGCGCCAGGCTGTTCTCCAGGTAGAACACGCCCACCAGGCTGCCGCCGCGCAGCAGCGGCAGGCACAGCACCGAGCGCAGGCCGCCGGCAATCGCGCCCCGGGTGCGGATCGACGGCGCGTCGACCATGGCATCGTCCAGCGCCAGCGTCTGCCGGGTGCGCAGCACGCTGTTGAGCACCGCCAGCGGCAGCGCCTGCTCGGTCGGCGCCGCGCTGCCCAGCGTCACCGCCACCTTGCCGTCGAGCACGCGTGCCGAGGCCTCGATCATGGGCTGCTCGCCGCGCATCAGCAGCAGCAAGCCGTACTGCGCGCCGGCATGGACCACCACATGTGTCATCAGCGTCTCGATCAGCCGGTCCATCACGATCTCGCTGGACAACGCCCTGGCCGCCTTCATGCCCAACTCCCAGCGCTGCGCGCTGAGCTTGACGTCCGCGCCGCCATGGTCGTGCCCCGCCGCGTCGCGTTGCGGATGGCGCGCCTCCAGCAGCATCGCCTTGTGGTCGGCGCCCCAGCGCCGGTAGCCGGCATGGGCCAGGCGCCAGTGCTGCGCGGCCGCGGTCGGCAGGCCACGCGCCTCGCACAGCATGCCGGCGAGCTCGTGCGCGAGCGCCGCCTCATGAACGAATCCGGCTGCGGCGGCATCCGCCGCCGCCTGCTCGTAGCCGGCCAGCGCCTGCAGCGGATCGCCGCGCATGCGCGCCAGCTCGGCATCGACCAGCGCCAGCTTGCCGCGGAAGGTCAGCGGGTTCAGCGCCGCCCAGCGGGCAAAGCAGTCGCGATGCGCAGCCACCTCGGCCATGACACTGTCCGGCGCCGCGCCGGCAGTCGCGTGCGACAGCGCCAGGGCCAGATACAGCCGGCAATCCGCGACGTTGATATGGGCCGGCGCCGACCAGATCAGCGCCTGCGCCTCGCGCAGGCTGCGCACCGCGTGGTCCCATTCCTGCCGGAACACCGCCGCCATGCCGTCGTAGAGCCAGACCCAGAACCGGGTCGGCAGCGAGTTGGCACGAGCCAGCCGCTGCGCCGCGCTCATCTGGTGCGCGGCCTCGCCCTGCGGGGCGGCTTCGTCGCCGCTGCGCAGCCGGTGCAGGAAATGGTGCTGCGAATACAGGATCAGCTCGATATCCCGGTACTGCACCAGCCGCGTCAGCGCCAGTCCGCGGCCGATCTCTTCCTCCACCAGGCGCAGGTGCTCGCCCATGGCGAGCAGGTCGGACGCGATATGGTTGCAGGCATAGCACGCCATGCCGATATCGCCGGACGCGCGCCCCAGCGTGACCGCGCGCTGCGCCTGCGCCAGCGCGTACGACAGCGGCCGGGTCCAGGCGCTGACCTGGTCGAGCGCCACCAGCGTGGCGATGCGCTCGGCCTCGTAGCCATGGCGGTCGGCCAGGTCCATCGCCGCCAGCCCGTAGGCCAGGCCGTCCTCGTATTCCTCGTACAGGCTCGCGATAAACACGCCGAACCACGACAGCCCGTACGGCGATTCCGCGGTGGCGCCGTGCTCCAGCGTCAGCTCCACCATCTTGGCCACGTGCAGGAAGCTGATGCCGTCGCGCACGAACAGCGACGAGATCAGCGTCGACAGCAGCCCCATGATGGTCTGGATGCGGCTGTCCTCGGTGGCGGGCAACCGGCCCAGGCTGTCGATGGAGCGCCCGCCCAGCGCCCGCTTCACCGCGTCGTAGGCCGCGCGCATGTGCGCCGGGCTGGGACCGCGCTCCAGGTGGATATCGAGCAACGCCAGCCCCGACAGCGCGGCGTTGATCGCGCCCTCGTAGTCGGAGCGCACGGTCTGCAGGCTGGCCTTGAGCCGGTGCACGGCGGCCTTGTCCACCGGCGGCAGCTCGCGCGCGAGCAGCGCGTCGATCTCCTGCGAGGCCGGCTCCAGCCGCGCCTGCGCCAGCAGGCATTCGCAGTGCAGCACGCTGGCGGCATAGGCCAGCGCGCAGTGCGTGGTCCACCATGACGGCTGCATCAGCGCGAACGCCGCGTCGGTATAGCGCGTCGCCTGCGCCATCGCCGCGCTGCGCCGGGCGCGCCTGGCGGCCACCAGCAGCACCTGCACGAAGGCCACGCGTTGCGGCTCCGGCAGCGGCTGGCCGGCGGCGCGCTCGATCTGGCTGCCGACCTCGAAGGCATGCGCGGCCAGCGCGCCCTGCCAGTGCTCGATCATGATGCCCGCGATGCGCGCATGCGCGGCCGGGCGCTCGCGCGGCGCGATCATGGCGTACGCGGCTTCGAGCACGCGGTCATGCTGGAACGCATAGCCGTCTTCGGTCCGTACCAGCAGGCCGGCATCGACGAAGGGGCGCAGCCGCTCGTCGAGCTGCGCCGCATCGAGTTGCGCCACGCACGCAAGCAGGCTCCGCTCGCAGCGTATGCCCACGCAGGCCAGCTGCCTGAGCAGTTCCGTACCCGCTTCCGGCAGGCGCGCGAAGCGCCGGGTCATCAGGTCGGTCACGCTGTCGGTGTAGCGATGCTGCGCGGCATCGGCCTCGTCCCAGTGCCAGCCGGCGCGCTGGTCGCGGTAGGCCTCGCGGTAGGCCAGCACGCCGTCGTCGACCAGCGCGCGCAACAGCTGGTACGAGAAGAACGGATTGCCGCCGGTCTTGGCATGCACCAGCTGCGCCAGCGCTTCGACGCGCGGCGCCGGCTCGTTGAGGGCGGCCGCTACCAGCTCGGTCAGTTCCCACACGGCCAGGGGCCGCACGGCGATGCGCGTGACCGGCAGCGCGCCGGCGCGGCTGGCGTGCAGCAGCCACGAGAAGCGCTGCTCGACCTCATTGCCGTGGTCGCGGTAGGCGGCGATCAGCAGCAGGTTGCCCGGGCGCTGCGTGGTGAAGGCCTCGAGCAGCGCGATGGTCGACGCATCGGCCCATTGCAGGTCATCGAAGCACAGCACCAGCGGCGCGCCCTGGTCGGCAAAGGTGGCAAAGGTGGCAAGGATGGCCTGCTGCGCGCGCGCCTGCGCCTGCTGGGCCGGCACTTCGGCCAGCGGCGCGGTGCGTCCCAGCACCTGCTCCACCTCGGGCACCAGCACGGCAATGGCCCGGCCCTGCCCCGCGAGCGCATTCAGCCAGCGCTCGCGCACCGGCGCCAGCGCGGCTTCCGGCTCGCCCAGCAGCGGCAGCGTCAGCGCACGGATCATCTGCGCCACCGGCGCGTACGGAATGTCTAGCTGCAACTGGTCGCTCTTGCCGCTGGCAAAGCGCATGCCGTACTGCCCCGCCTGGCACGACAGCCACGCCGCCAGCGCCGACTTGCCGGTGCCGGCGGCGCCGGCGATCAGCACCAGCTCGGACTGGCCGCTGTGGCGCACGCGCGCCAGCGCATCGGCAAGCTGCGCGGTTTCGCGCGCGCGGCCAAAGAGCTCGCCGGACACGTTCAGCGTCGGGGTCGCGCCCGCGGCATCGAGCCTGAACGGCGCGATCTCGCCGCGTTCGCGCCAGTCGGCCTGGCAGCGCAGCAGGTCCGCGAGCAGCGACATGGCGCCGGCATAGCGCTCAGCCGGGTCCTTGACCAGCAGCCGGAGCACGATCGCCCCCAGCAATGGCGCGATGCCGGTTGCGCGCACATGCGGCGGCACGGGTTCGACGGCGAGATGGGCGTGCTGCCACGCCGCGGGTGACTCGGCAGTGAACGGCAGCGTGCCGGTCAGCATCCGGTAGCAGGTGACGCCGAACGAATACAGGTCCGAGCGGGCGCTTATGCGCGCCTGGTCGGCGCGGGCGACTTCGGGCGCCTGGTATGGCCACGATGCGGGGCCGGGGCGCGGCACGACGGGCGGCATGGCGTCCAGCGCAGTGGCATGGTCGAAGCCGGTCAGGCGCACGCCGGCGCTGGCGTCGGAGCTGTCGTCGACGAGCAGGTTGTCCGGCCTGATATCGCCATGCAGCAGGCCATGCGCATGCGCGTCCGCGAGCGCGCGCGCGCCGCCGATGGCAAGCTCGAGGAAGCGGCCGACGGGGAGCCCGGCATCGTCAAGCGTCGCGGCGAGGGTCGATGCGGGCGCGCCGCCATACACCACCACCATCCGTTCCGCGCTGCGCAGCGTGGCCACCGGCACCGCGGCCCAGTCCGCCTGCAAGCGCGCGGCCAGCCGGGCTTCGTCCTGCAGTGGCCCGCTGTGGGCCAGCGGCGCACTCCTGGCGAAGCAGCGCAGCCCGGAGTCCGGGTCCGACAGTTGCAGGTAAGTGATGCCGTCCGACACGTGCAGCACGGTCTGCGCGGCCCGCGCCAGCCAGGCCTCGTCAAAGGCCGGTGCGGGGCTTCGCGGCGAGGGAATGCCAGACGTCATGGGGTAGGAATGATGGCGGGCTCGGCGCCACGGCGCACTCAGCCGCCGACCTTGCACAGGCCCAGGTGCTGCGCCATCAGCACCAGCTCGGCAAAGGTGCGCGCCTTCATCTTGCGCATGGCCTGGCCGCGGTGGATTTTCACCGTCACCTCGCTGATGCCGATCTGTGCGGCGATCTGCTTGTTGAGCAGCCCGGCCACGGCCAGGCCCATGACCTCGCCTTCGCGCGGCGTCAGCGACTGGTAGCTGGCGCGCAACGACTCGAGCTGGCGCAGTCCCTGGTGCCGCAGCCGGTCTTTTTCCAGCGCCGCGGCGACCGCGTCGAGCAGGTCCTGGTCGCGGAACGGCTTGGGCATGAAGTCTTCGGCGCCGGCCTTCATCGCCGCGACCGTCATGGCGATATCGCCATAGCCGGTCATGAAGATGATGGGGATATGGACGCCCAGCTGGCCCAGCCGCGCCTGCAGGTCGAGCCCGCTCTGCCCGCGCAGCCTGACATCGAGCAGCAGGCAGCATGGCGTATCGGGCAAGGGCGTTGCCAGCAGTTCGGCGGCCGAGGCGAACAGCGCCACGTTCAGCCCGACCGAGCGGAACAGGTTGCCCAGCGCCCGGCGCAGCGCGGCATCGTCGTCGACCACCAGCACCGTCGCGTCATCGTTCGCACTGGTGTCGGCTGGCTCCAGGCTCGGTGATGTCACGGTCAGATCTCCAGTGCGCTCGGAAAGGTGTTGCGGATTATAACCAGCGGGCATGTCATCGCAAGGACCGGCATGGGGTCACGGCAGTGACGCACCGGGCACCCATACCATGGTGTTAGTCGCGGGCGGGTGCGGTGATGGCGCGTACGCCGTGCACGGCGCACCACGCCGGGGCATCGGCGCGGCCGCCGGGTAATACGAACATCCGATTTGCGTTGGCGCCCACACCGACTAGTCTTCCCTGCGGCAGCGCTGCGCTCACGCAACCCCGCCGCCCTGCTCCGCCCCCCTCCCGCGTTGCGGCCTTGCGTTGAAGCAAGGACCGCACCCGGGCTCAACCCTGTTCCCAAGGAACGACACCATGTCCAACCCGAAGCTCGAAGTCCTCACCCCGCAGAACAGCCAGCTGATCATCATCGACCATCAGCCGCAGATGGCCTTCGGCGTGCAGTCGATGGACCGGCAGGCCATGAAGAACAACGTGGTCGGCCTGGCCAAGGCGGCCAGGATCTTCAATATCCCGACGACCATCACCACCGTCGAGAGCGAGTCGTTCTCGGGCTTTACCTATCCGGAACTGCTGGACGTGTTCCCGGAGCAGAAGACCCTGGAGCGCACCTCGATGAATTCGTGGGACGACCAGAAAGTGCGCGACGCGCTCAAGGCCAACGGCCGCAACAAGGTGATCGTCGCCGGCCTGTGGACCGAGGTCTGCAACACCACCTTCGCGCTGTGCGCGATGCTGGAAGGCAACTACGAGATCTACATGGTGGCCGATGCCTCCGGCGGCACCAGCAAGGAAGCGCACGACTACGCCATGCAGCGCATGGTGCAGGCCGGCGCCGTGCCGGTGACCTGGCAGCAGGTGCTGCTGGAATGGCAGCGCGACTGGGCCCACCGCGACACTTATGACGCGGTGATGAAGCTGGTCAAGGAGCATTCCGGTGCCTACGGCATGGGCGTCGACTACGCTTACACCATGGTCCACAAGGCGCCGCAACGCACCGCCACGCCGCACGAGTCGATCGCGCCGGTGCCGGCCCGCTAAGCCTGGCGATCTCGCCGCCTCCTGTCGTCCTTCTCCATCGCAAAGGTGAACCATGAGCTTTATTGCTAGCAAAGACGGTACCCGGATCTTCTACAAGGACTGGGGCTCGGGCCGCCCGGTCGTGTTCTCGCACGGCTGGCCGCTCAATGCCGACGCCTGGGATGCGCAGATGCTGTTCCTGGTGCAGCAGGGCTTCCGCGTGATCGCCCATGACCGCCGCGGCCACGGCCGCTCGGACCAGCCCGCGCACGGCAACGACATGGACACCTATGCCGACGACCTGGCGGCGCTGCTGGACGCGCTGGACCTGCAGGATGCGACGCTGGTGGGCCACTCCACCGGCGGCGGCGAGGTCGCGCACTACATCGGCCGCCACGGCACCAGGCGCGTGGCCAGGGCCGTGCTGATCGGCGCGGTGCCGCCGGTGATGCTGAAGACCACGGCCTACCCCAACGGCCTGCCGATGGCGGTGTTCGACGGCATCCGCAAGGGCGTCGCCGACAACCGCTCGCAGTTCTACCGGGACCTGGCGGTGCCGTTCTTCGGCTTCAACCGCGACGGCGCCAAGGTCTCGCAGGGCACCATCGATGCGTTCTGGGCGCAGGGCATGGCCGGCGGCATCGTCGGCCAGTACGCCTGCATCCGCGAGTTCTCGGAGGTGGACTACACCGAGGACCTGAAGAAGATCGACGTGCCGACGCTGATCCTGCATGGCGACGACGACCAGATCGTGCCGATCGGCAATTCGGCGCGCCTGTCGGCCGAGATCGTCAAGGACGCCACGCTGAAGGTCTACCCGGGCGCTTCGCACGGCATGTGCGTGATCAACGCCGACCAGGTCAATGCCGACCTGCTGGCCTTCCTGAACGCCTGAGATTATGTCAGTCACCCGCCGGCAATTCATCGCCTCCGCCGCCGCGCTCGGCGCGAGCGCCTCCTCGGAGATCTTCGCCATGTCACCAGGCACCCCCGACCTCATCCTCGTCAACGGCAAGTTCGCCACGCTCGACAAGTCCAATCCGCAGGCCGATGCCGTGGCCGTGCGTGACGGCCGCTTTGTCGGCGTGGGTACGCGCCAGGACATCATGAAGCTGGCCGGGGCGCAGACCAAGGTCATCGACCTGAATGGCCGGCGGGCCATTCCCGGGCTGATCGACAGCCATATGCATATCATCCGCGGCGGCCTGAACTACAACATGGAGCTGCGCTGGGACGGCGTGCGCTCGCTGGCCGATGCGATGCGGATGCTGAAGGATCAGGTGGCGCGCACCCCCGCGCCGCAATGGGTGCGCGTGGTAGGCGGCTTCACCGAGCACCAGTTCGCCGAGAAGCGCCTGCCGACCATCGAGGAACTGAACGCCGTGGCGCCCGACACGCCGGTGTTCATCCTGCACCTGTACGACCGCGCCATCCTGAACGGCGCCGCGCTGCGCGCGGTGGGCTACACCAGGGACACGCCGAATCCGCCGGGCGGCGAGATCGTGCGCGATGCGCGCGGCAATCCCACCGGCCTGCTGCTGGCCAAGCCCAACGCGACCATCCTGTACGCGACGCTGGCCAAGGGCCCGAAGCTACCGCCGGAGTACCAGAAGAATTCGACCCGCCATTTCATGCGCGAGGTGAACCGGCTGGGCGTCACCGGCGTGATCGATGCGGGCGGCGGCTACCAGAACTATCCCGAGGACTACAGCATCATCGAGGAACTGCACAAGGAAGGCCAGCTGACGGTGCGGCTCGCCTACAACCTGTTTACGCAGAAGCCCAAGGAAGAGCTCAACGACTTCAAGACCTGGACCGCGAAGGTCCGGCCGGGCCAGGGCGACGACCTCTACCGCCACAACGGCGCCGGCGAGATGCTGGTCTACACCGCGGCCGACTTCGAGGACTTCCGCGTCGAGCGCCCCGAGATGGCGCCGTCGATGGAAGCCGACCTGGAGCCGGTGATCCGCCTGCTGGCGGAAAAGCGCTGGCCGTGGCGGCTGCATGCCACCTATGACCAGACCATCTCGCGCGCGCTCGACGTCTACGAGAAGGTCGCCAAGGACATTCCGTTCGATGGCCTGAACTGGTTCTTCGACCACGCCGAGACCATCTCCGACCGCAATATCGACCGCATTGCCGCGCTCGGCGGTGGCATTGCCGTGCAGCACCGCATGGCGTACCAGGGCGAGTATTTCGTCGAGCGCTACGGCGCGCGCGCGGCCGAAGCGACGCCGCCGGTGAAGAAGATGCTGGAGAAAGGCGTCAAGGTCGGCGCCGGCACCGATGCCACGCGCGTGGCCTCGTACAACCCGTGGGTGTCGCTGTACTGGCTGACCACCGGCAAGACCGTGGGCGGCATGCCGATGTACCCGCAGGCCAACTTGCTCGACCGCGAGACCGCGCTGCGGCTGTGGACCGAGGCCAATACCTGGTTCTCGTCCGAAGTCGGCAAGAAGGGGCAGATCAAGGTGGGCCAGTTGGCCGACCTGGCGGTGCTGTCGGCGGATTACTTCAGCGTGCCGGGCGAAGAGATCCAGGACATCGCCTCGGTGCTGACCGTCCTTGGCGGCAAGGTGGTCTATGCCGACGGCGACTTCAGCAAGCTGTCGCCGCAGATCCCGCCGCCGATGCCGGACTGGTCGCCGGTGCGGCATGTGGGCGGCTACCAGCCGCGGCCGCAGGCACGCAAGCTGGCGATGAACACCGCGTGCGGCTGCGCCAGCAGCTGCGGCGTGCACGGCCATGCGCATGCCAGGGCCTGGACTTCCAGCGTGCCGACCTCGGACGAAAGCACCTTCTGGGGCGCGCTCGGCTGCTCGTGCTGGGCGTTCTGATCCCGGACACCACCCACACTCACCACGCCCCCACCCGGAGACCGGCCATGCCTGAACCGACCACCACGCTGACGCCGGCCTCCGCCGGCGCCTCCACGCTCCTGCTGCCGCGCTGGCTGCACTGGCTCGCGCTGTTGCTGCTGTGCGCAGCCTACCTGCAGGGCGGTCTGGTCAAGCTGGCGGACTTCCGCGGCGCGATTGCTGAAATGCAGCACTTCGGCCTGTCGCCGGCGGTGCCGATGGCGATCGCCACCATCGTGCTGGAGCTGGGCGCCTGCGCCATGATCCTGCTGGGCTGGCGCCGCTGGCTGGGCGCCCTGGCGCTGGCGGCGTTCACGCTGGCCGCGACCTTCGTCGCCAACCGCTTCTGGCAGGCGCCGCCCGACGCGCAATTCATGATGGCCAATGCCTTCTTCGAGCACCTGGGACTGGTGGGCGGCTTCGTGCTGGTGGCCTGGCATGACCTGCGCGAACGCGCGCTGCGCACGCAGCTTGCGCAAACGGAGCGGTGACCGGCATGGCCGAACAAGCACTCCGTCCCACGCCCACGCCCGCCAACGGCGGCACCAATGGCGGCACCTTCGCGCCGCTGGCGCAGGCCACTTTCGCGGTGCTGTGGGCCGCGACCATCCTCGGCAATATCGGCAGCTTCATGCGCGATGTGGCCAGCGCGTGGCTGGCCACCGACCTGTCCACTTCTCCCGCCGCAGTCGCCACGATCCAGGCCGCGGCCACGCTGCCGGTGTTCCTGCTGGCGATCCCGGCCGGCGTGCTGTCCGACATCCTCGACCGCCGGCGCTTCCTGATCGCGGTGCAGGTGGGGCTGGCCATGGTCAGCGGCACGCTGATGGTGCTGGCCTGGCGCCAGGCACTGACGATCGAGATTCTGATCGGCATGGCCTTCCTCGGCGGCATCGGCGCGGCAATGATGGGGCCCACCTGGCAATCGATCGTGCCGGAACTGGTGCCGCAGCACGAGCTCAAGCGCGCGGTCGCGCTCAATGCCCTCGGCGTCAATATCGCGCGCGCGATCGGCCCTGCCGCCGGCGGCCTGCTGCTGGCGGCGTTCGGCGCGGCCACGACCTATGGCGTGGACCTGGTCAGCTATGTCTTCGTGATTGCCGCGCTGCTGTGGTGGAAGCGCCCGCAGCGCCCCGCCGACCCGTTGCGCGAGCATTTCCTGGGGGCGTTCCGCGCCGGGCTGCGCTTTACCCGCGCGCATAGCAAGCTGCATGTCGTGCTGGCGCGCGCGGCGGTGCATTTCGCCTTCGGCAGCAGCATCTGGGCGTTGTTGCCGCTGGTGGCAAAGCAACTGCTGCAGGGCGGCGCCAGCCTCTATGGCGTGCTGCTGGGCGCGGTCGGCCTCGGCGCCATCCTCGGCGCGCTGGTGATGCCGCGGCTGCAGCGGCGCCTGGATGCCGACGGCATGGTGCTGCTGTCGGCCATCGTCACCGCGGCGGTGATGGCGGCGCTGTGCGTCGCGCCGCCGGTGTGGCTGGCGCTGCCGCTGCTGCTGTTTCTCGGCGCGGCGTGGATCACCGCGCTGACCACGCTGGGCGGCGTGGCGCAGGCGATCCTGCCCAACTGGGTGCGCGGACGCGCGCTGGCGGTCTACCAGATGGTGTTCAACGGCGCGATGGCTGCCGGCAGCCTGGTATGGGGCTTCGTGGCGCAGGCGCTGGGCATCTCCGGCGGGCTGCTGGTCGCCGCCGGTGGCTTGCTGGCGGCGGCGCTGCTGCTGCACCGGCTGCGGCTGCCGCGCGGCGAGGAAGACCTCGGCCCCGCGCAGCACTGGCCGGAGCCGGAAGGCGCCGACGAGATCGCGCATGACCGCGGCCCGGTGATGGTGCTGATCGAGTATTGCGTCCGCGCGGAAGACCGCGATGCCTTCCTGCGCGCGGTGCACAAGCTGTCGGAAGAACGGCTGCGCGACGGTGCCTTCAACTGGGGCGTGATGGAAGACCCCGCCGATACGGAGCTGCTGACCGAATGGTTCCTGGTCGAGTCCTGGGCCGAGCACCTGCGCCAGCACCGCCGCGTGCCGCACGCCGATGCCGACCTGCAGCGCGAAATCACGCGCTTCCATGCGCGCGAGACGCCGCCGCGCGTGCGGCACCTGCTGGGTGTGGGGCTGCCTGATGGATCAACAGCGGGGCCAAGCGCGTCACCGCCGGCGCCGCACTGACCTGCCAACCTCACCGGGAATCCCCATGAAGCTCTACCTCGTCTCCCTGGCCGCCGGCATCCTGGTCGGCATCATCTACGCGCTGATGCAGGTCCGCTCACCCGCCCCGCCGGTGGTGGCGCTGGTCGGCCTGCTCGGCATGCTGATCGGCGAACAGGTGGTGCCGCCGATCAAGCGCATGCTGGCCGGCGAACCGGTGACCGCCGCATGGTTCCATGCCGAGTGCATGCCCAAGATCACCGGCACGCCCGGCCCGACGCTGAACGCCGCCAGCAAGACGCCCGCCGACGATGCCGCGCACTAGCCCGGCCGTCCGCGCGCTGCTGGGTGCATGCTGCGCAGTGCTGTGCGCGCCCGCGCTGGCGGCGGGCAGCGTCACCGTCTACGGCCGCCTGAACACGTCGCTCGAGTACAGCCACGCCAGCACCGCGACCGACGGCACCGCCCTCGGCAGTGTCGTGCGCCTGAACAACAACCGCTCGGTAATCGGCCTGCGTGGCGAAGAAGACCTGGGCGGCGCGCTCAAGGCCGTATGGCAGGTCGAAAGCGCGCTGTCGCTCGATTCCGGCCAGGGCCAGATCGCCAGCCGCAATTCGCGCATCGGCCTGCAGGGCAGCCATGGCCTGCTGTTCCTGGGCCACTGGCACACGCCCTACACCGAGGCCACCATGGGCTACGACCCGTACTACCCGACCACCGCGGGCTATATGGCGCTGATCGGCAACGGCTCGGCCTCCAGCACCGACAACGTGGAAAACACCAGTTCGTTCGACCGGCGCCAGAAGAACATCGTGCAGTACCGCACGCCGCGCTGGGCCGGCGTCAGCCTGTGGCTGGGCTGGGGCTTGCCCGAGGAGAAAACCACCGTCGCGCGCAATCCCGCGCTGTACTCGGTGGCGGCGGTCTACGAGCGCGGCCCGCTCAACGCGACGCTGACCTGGGAGCGCCACCAGCACTACCAGGCCGCCGGCCGCAACGACGACGCGCTCAAGGCCGGCGTGGCGTGGCAGCTGCTGCCCGGCACGCGCCTGGCCGCGGTGGTCGAACACCTGCACTACCGCACCGATACCGGCGACCTGCAGCGCAACGCCTACTACGCGTCGATGGTGCAGCAAGTCGGCACCGGCAGCGTGCGCATCGGCGTGGCCTACGCGGCCAACGGCACCGGTTCGTCGGCGGATACCATCGGCTTCTTCCGCAGCGGCGCGCAGACCCATGCCACGCAGTTCACGGTCGGCTACGACTATCCACTGTCGCGCCGCACCGCGCTGTATGCCTACTACAGCCGCATCGACAACGCCGACAACGCGATCTACGACTTCGCCATCAACGACCTTGGCATCCGCGCCGGCGCCGATCCGCAGACGTTTGCGCTGGGGCTGCGGCACACCTTCTAGTGCCGCCCACGCAGCAAGGGGGCGTGCGTGACCCCTGCCAACGCGCACGCCTGTTCGAGGAGTTCGCGTGAATGCCACGCCCGTGATTGCCATCGTCGACGACGACGCCGCCGTACGGCACGCCATGGGGCGGCTGCTGCGCGCCTTCGGCCTGGCCGTGGAGCTCTACCCCGGCGCGGCGCAGCTCTTGGCATCGCCGTCGCTCGGCGGCATTGCCTGCGTGATCGCGGACGTGCAGATGCCGGGCATGAACGGCTTCGCGCTCAGCGCCGCGCTGCGCGCGCGCGGCCTGCGCATGCCGGTGATCTTCATGACCGCCTTCGACAGGCAGGGCTATGAAGCGCGCGCGCAGGCGGCCGGGGCGGCGTGCTTTATCGGCAAGCCGTTCGAGGATACCGAGATCATCCGGTGTATCGAACGGGCGCTGGGGTTGGCGGGCGACACGCGGTAGGCTGGGCAGCCTCAAGCACCACGCACCGTATCCGGCAGCGTCAGCACACCCTGTGCCTGCAACGCCCGCAGCTGCGCGTCGCTCATTTCCAGCAGCTGTTCCAGGATCTCCCGCGTACCCTCGCCAAGCGTCGGCGGGGCGGACCGGATCGGCAGGCGGCAGCCGTCGAGCCGATACGGCGGCGCGAACACGTGCGTGGTTCCCGCCACCGGATGCGGCATCTCGCGCAGCAGCCCGCTACGGCGCGTGCGTTCGCTGGTCAGCGCCTCATGCAACCCCGCCACCTTGCCGCAGGGAATACCGCAGGCGGACATGCGTTCCAGCAGCAGGTCCCGGGGGAAGCCGCGGATCACCTCGACGATCAGCGGTGTCAGGGTCTCGCGGTTGCTGGCCCGCGCTACGTTGGTGGCGTAGCGCGGATCCTCGACGATGTCGGGGCGCTCCACCACCTGCCGGCAGAACTTCTCGAACTGCGCGTTGTTGCCCACCGCGATGATCAGCGGCGCGTCGGCGGCATCGAACATGCCATACGGCACGATCGAAGGATGCGCATTGCCAAAGCGCGCCGGGTCGCGGCCGAGCAGCATCGCGTCGAGGCCGTAGTAGCCCGTGACCATCACCCCGCAGTCATACAGCGCCATCTCGACCATCTGGCCCTTGCCGGTGCGCTCGCGACGGAACAGCGCAGCCAGCACCGCCTGCGCCGCGTACATGCCCGTCATCAGGTCCACCACCGCGACGCCAAACTTGAGCGGCGGCTGGGTCGCCTCGCCATTCAATGCCATCAGGCCGGCTTCCGCCTGGATCACCAGGTCGTAGCCTGGCCGGGCGGCTTCGGGACCGCTGGTATCGTAGCCGGATACCGCACAGTAGATCAGGTCTGGCTTGATCGCCTTGAGCTGCGCGTAGCCGACCCCCAGCTTCTCGGCGCCGCCGGTCTTGAAGTTGTGGATCACGACATCGCATTGCGGCAGCAGCTCTCGCACGATCTTCAGGCCATCGGGGCTTTGCAGATCCAGCGTGACCGAGCGCTTGTTCCGGTTCATGCTGTTGAAGTAGGTCGTCTCGGTTTCGCCCACGCGCATGCCCCAGTCGCGGGTATCGTCGCCGCGGCCGGGGTGTTCGACCTTGATCACTTCGGCGCCAAGATCGGCCAGCACCTGGCCGCACAGGGGCCCGGCGAATACGCGCGACAGGTCGAGCACCCGTACCCCTTGCAGGGGCAGATCCATACTTTCGATCGTTTCCATATCCATTCATCCAGGTCGGAGGGAATCGCCACCCGGCCGCGGCACACCGCTGCCGGAACACTGCGTGGCTCAGTCCAGGGTAACGCCGGTATCGGCCGTCAGCTTCAGCATGACCGGCAAGAGCGCTTTATAGCCAGCTTCGGCCTGGTCGGGCAGGTTACCGACCGGCTCCGCGCCCATCGCCTCGATCTGCGCGCCCAGGGGCTCGCTGTTGACCAGCTTCGAGACTTCCTTGCCGAGCCGGTCAACGATGGCCTGCGGCGTCCTGGCCGGCACCAGCAGCGTCATCGGCGACACCACTCGATAGGACGGATCGGCGTAGCCGGCCTCGGCGAACGTGGGAACGTCCGGCAAGCGCTTCGCGCGGTTCGTCCCGGTCACGGCGAGCGGATGCAGCTTGCCGCTCGCGAAATACGGCTGCAGCATGGTGACGCTGCCGACGGTGACGTTGACCTGCCCGGCCAGCAGGTCGGTGGTCATCAGGCTCTCGCCCTTGTATGGCACATGCATGATGTCGATGCCGTAGGTCTTTGCCATATATGCCTGGATCGTATGGGCCAGCGTGCCCTGCCCCCACGAGCCCATGCGCAGCTTGCCCGGGTTCTGCTTGCCGTAGGCAATCAGTTCGGCCACGGTCCTGGCGGGCACCGACGGATTGACCGCCAGCACCGTGCGCGCCATGGCGATGTCGGAGACCGGGCGCAGATCGGTGCGCGGATCGTACGGCAGGCGCTTGTAGAGCGCGAGATAGGCGGTCAGCGGCGCGGGCGTGGAGAGCAGCAGCGTGTAGCCGTCCGCGGGCGCCTTCGCCACCAGGCTGGTGCCGATGATGCCACCGGCGCCGGTCTTGTTCTCGACCACCACCGGTTGCCCGAGGCGCTGGCTCAGCGCCTGCGCCAGTGTCCGCGCGAGAATGTCGGTCAGCCCACCGGCGGCAAAGGCGACCACCAGCCGCACCGGCTTGTCGGGATAGGTGCCGGCGGCATGGGCGGGAGCCGACTGCGTGGCCAGCAAGGCAAGTGCGATGGCTGCGCCGAGCGCCTGGCGGCGTCGGCATGAGCGGGGCAGGTTCATGTTGTGGTCTCCTCGTTGGTCTGCGCCGATGTCAGGGCGCTAGTGCTCGAACTGAATGACGGAGCGCGCCAGTTCACCGCGGCGCAGTTCGTCGAAGGCCTCGTTGATCTGCGCCAGCGCCATGCGCCGCGAGATCAGTTCATCCAGCTTCAGCTTGCCGGCCAGGTAGAAGTCCACCAGCCGCGGCATATCGACCGGGAAGCGGTTCGATCCCATCATCGATCCCTGGATGCGCTTCTCCGCGAGGAAATCGGTGCCCTTGAGCTCGATCTTGACACCTGGCGGAATCATGCCGATCACGGTCGCGGTGCCGCCCCTGCGCAGCATCGCGAACGCTTGCTCGGTGGTCTGCTTGAGCCCGATCGCCTCGAAGGCGTGATGCACGCCGCCGCCCGTCATCTCGCGCACCCCGTCGACCGCGTCGGCCGTGCTGGCGTCGATGACGTCGGTGGCGCCGAACTCCCGCGCCAGCGCCAGCTTGCCCGGCACGCGGTCGATCGCGATGATGCGGCCGGCGCCGGCGATCTGCGCCGCATTGATGGTGGCCAGGCCGATGCCGCCACAGCCGATCACGGCCACGGTTTCGCCGGGCCGGACCCTGGCGGTGTGCGCGACCGCGCCGAATCCGGTGGTGACCGCGCAGCCGATCAGGGCGGCGCGGTCGAGCGGCATGTCGCGCCGCACGGCGACCAGCGCGTGCTCGTGGATCAGCATCTGCTCGGCGAATGCCGACAGGTTGGCAAACTGGCGCATCACGCCGCCGGGCCGAGCCATCAGGCGCGGCTCTTCATCGTCGGCGCGGCGCGTGTCGGGCGCGATGCAGAGCGACAGGTGCCCGGTCAGGCAATGCTCGCAATGTCCGCAGTACGCCGACAGGCAGGTGATGACGTGGTCGCCGGGCTTGACCGTGCGCACTTCGGAACCCACCTGCTCGACCACGCCCGCGGCTTCATGCCCGAGCACCACCGGCAAGGGATGCGGGTAGGCTCCATCGACAAAGTGCAGGTCGGAATGGCAGACGCCAACCGCCGCCGTCCGTACCAGCACTTCGCGCGGACCCGGCTTCGCGATGGCGATGTCCTCGATCACGAGCGGCGTCTTCGGCGCGTGCAGAACTGCTGCTTTCATCTATCTATCCTTCGGTTGAGGTGAGGGGATCGTTTGCGCGGGCGTGGCCGCGGCTCACGGCTCGATGACATTGAACTGAGGATCGAAGGTCTCGAGCGTGCCCAGCAGTGCGGAGAACTGTTGCGGATCGCCGTCGACGCGGACGCGCCCTTCCGCCAGCGCCTTGCTGAAGTCGCTCTTGCGCAGCAGGATCGCGTCCAGCGTCGCGCGCTCCATGCTGACGGTGGCCAACGCCGCCTCCGGCCGCCGCCCGCTGCGCACGGTGAGCGCGCTGTTTTCCAGGTTGAGTGCGTAGCTGCGGCCGGTGTCGGTCATGACCCAGTCCAGCCGCAGCTGCATGCCTTCTGCCCGCTCGCCGTTGATGCGCACCGCGAGGTAGTCGAAGAACATCTCGTCGGTCATTGCGCGCACCATGTCGCTGCCGCGCGCGGTCTTGATCTCCACTGCCCTGGCGCCGAGGCGCAGCTCGCGCGCGCCGAGCAGGAAGGCGTTGCGCCAGGTCGCGGACTCGGCCTGGAACCCCATCTGTTCCATGGCCGCCGCGCCAAGCTCGCGCGCCTCGGTGTGGCCGGGTTCGGCGAAGACCACGTGGTTCATCACCTGCGCCACCCAGCGGTACTCGCCGCGCTCGAAGTCGGCGCGCGCGCGCGCGACCACGGCATCGGCCCCGCCCATGTATTCGACATACTTCCTGCCACCCGCCTCCGGCGTCAGCGCATGCAGGTTGGCCGGGTTGCCGTCATACCAGCTCAGGTAGTGCTGGTAGACCGCCTTGACGTTATGCGACAGCGTGCCGTAGTAGCCGCGCGCGTGCCACTGGCGCCGCAGGCTGCCGGGCAGGCGCAGCACCTCGGCAATCTCGCTTGCCGTCATGCCGTGGTTCATCAGCCGGACGGTCTGGTCGTGGATGTACTTGTAGAGGTCGCGCTGCTGGGCCAGGTATTCCGACAGCCGCGCGGTGCCCCAGGCCGGCCAGTGGTGCTGCGCGAAGGCCACGTCGGCGTGCGGGGCATAGCGCTCGAGCGCGCGGTCCAGGTACTGCGACCACAGCCGCGCATTGCGCACCTGGGCGCCGCGCAGCGGACAGAGATTGTGCAGCGTGCGGGTCGCGTTCTCGGCCAGGTTCAGTGCGCGCAGCTGCGGGAAAAAGAAGTGCATCTCCGCCGGCGCCTCGCTCTCGGGCGTCAGCTGGAACACGATCTCGATGCCGTCGATGGTGTGCGTTTCCGCTTCCTGCGCGATCAGCCAGGTGGGCGGGATCAGCGTGATGGTGCCGCGCCCCACGTTCTTGCCGAGGCCGCTGTCGATCTGGCAGCAGGCGTTGCGCGCCAGCGTGTGGCCGAACTGGAATTGCGCGCGGCGCCCCATCGCCGGCCCGGCGATCACGTTCTCGGAAACGGCGTGCTCCATGAAGCCTGCCGGCGCGATCACGTGTACCTTGCCCGCGCGGACATCGGCTTCGGACACCACGCCCTTGACCCCGCCAAAGTGGTCCGAATGGCTGTGGCTGTAGATCACCGCGACCACCGGCTTGCGCGGCCGGTGCGCCAGGTACAGGTTCAGCGCCACCGTGGCGCTTTCCGAGCAGGTCAGCGGATCGATGATGATCAGCCCGCTGTCGCCTTCGATGATCGTCATGTTGGCGAGATCGAAGCCCCGCACCTGATAGATGCGGTCGCAGACCTTGAACAGCCCGTGGTGCAGGTTGAGCCGCGCCTGCCGCCACAGGCTGGGATGCGCCGTGTCGGGCGCCTGCTCCGGCTGCAGGAAGCCGTAGTCGGCGACGCTCCACACCAGGCGGCCATAGTCGTCGCGAACTTCCGCGTCGGGCACGGTGGCGATGAAGCCGCGGCTCGCCTCTTCTTCGTCCAGTCCATCCTCGACGGGCAGGTCTTCCAGTGCCCGCAGCTGGGCGGCCCGCGTCGGGCCGGATGCCATGTTTTGCATAGGTCTGCGCTCGGTATCGTGGGGAGTGTCGGCGCGCCGCGGGCCGGGCCGGCGTTCGCCTGCAACGGGCGCCGGCGGCGCGCTGCCCAAAGTAAAGCACGTGCTTTAACCGAAGTAAAGCACTTGATTTAATCGTGGCGGATGTCTAAGCTGTCCCTGCCCGGCCAACGGGGCTGCCCTCGCTGTGCCCGATGGCCGGCAATGACTTCACTGCCAGGTTGAACGATGAAACAAGCCCCCGCCCGTGTGCGCCATAAGTCCGGGCCGGCCGAAGCTTTCGAAGCGGACGAAGCGATCGGCACGCCAGTCTCGGCGAACAGCTCTGACCTGCTGCTCTTCACGGCCGAGCGCCTCTATGCGGAGAAAGGCATCGATGCGGTGTCGATGCGCGAGATTTCCCGGGAGGCCGAGCAGAAGAACACCTCCGCGCTGCATTACCACTTCGGCTCCAAGGAAGCGCTGATCCGCGCCATCCTGCAGCGGCGCATGCAGGAGTTCGACGCGCTGCGCAATGTGTTCCTGGACCAGGCCTTGCAGCGCGACCCGCGGCCGAGCGTGCGCACCGCGATCGAGGCACTGGTCAGGCCCATGGCCACCGGGCTGACCGAGCGCGGCAAGGAGAACTACTACAACCGCTTCCTCGCGGCCGCGCAGATGCATCCCGATGTGGACATCGTCGCGTTCACCAGCGACGAGACCAATCGCGGCTTTCGCCGCGCCCAGGCGATACTGGAGGCGGCGCTGTCAGGCCTGCCCGCCAGCCTCGTCAGGCAGCGATATCTGTCCGGCCTGGCCTTCATCATCTTCAGCCTGGCGGATTTCGAGCGCATCAAGGCCAGGCGCGGGCGCCAGAACCGCGGCTTCGACATGACCCGCGCCGTCGAGAACCTGATCGACATGGCCGTCGGCGCCGTGCAGGCGCCCGTGTCGGAGCAAGTGCTGGCCCGGCTGCGCGAGAACAGCCAGGCCTGAGTCCTTTGTTTTCGTCTCTGTCGCGCTATGTCGCCTGGCTGGACGCAGCGGGTGGCGCGGCGCGCTCGCCTTTGCCGCGCGTCGCCAGCCAGCAAAGGACGGAACCCCCAACCACCATCGCCGCACCCTTCCAGAACGCGAAGGACAGCGGCGCACGCAGCAGCGCGGCAGCCAGCGCGGCCGACAGCACCGGAATGAAATACGACGCACCCGCGAGCACCGACACGTTGCCGTGCAGGATGCCGACATTCCACGCCGCATAACCAAAGCCCATCGCACCGGCAGCCAGCGCCAGGTAGACCACGCCGGCAACGCTGAACGCCATCGCTTCGCCGCCGGTGAACAGGTACTTGGTCCACAAGGCCAGCGCGGTCAGCATGAAGAACAGCGTGACGGCGTTCTTGCCCTGCGCGATACGGGCCGTCACGGTGCAGTAGCCCGCCCAGATCACCGCGCCCGCAAAGGCCAGCCCGTAGCTGAGCGGGTTGTCGCGCACGTTGGCCGCCATGCCCGCCACATCCAGCCCCTGGTCCCCGCCCAGTACCTGGCAGATACCAAGGATGGCCACCAGCAGACCCGGCACTACCAGCCAGCTGGCACGCTGCCGGTTGAACAGGATGGCGGCCAGCATGGTGAAGCTGGGCCACAGGTAGTTGACCATGGCCACCTCGATCGCCTGCCGGCCGCTGCTGGCGTAGCCGATCGACAGCGACAGGCACAGCTCGTACGACACGAACAGCACGCTGCCCCAGAGCAGGTAGGCGCGCGGCAGCGCCCGCAGCCGGACACTACCCACCGTGACCCACAGCAGCGCGGAAGCCACCGTGTACATCAGCGCCGCGCCACCGGTGGCGCCGAAGCTCTCGCTGACGCCGCGGATCAGGCCGACGATCGAACTCCACAGGAGCACGGCGACCAGGCCGACCAGCGTGGCGCGCTTTCTTTGCATGACTGCCATTTGGGGAATGCTGTCGATAGGAACGGACGGGGCATTACTTTACTTGACCCGCCGGCACGTCGATCCAGATGGCCCCGCGGCAGCTGCCAGCGTCAAAGCCCGAATTCGGCAAGCCCCCCGGCTTCCGCGAGCTCCCGCAGGCGGAACTTCTGGATCTTGCCGGAGCCGGTCATCGGAAACTCACTGCAGCAGAACCAGCGCGTGGGGATTTTGTGCGGGGCCAGCTGAAGGCGCAGGAAGTCACGCAGCGCATCCGGCTCAGGTTTGCCGCCTTCACGCAGCCTGATCGCCACGGCCACGACTTCACCCCACTTCTCGTCCGGCAAGCCAAACACCGCAGCCATCGCGACCGCCGGATGCTCGATCAGGCGCGCCTCGACTTCCGCGGGGTAAATGTTCTCCCCGCCCCGGATGATCATGTCCTTCAGTCGCCCGGTGACGCGCAGGTAGCCGCGTTCGTCCATGGTTCCCAGGTCGCCTGTTCGCAGCCAGCCGTCGGCCGACACCGCCGCTGCTGTCGCCTCCGGCATATTGAAGTAACCGAGCATGCATTGATAGCCGCGGGCCTGGATTTCTCCTTCCTGGCCGGTCGCGACGATGGCGCCATCCGCGGGGTCTGCGATCCGCACTTCCACTTGCGGCAGCGGGTAGCCTGCGGTGTTGGCCTTGTCTTCCTGGCTGTCGGCCGGCGACGACTGGCAGATGATCGGGCTGGCCTCGGTTTGTCCGTACACCGTAATGAGGTCGCAACCGAACTCGCGCTCGATGCGCCGCAGCAGTTCCGGCGGCACCGGCGCCCCGCCGGAACTCGCCACCTTCAGGCTGCGCAGGTCCACATCGCCGCGCCTGGGATGTTCCAGCATGGCAATGAGCATGGTGGGCACGCCGAACAGGAATTCGCAGCGCTCCCGCGCGATGGCGGTGAGCACGAGTTCCGGCTCGAACATCAACGGCAGCACATAGGTCGATCCGGTCGTGATGGCACCCAGCGAGCTGAGCACGGCGCCTGCCGTATGGAACAGCGGCATCGGGCTCATCAGGATCGACCCGTTCATGCCCGCGCGCGCCGCGACGTAGGCGGCGTTGGTGACCAGCCCGCGATGATGCAGCAGTGCGCCCTTCGGCTGGCCGGTCGTTCCCGAGGTGTACTGGATTTGCGCGGGATCCGTCGGCAGGACCGTCGGCAGCTCAGCTGTCGAACTGCATGTCAGCACCTCGCCATGCCAGTCAGACAGGCAGAATCGCTCGCGCACGCAGTCCGCTACCTCGCCGGCGATCGCGGACATGTTGGTGCCTCGGAATTCAGCCGTGTGCAGCAGACCGCTGGCCTGGGACTGCGTCAGCACATAACGCAGCTCGGCGGCACGCAGCCCGGGATTCGCGGTCACCAGCACCAGCCCTGCAAGCGCCGCGCCGTACTGCAGGATCACCCACTCTGGAACGTTCGGGGCCCACAGGCAGACCCGTTCGCCTGGCTCGAAGCGGGTCAGCAGCCAGCGTGCGCAGCGTTCCGCGTCGCGCATGAGTTCGTCGTAGGTCCAGCGTCGCGCGGTGCTGGCCGCGCCCGTGAGGGATGGCTGACCGGGCGCTGCCACTTCCACCAGGGCCGTTCGGTGCGGGTGGCGCAGGGCGGCGGCACGCAGGGCATCGCCGGTGGTCATATCGAGAACCGGTACCGAGGTGTCCGGGGCGATATAGGACAGGGCGGGGTCAGCAAGTCGGGTCAAGGCGTCGTCTCCAGTAGTAATTTTGTGGCCTGAATCCATTGGCCAATCAGCTGCTGCCGTCTGACGGGACTGCCGCGCAACACGCCGGACAGCGCCAGTCCCCTGAGAAACTCGATCGTCATGGCGATCACGGAGGCTTGCATCGGACTGCTGTCCGATGCCTCGAACAATGTTTTCAGGACGCGCTCGCTGTCCTTGCGCGCGCGACGCTCCGCCTCTGCCAGGGTCGCTCTCAGGTCTGGATCGGTACGGGAGACCGCCCATAGTTCGAGCTCCGCCAGGTACGCCGGCTGGACCGAGGCAATCGCCAGCACGCGGATCGCGCGCTCGACCACATCCCTGGTGCCTTCCAGCTTCGCCAGGCTTGCCAGCACCGCTTCCTCGTTGCGCTTGACCAGCCCTTCCACGGTTGCGGACAGCAGGTCCGCATGCGTCGGAAAGTGATGAAGCAAGGCGCCGCGGCTGACGCCGGCGCGGCGCTGGACCTCCAGCGTGGTGGCGCGGGCGGTGCCCTGCTCGATCACGATGGTCACGGCTGCGTCGAGAATGCGTTCGCGCGTGCCCAGCGTTTCCTTGCCGGTGGTGGCATTGGCGTTGGCAGGCTTTCCGGCGGATGTCCGGCGCGGGCGTTCGGTAGCTTTCATATGGACGAAGATTAGGAACAGTCAGAATTGACTGTCAACATAGCACAATCCCTGAGCAGTCAAAGCTGACGGTTCAACGACAGTCAGCATTGACTGTCAGGGTCCGGGCTTCCTAGAATGGATCCACTTATGTCCAGAAGAGAGCCCAGTCATGCCTGACTTCGATACCGTCCAGATTCAGCCCGATCCGCGCAATCCGCGCATTGCGCGGCTGTTGCTGAACCGCCCCGAGCGTCTCAATGCCATCACTGCAGGCATGCCGCGGGACATCCGCAGCGCCGTGGAATGGGCGAATGAGAACGATGAGATTCACGTGATCATTGTCGAGGGCGCGGGCAAGGGGTTCTGCGGCGGCTATGACCTGGCCGATTCCGCACAGACCTTGCGCGACCAGCCATGCCAGCAAGAGCAGTACCCGTGGGATCCCATGCTCGACTATCGCGCGATGAAGGGCTTTACCGAAGACTTCATGAGCCTGTGGCGCAGCCCCAAGCCGACCATTGCCCAGGTACATGGCGCGGCCGTGGCCGGCGGCAGCGATATCGCGTTGTGCTGCGATCTGCTCGTCATGGCAGACGACGCACGCATCGGCTATATGCCGACGCGCGTCTGGGGATGCCCGACCACGGCCATGTGGACCTACCGCCTGGGTTTTGCCCGGGCGAAACAGATGATGTTCACCGGCAACGTACTCGACGGGCGCACCGCCGCAGCCTGGGGACTGGCCAACGCTTCCGTTCCCGTAGCGGAGCTGGACAGCCACACCTTCGAACTTGCCGAGCGCATTGCCGGCGTGCCGAACAGCCATCTCGCCATGCACAAGATGGTCGTCAACCAGGTCATGCTGACGATGGGCCTGGAGCAAAGCCAGACCATGGCCACCCTGTTTGACGGCATCACGCGCCACAACCCGGAAGGGCTGTGGTTCCGTCGCTACGCCCAGGAAGCCGGATTCAAGGCGGCGGTCGCATGGCGCGACAGCGGGCAGCCGATTCCGGAAGGCGACGAGGCACGTGCCCTGATCCGGCAGATGGAAGATCGCCGCAAGGGCTGAACGGGGCTGTCCTTTCCGATCTGCCGTCGGCGTCCCCCGGCGGACCGGCAGGATGCCGCGATCCGGCTATTCAACGCCCGCTATCGAAGGATCCGGCACCACCGGCGACGAGACGTTCTAGCAGCGGCGCAGCCTCCCAATGCGCCCCATGCTGTGCGCGCAGGGCCAGGATGCGCGCCAGCACCTTGTCCAGGCCGAGCGTCTCGGCGTAGAACATCGGGCCGCCGCGCCAGGCCGGGAAGCCATAGCCATGCACGTAGACGACATCGATATCCGACGCGCGCCGCGCAATGCCTTCCTCGATGATGCGGGCGCCTTCGTTGACCAGGGCTAGCATGGTGCGTTCGACAATCTCCGCGTCGCAGATCTCGCGCCTGGCGATGCCGGCCTCGCGCGCGCAGTCTGCGATCAGTTCGTCGATCAGCGGATCGGGAATGGGCGTCCGGCTTCCCGGTTCGTAACGATAGTAGCCACCATTGGTCTTCTGACCGAAGCGGCCCAGTTCGCAAATGCGGTCCGCGACCCTGGAGTAGCGCAAGTGCGCGGGCCGCGTAGGCGCAAGCCGCTTGCGCGTGGCCCAGTTGATATCCATGCCGGCGAGATCCGCCATGGTCAGCGGGCCCATTGCCATGCCGAACCGTGTCAGGGCGCCGTCCACCTGTTGCGGCGATGCGCCTTCCTCCAGCAGAAAGCCGGCTTCTCTCCAGTACGGTGTCAGCATACGGTTGCCGACAAAGCCCTCGCATACGCCCACCAGCACCGGGATCTTCTGGATCCGCTGAGCCATCGCCATGCAAGTGGCAATCACGTCGGCACTGGTCGCGCGGCCGCGTACCACTTCCAGCAACTTCATGACGTTGGCAGGGCTAAAGAAGTGCAGGCCAATGACATCCCCTGGGCGGCTGGTGGCGCCCGCGATGACATCGATGTCAAGGCGCGAGGTGTTGGTGGCAAGAATGGCTGTCGGCTTGCAGGCCGCGTCCAGCTGCTTGAAGATGGCTTGCTTGACGGCCATATCCTCGAAGACGGCTTCGACCACCAGGTCGGCTTCGGCAACCGCCTCGAACGCCAGCGTCGGGGTGACCAGTGCCAGCCGCGCTTCGATCTGCTCGGGCTTGAGCTTGCCTTTCGACGCGGTGATCTCGTAGTTGCGGCGAATGAGCGACATGCCGCGGTCAAGCGCGGCCTGCTCCCGCTCGATCAATGCCACCGGGATGCCGGCGTTGGCATAGGACATGGCGATGCCCACGCCCATGGTTCCCGAACCCAACACCGCGACCCGCTCGATGGGCCGCAATGCCAGACCCTTGCCCTCGGCGAACTTCGGCGCCTCGCGCTCGGCGAAGAAGATATGCCGCAGCGATTTCGATTCATTGCCTGCCACGAGTTCTTCGAAGCGGGCGCGCTCGAATGCCAGTCCTTCTGCGATCGGCAGCTGCGTGGCCGCCTGCACACAACGGATGGCGGCTTTCTGCGCCACCGCGTTCCTTGCCTTGGGACTGACCGCTGCAAGACACGCCTCGAAATCCACCACGCCCTCCGGCACGTCCTTGCGGCTCGCTACCGGATGCTCGGCCGACTGTGCCGCACGCCGTGCAACCTCTATTGCGCGCGTCACCAATGCGGCGGCTCCCGCCATCTCGGCGCCGTCTGCCACGGCATCGGCCAGGCCGATCCGGACCGCTTCTCGTCCGCCAACCGGCGCACCCGTCTGGATCATCTCCAGGGCCCGCTTCACGCCGACCAGCCTGGGCAGACGTTGCGTACCACCTCCGCCTGGAACCAGCCTAAGGTTCACCTCGGGCAAGCCAAGTTTTGCGTCGGCTGTTACCACGCGATAGTGGCAGCCCAACGCGAACTCCAGCCCGCCCCCCAGCGCCACACCGTGAATGGCAGCCACCACGGGCTTCTTCGCAGCCTCGACCAGCGCCAGGATATCGCGGGAAGCCGGCCATGCCGTGGCCGCGGGCGTGTTGAACTGACGGATGTCGGCGCCGCCGCAGAATACCTTGCCCGCGCCGGCGATCACCACCGCAGCAATGGCGTCGTCCTCGAAAGCCCGCGTGATACCCGCGTGCAAGCCCGCTCGCGTCGTGTCGCCAAGACCATTGACGGGCGGGTTGTTCAACATCAGCACTGCAACGTCGCCGTGTTGCGCGTAGCTCACAGTAGGCGACAGGGGAATGGATTCGGTAATCGGAGACATCGACAACTCTCAGGAAAGATTCAGCGCGCCGAAGCGGCAAGGTGGTCTCGGGTCACGGCTGCAGCGCCCTATTGGCTGATCCCGAGGATCGCCGTGGCCTGGCTGGACAGGACGCCGCCGTTTCCATGCACCAGCGCCGTCTCGCAGCCATTTACCTGCCTTTCGCCAGCTTCGCCGCGCAACTGGGTCACGGCTTCGATGACAAGGAAGATGCTGTACATGCCGGGATGCACGCACGACAACCCGCCGCCGTTGGTGTTCATCGGGAAGTCGCCGCCGGGTTCGATACGGCCGCCTGAAATGAACGCACCGCCTTCGCCCTTGGCGCAGAAGCCAAGGTCTTCCAGGAACAGGATCGGATTGATGGTGAAGGCGTCGTACAGCCCGACAACGTCGATGTCCTTCGGCGTCAGCCCCGCCTGCGCGAACGCCCTCGCGCCGGAGTCGATTGCCGGCGTCCGCGTGAGATCCTCCATGCAGGAAATCTGGCGATGCCAATGCGCATGGCCAGCACCCAGCACATAGATGGGCCGGGCGTGCAGCGTCCTGGCCCGGTCCGCGCGCGTCACGACAAAGGCCCCGGCGCCGTCGGTGACCAGGCAGCAATCGCGTACCGTAAGCGGGTCCGAGATCATTTTGGCGCTGATGACGTCATCGACGGTGAGCGGATCGCGCGCAAAGGCATCGGGATTCAGCTGTGCCCATTTGCGCGCCGCCACGGCCACCTCGGCAAGCTGCGTGCGCGTGGTCCCGTACTCATGCATGTGCCGCGCCGCAGCCAGCGCATAGCTGGTGACAGGATTGAACGGCTGGTAGGGATGCTCATACGGTTGCGGGTCGAGTTCGGCGCGCATGGCATTGACACGCGAACTGCTCGGAATGCTGCGTGGATTGCTGCCGTAGCAGATCAGAACGTTCTCGCATTCCCCGGCCTCGATCGCCATCGCGGCAATACGCAGGTCCGCGATGAAAGAGGACCCGCCGAACATGGTGCTGTCGGAAAACCGGGGCCGGATACCCAGGTACTCGGCCATCCGCATGACCCACCAGGGCGAAGTCAGGCTGGACGTGATGATGCCGTCGATCTCCGCCATGCGCAGCCCGCTCGCGGCCACGGCCGCGCTGGCTGCCTGGGCGATGATTTCCTGTTCCGTGCGGCCGCCGGCGTGTCCGAGCCCGGCCAGCCCGGTACCGAGAATGGCCACGCCGCCGCGGTCAGTTGCCCTGGTCATGGCGTGTCTCCGGTGGGACGGAACACAAGCAACGCCGACTTGCCTGTCTGTCCGGTGTGTTCGCTCGGTTCGATGCAGGCCTTGACCCTGGCACCAATCTTTACGGCATCCGCTTCGATGCCGACCACCCGGCTCATCAGGCGAGGCCCCTCGTCGAGATCCACCAGGCAAACGTTGTGAGAGGTCTCCTTGCCGCGAACCACCGTGGTCGAATAGATCCGGCCATAGCCGGAGGGCGCGGTCCATTGCAGTGCATCCGAACCACAGAACGGACACAGCACGCGCGGAAAGAAGTGATACCTGCCGCATTCCCGGCAGCGGGGAATCTCGAACACCCCTTGCGCAAGCCGGCTGAAATAATGGCCGTCGGCACTTTGCATGTCATGGTCAGCCATCACGTCCTCACTGCTCGATCTGCACACCGGTGATCTTCACGGTGTCCTGCCACTTGGCCACCTCGGCCTCGACATACTTGCGGAACTCCGCCGGGTTCAGGCCGCCGGCGGCCTCCGCGTTCTGCCGCCTGAGCTTCGCCACCATGTCGGGCGAGGCCATGATGCGATTGACCTCGGCATTCAGGCGCGCCACGATTTCCCTGGGCGTCCCGGCGGGAGCGTAAAGGCCCAGCCAGGTATAGGCGTCAAAGTTCTTGTAGCCCGCCTCCGCGATGGTCGGGATATCAGGGAACAGCTTGCTTCGCTCTGCGCCGGTCACCGCGATGGCGCGCAACTTCCCCGCGGCAATAAAGGCGGAGACGCTCATCGAATCCTGGAACACGACCGGGATTTGTCCCGCCACCACGGCGTTGGTCGACGGCGACGCGCCTTTGTACGGGACATGAGTCATGGGCGCGCCGGTCATATGCCGGAACAGTTCGCCGGCCAGATGCGTCGAGCCGCCCGCCCCCGCGGAGCCGTAAGGCACGCTTGCCTGCGCCTTGGCCCATTTGATGAAGTCCGGCACGGTATGAGCCGGCACCGAAGGGTTGACCACCAGCATGTTTGGCGCCTTGGCAATCAGCGCGATGGGCTCGAAGTCCTGCACCGGGCGATAGCGGACCGACTTCTGGACCGCCGGCCCGATGACATGGCCGGTGGCGCTGAGCAGCAGCGTGTAGCCATCGGCCGGCTTGCGTGCCACGTATTCCGTTGCGATCTGGCCCGCCGCGCCCGGCCGGTTCTCCACGACGAAGCTCTGTTTGAGCGACTGGCTGAGTTCCGCGGCAACGAGACGCCCGACAATGTCGGTCATGCCGCCCGGCGCAAATGCCACCACGATGGTGACGGGCTTGGCCGGATAGGAATCGGCGCGGGCAGGCGCGGCGATGGTGCCGGCCAGCGTTGCGCAAGCGCTCAGTGTTATGACGAAGCGGCGGCGGGTAATGCCTGGATGCATGGTGTCTCCTGCGTCGTTTTTGTCCACCGGCGCGCGTATGGCACCGGTGCTTGCTTGTGGTCGAAGCAAGTATATTTTTCGACTGTACGGACACCTATCCGAAAATTTCGAAGCGCGGCTTCGCGGTATTTCAACGCCCTGGGGATTCGCTGACCGCACGAGGGGCGCGCGGCGGACATACTTGCCCGCCGCGCCCGCACTCAGATCACCAGTTCGATCACGAACGGTCCCTTGCGCGCGTTGGCCATGCGGAACAGGTCGTTGAAGCCTTCCATGTCGGTGGCCTGTGCGCCCTCCACACCCATGCCGCTGGCCAGCCTGACCCAGTCCAGGTCCGGGTTGCCGATATCGAGCATGTCGAGCGCGGTCTTGCCGGGGTTGGCGCCGACGCCGGCCAGTTCGCCCAGCAGGATGGCGTACTTGCGGTTGGCCAGCAGCACCACGGTGACGTCGAGCTGTTCGCGCGCCATGGTCCACAGCGATTGCAGCGTGTACATGGCCGAGCCGTCGGCCTGCAGCGCCACCACGCGCCGGCCCGGGGCGGCCACGGCCGCGCCGAGCGCCAGCGGCAGGCCCGCACCGATGGCGCCGCCGGTCAGCTGCAGCCAGTCGTGCGGCGCGGCGTGGACCGTACCAGGATAGAAGGCGCGGCCGAAGCTGACGCTTTCTTCCACCACGATGGCCTGCTCGGGCAGCAGCGCGGTGAGCGTGCGCGCCACCGCCTCGGAGGTGACCGCGCCGCGCGCGGGTTCCACCGGTGCGGGCACGTCAGCGGCAGGCAGCTGCGCGTGGCGCGCGCCGAGTTCACCGGCCAGCCGCGCCAGCGCTTCGGCCAGGTCTTCTTCGGGGCGCGCCAGCACATGCACCGCGGCATCTTCCGGATACGGGCGCGGCGACTTGCCCGGGTAGGCAAAGAAGGTCACCGGCGCCGGCGCGCCGACCAGGATCACGTTGCGGATGCCGGCCAGCTTGTCGCGCGCGGCATCGCCGGAATACGGCACGCGGTCCACCGCCAGTCGGCCGCGCCCGCGCGTGACGCGCGCATTGGACATGGGCGAAATCAGCCGCGCACCGGTGGCCGCGGCGATGCGGTGGGCGTCGGCCAGCGGCGCCTCGCGCAGCGCGCTGCCGGCCAGCACGATCAGCGTCGGCTGGCCCGAGCGCAGCACGCGCGCAGCCTGCTGCACGGCATCGGGCGAGACCTTGGGCACCGCCAGCGCCGGCAGCGGCGCGGCCACCACGCCGCCCGCATCCCAGCACACGTCGGACGGCAGGATCAGGCTGGCGACGCCGCCCGGCGCGGCGCAGGCGGCCTGCACCGCGGCCGACGCATCGGCCCCGACCGAAGCCGCCTGCGTGGCGGTGCGCGTCCACACCGAGACCGGCCGCGCCCAGCCTTCGGTATCGGCGGTCAGCGGCGCATCCAGCGGCCGGTGGTAGGTGGCCTGGTCGCCGATGATATTGACCACCGGCGTCTGCGCGCGCCGCGCGTTGTGCAGGTTGGCCAGCCCGTTGGCCAGCCCCGGCCCGCAATGCAGCAGCGTGGCGGCGGGCTTGCCGGCCATGCGCGCATAGCCGTCGGCCGCGCCGGTGACCACCCCTTCGAACAGCCCCAGCACGCAGCGCATGCCGGGAATGCGGTCCAGCGCCGCGACGAAATGCATTTCGCTGGTGCCGGGGTTGGCAAAGCAGGTGTCCACGCCATTGGCCAGCAGGGTCTTGACCAGGCTCTCGGCGCCATTCATCGGTTGTGCGTTGTCCATCTGGGGTCCGTTGGTTGGAGGGTTGGCTGTAGGTTGGCCAGGGGCCGGTCAGTCTGCCGGATGCGGGCGCGCGGCCAGCAGGTCGAAATCGAGGCAGACGAACTCGGTGGGGAATTCAATGCGGGCGAAATAGACGATGCGCTCGGCGCCCGCCGCCGTGGGCGATGGCACGCAGGCAAAGCGGCGCAGCTCAGCCACCGGCGCACCGACCGCCAGCGCCAGCGCGCCCGCCGATTGCGCGCCGGCCGCGACGATCGACAGCCGCTGCCGCGCGCTGCTGACCGACAGGCCGGGAAAGCGGTCGAGCACCGGCACCGACGCGCCCTGGCGGAAGGCCTCGGGGTCGCGCGCAAACACCTCCGCGTCGATATAGACCTCGCCCACGGCGAAGGGGCGCCCGTCGAGGCGGTGCAGCCGGCGCAGGAAGTGGTAGGCGGGCGCGCGCTCGCCTGCGCACGGCATACCCAGGTCGTCGGGCAGCGGCACGTTGCCGGCGGATTCGACCATGGCTTCGGTATCGAGCTGCGCGCCGACGGCAACCGCCTCATCCCAGCTGGTCGACAGCGACACCTGCCGCCGCGCCCGGCACGGCGCCTTGACGAAGGTGCCGCGCCCGCGCGAGCGCTCCAGCAGTCCTTCCTCGTCGAGCATCGACAGCGCATGGTGCATGGTCATGCGCGCCACGCCGTACTGGCGGCACAGCTGCTCCAGAGACGGGATGCGCGTCCCCTGGCGCCACGCGCCGCTTTCGATCTGGCGGCGAAAGATGGTGGCCAGCTGCAGGTAGACCGGCTGGCGGCTGCGGGACAGCAGTTCGCTGGAAAGAGGATCCGGCATGGGCAGGTGCCCGGTACCGGGCGGATTGAGGCGCCGGCGGAGGCCGGCGGGTGGTGGGGGACAGTATAGAAAGTCTATAAAGGTAGACCACTAGGGTTAACCTTGGTCGGCACGGCAGACGCCGGCAAGTGACTCGCCGGGTACGCCGGGGAAACAGCCACGCCGATCAGACAAAAAAAAAGCGCCCGGAGGCGCTTTGCAAGACCGTTGTGCGGCGTCTTACCACCGCACATCCCGTTCCCACGCCTTCATCTCTTCCTCGGCCTGCTCCTTGCTGTAGCCGTAGCGCTCCTGGATGCGGCCGGCGAGCTGGTCGCGCTTGCCGTTGATCTGCGTGATGTCGTCGTCGGTAAGCTTGCCCCACTTCTCCTTGACCTTGCCCTTGGCCTGCTCCCACTTGCCTTCGATCTGATCCCAGTTCATGTTCGTGCTCCTTGCTGTCATGGCAAGGGGGCGCCGGCGGCGTCCCCTTGCGCGTGGTGCGATGGACGGGCCGCCCCGGCGGGGCGGGACCGTGTCGAAGCGGCTTACTTGCCGTACTTGGCCTTCACGTCGGCCTGGCACTTGTCCTTTGCATCGCCCGACATCGCGTCGCAGCGTTCCTTGTCGGCCTTGTAGGCGGCGTCAGTGGTGTCCTTGCGGGCATCGGCGCGGGCTTCCGCCACGTCGCTGCGCGAACCGGTCGCGGCGGCCTTGTCGACCTTGGCGGCGGTCAGGGCTTTTTCATGCGCGGCCTTGGCGTCCTTCTTGCAGACATCCTTGTCGTTGCCCTTCTTGTCGTCGCACATTTCCTTGGCGACGTCATAGTCGCGGTCGGCCTTGGTCTTCTCGGCCTTGGCCATCGACTTTTGCGTGCCGTCGCGGCGCGCTTCGGCCTGCGCCTTGGCCACGTCGCGGTCGCGCTTGGCCTCGGCCTTGCAGACGTCCTTGGCGTTGTCCTTCATGCCATCGCACTTGGCGGAGGCAGCCTTGTAGTCCGCATCGGCCTGCTTCACTGCGGCGTCATAGTCTGCCCTTGCGCCGGTTGCAGCCGTTCCGGGCGTCGTCGCCGGTGCCGTCGTCTGCGCCAGGGCCATGCCTGCCGGGGCGGCAACCATCATCGAACACACTGCTGCGGTCAGCCATTTCTTCATCATGTCGAGCTCCTTTCCGGGTGATTGCGTAAGGGTACGCATGAGAGGCCGGCGGCTATGCTGCTGGCCATGCCGTATGTACAGAGTAGGCCCGGGGGGATGGGGTCAGCAGGCGTTGGGCTCCGAAAGGGGCGTCAGACTATTCCGACATAGCGGATCGGGCGAGGCACACGGCGCAACATGCACCTGGTTGCGGCAGGGACTGGCGCCGAATGAAACCCCGCAGCCTTTCCAGATCCCGCTTGGGTACTCCCTCTCCCGCACGAGGGAGAGGGAAGCAAACCGAGAGCGAATTTCGGGCCGGCGTTACCCCGAAATCGAAGGCGTGATCCGGTTCCCGTCAGGCGCTGCGCCCTCCTCGTCCGGCCAGTTGCGGCCCACCATCCATTCATAGAGCGTCGGCAGCACGATCAGCGTCAGCACGGTCGCGGTGATCAGCCCGCCGATGATGACGATGGCCAGCGGCCGCTGCGTCTCCGAGCCGATCGCGCGCGAGATTGCCATCGGGAACAGGCCCAGCATGGCCAGCAGCGCGGTCATCAGCACCGTGCGCAGCCGGTCCATCGAGCCGGTCAGCACGGCCTGGCGCACCGGCATGCCCTCTTCGCGCAGCTGGTTGAAATAGGTCACCATCACCACGCCATTGAGCACCGCCTGGCCGAACAGCGCGATAAAGCCGATCGCCGCCGACACCGACAGCGGGATGCCGGTCAGCAGCAGCGCGAACACGCCGCCGATCAGCGCGAACGGGATGTTCGAGATGATCAGCGTCGCGCTCTTGAACGACTTGAACGCATTGAACAGCAGCAGGAAGATCACCAGCACCGACAGCGGCACCACGATCGACAGCCGCGCCATGGCGCGCTCCTGGTTCTCGAACTCGCCCGACCAGCTGATCTTGACGTCGTTGGCGCGGACGTTCTTCGCCACCAGCTTCTGCATGTCCTTGACCACGCTGCCCATGTCGCGGTCATGGATGAAGATGCCGATCGAGGTGGTGCGCTGGCCGTTCTCACGGCTGATGTTCATCGCGCCAGAGGCGGCGCGGAAGCTCACCAGCTGCGACAGCGGCACCTGCGCGCCGTCGGCGGTCTGCATGAAGATATTGGGCAAATTGGGCAGCGCGCGTTCCGACGGTTTCAGCCGCACCGCCACGCTGAAGTGCTTCTCGCCCTCCCACAGCTCGGTGGCGGCCTTGCCGGCCAGCGCGGTTTCCATCAACTCCTGCACGTCGGCCACGTTGATGCCGTAGCGCGCGGCCTGGGCGCGGTCGAATTCCAGCACGTATTGCGGCAGCTCGCCGTCGCGGTCGATAAAGGCGCGCATCACACCCTTGACCGACTGCACGTTGGCCAGGATCTGGTCGGCCACCTTCTTGTTCTGCTCCAGGCTGTCGCTCTGCACCTTGATCACGATCTGGCCCTTGATCTGCGAGATGCTCTCGAGGATGTTGTCGCGCACCGGCTGCGAGAAATTGGGCTCGATGCCGGGCAGCCGGCGCAGGTTGCGGTCGATCTCGCCGATGATGGCGCGCTTGTCCAGGCCGGCACGCCATTGCTTCTCGGGCTTGAGGTCGACCAGGATCTCGACCGTATTGATTAGCTTGGGATCGGTGCCGTCGTCGGGGCGGCCCACCTTGGAGATGGTGGTGTTGACCTCCGGCGTGCGGCGGATCACGTTGCGCAGCAGCCGCGCCTGGTCGCGCGCCTCGTCGATCGAGACCGATGCCGGCAAGTCGAAGCTGACCCACATCGAGCCCTCGTCCAGCTCGGGCAGGAACTCGCTGCCGAGGAGCTTGCCCGCGCCCACGGTCACCACCAGCAGCCCCAGCGCCGCGCCCACCACCAGCTTCTTGTGGTCCAGCGCCCACGCCAGCATCGGTTCGTAGAGCCGCTTGCAGTGGCGCACCAGGAAGTTGTCGTCGTGCGCGATGTTCTTCTTCAGCAGCAGGTGGCACAGCAGCGGCACCAGCGTCAGCGACAGGATCAGCGAGCCGATCAGCGCCCCCGTCACTGTATAGGCCATCGGCGCGAAGATCTTGCCCTCGTGCCGCTGCAGCGTAAAGATCGGGATGTGCGCCGCGATGATGATGACCATCGAGAACACGGTCGGGCGGCCCACTTCGGTGGTGGCCTGCAGGATCGCGTGCAGGCGCGCGCGGCTGTCCTGGATCTGCTGCGCTTTCAGCTCGCCCAGGCGCTTGAAGATGTTCTCGACCACGATCACCGCGCCGTCGACGATGATGCCGAAGTCCATCGCGCCCAGCGACAGCAGGTTGGCCGGAATCCCGACCCAGGTCAGGCCGATGAAGGTGGACAGCAGCGCCAGCGGGATGATCAGCGCGACGATCGCCGCGGCGCGCACGTTGGCCAGGAACAGGTACAACACCGCCATCACCAGCAGCGCGCCCTCGACCAGGTTGCCGAACACCGTGTGCAGGGTCTTGTCGATCAGCGTGGAGCGGTCGTAGTACGGCACGATCTTCACGCCCTTGGGCAGGATCTGGTCATCGAGCAGGTCGATCTTCTGCTTCAGCGCTTCCAGCACCAGCGACGGGTTTTCGCCCTTGCGCATCACCACGATGCCCGAGACGATATCGTCTTCGTCATCCTGCCCCATCAGGCCCTGCGGCGGCGCGCTGCCGACGCGCACGTCGGCGATGTCCTTGACCAGGATCGGGGTACCGTTGTTCTCGGCCACCACCACGTTGGCGATATCGGCCGAGGTGCGGAAGCTGCCCAGCGAGCGCAGCAGGAACTGCTGGCGCCCGTGCGCGACCGCGCCGCCGCCGGCATTCGAGTTGGCGCGCTGCAGCGCCGTGAACAGCTGCGACAGCGAGATCCGCGCGTCGCGCATGCGCGCCAGGTTGGGGTTGACCTCATACTGCTTGATGGTGCCGCCGATGGTGACCAGGTCGGCCACGCCCGGCACCTGGCGCAGGTTCTTCTCGACCACCCAGTCCTGCAGCGTGCGCAGCTCCTGCGGCGTGTAGCCCTTGCCGGTCAGCCGGAAGCGGTAGATCTCGCCGATCGCGGTCGACAGCGGCGCCAGGTCCGGATGCACGCCGTCGGGCAGGTCGACGCTGCGCAGCCGCTCCAAAATCTGCTGGCGCGCGGCCACGTCGGTCGCCTTGTCGTTGAAGGTCACCATCATGAACGACAGCCCGAACTGCGTATGCGAAAACACCCGCACCGCGTTGGGCGTGCCCGCCAGCGCGGTCTCGATCGGGATCGTGACCTGGCGCTCGACTTCTTCGGCGGCGCGGCCCGGGTATAGCGTGATGACGTTGACCTGGATGTCGGACACATCCGGGAAGGCCTCGATCGGCAGGTTCTTGAACGCGGCGATGCCGCCGCCGACGAAGAGGATCAGGCCCAGCCAGACAAAGAGCTTCTGGTGCAGGGCAAAGCTGACGATGCGCGAAATCATGTGGCGATCGTCCTCAACGTTTTTCCGCCGCGCGCGCCGCGTTCACCGCGGTGGCGTCGCGCAGGATGTCCTGCAGGTAGAGGTTGCCTTCGCTGACCACGGTCTCGCCGTCCTTCACGCCTTCGAGCAGCTCGGTGGTGCCGGGCAGCGTCACGCCCACGCGCACCAGGCGGCGCTCGAAGGTGTTGGGCGCGGTGCGCACGAACACATAGTTGCGGTTGTCGGCCAGGAACACCGCCTTGGACGGCACGGCGATGCCCTTGAACGAGGCCGCCGGAAGCTTCGCGGAGACGAACATCTCCGCCTTCAGGCGGCGTTCGGGATTGGGCACGCTCAGCCGCACCTTGATGCTGCGCGCGGTCGGATCGACATAGTCGGCAATCTTGACCACGGTGCCGGCAAAGGTCTCGCCGGGCCAGGCGGCGGTGGTCAGTTGCACATCGACACCGGGCTTGAACAGCTTCAGGTCAGCCTCGCCCGCGTCAACTTGCGCCCATAGCGTGGTCGGGTCGGTGACGAGAAACAGCGGCGCGGCCGGCGGCTGGTCGGGGCGCAGTTCCATGCCGAGATTGATGTTGCGCTCGACCACCAGGCCGTCGATGGGGCTGCGCAGCGCAAAGCGCTGGTTGACGCCATCCGGCCCTGCCGCGGCCGCGCCGTACTGGCTCAGCGCCGCCCGGGTGCGCTGCAGGTCCGCTGCGGCGCGCGCGGCATCGGCCTGGGCCTGCTCCAGTTCCTTCTGCGCGATGATGCCGGCGCCATACAGTTCGCGCTGGCGCGCCAGCGCCTTGGCCGCGACCGCGCTGTCGGCGGCGGCCTTGCGCGCATCGGCCTGGGCCACGCCGAAATCCGGCGAGGTCAGCATCGCCAGCGGCTGGCCGGCCTTGACCGTGGCGCCGGGCTGCACCAGCACCTCGGTCACGCGCCCGGCAAACGGCGTTGCCACGCGCACGGTCTTGTCTTCGTTCCACACCAGCCGGCCCGGCAGGCTCAGCATGCGCTCGCCGCCGGTGGTGGCGGCCTCGCCGGCGATGCCGGGCAGCGTCTTCACGCTGGCCGGAAACTGGATGGTATTGCCGCTGACCCTGGGATCGTCATCGGCCCTGGGGGCTTCGGACTTGCCGCACGCGGCCAGCGCGAGTGCGCACAGCGACATCGCCAACAGGGCGGAAATGCGGGCCGGCAAGGCGGCGCTGGAGGATGACATGCGGTGGGAGGTGCGGCGGGAGGTGCGGCGGGAGGTGCGTGACAGGAAAGACATGAGCGGGATCGCGGGAACGGCGGTTCAGGGACGCGCGGGCGTTGCGGCAGTGCGGGCCGGCGCCGCGGTGGTCGAAGTTTGCAGCGCGGCGCGGTACGCCGACAGCGCCTTGGCGTATTCGCCCTGCGCGACGACCGCATCGAGCCGGGTCTGGCGCAGCGCGCGGCGCGCATCGAGCAGGTCGAGCACACCGCTTGCGCCCTTGCTGTAGGCAAACTCGGCGTTGCCGGCGACGCTTTCCGCGGCGGGCAGCACTTCATCTCGCATCTGCCGCAGCGACTGGCGCGCGGTTTCCAACTGGCTGCGCAGCCGGTCGATCTCGTTGCCGGCTTCCAGCATCACGCGGTTGCGGTCGTCGAGCGCCGCGTAGTAATCAACCTCGGCGCGGCGCGCCTCGCCGCCGTTGCTGTGGCGCACCGGCAGCGGGATCGACAGGAACACGCCGAAGCTGTTGCCGGAGCCGGAGCTGTTGGACGGCGAGGTCGGATAATGCTCGGCCTGCGCGCCGATGGTCACGTCGGGGACGCGGCCGGCACGGGCGAGATCGCGCGCTGCCGCGGCGGCGGCCAGCCGCGCCTCGGCGGCGGTCACGTCGGGGCGGCGCTGGAGCGTGTCAGGGTCCGGCGGAGGTACCGCGGCATCGAGCGCCGGCCAGTCGGCCACCAGCCGGTTGTCGGCAAGCGTGCCCGGCACGCCCATCGCCTGCGCCAGCAGGGCCTTGTCGCGGTAATGGTCGGTGATGGCCTGGCGCATGTCGTTCTGCGCGCGCAGCGCGTCCAGCTGCAGCTTGGTCACGTCGGCGCGCGCCACGTCGCCGGCCCGGAGGCGCGTCTCGCTGGCCTGGCGGGTGCGCTCGTACAGCGCCAGCGTCTCACGCAGCACGGCCACGCGTTCCTGGCTGGCCAGGGCATCGAAGAACGCCTGCTCCACCATGCCGGCCTGTTGCGCCACCACGGCCTGCACCACTTCGCCGGCGGCGGCGCTGGCCTTGCGCGCGGCGTCGACGCGCAGGTTGCCCTTGTTGGCCGTTTCGATCAGCTGGTCCACGCGTACCGTCGAATCCACGGTCTTGCTGCGCAGGTTGCCCGCGCCGACGCCGGCATGCGGGTTGATGTTCTCGACCCCGAGGCTCAGCACCGGGTTGGGCCGCTGCGACGCGATCTGTATGTCGGCCTGGCTGGCTTCCACGCCGCGGCGCGCGGCGATGATGGTGCGGTTGCAACGCAACGCGTCAAGGCGCGCCTGGGCCAGGGTCAACGCAGCGCCCGCGGGTGGCGGCGTGCACGGGCCATCGGCCGGTGCGGCTTGGGTGGATTCCGCGGAGTTTGCGGAAGATTGCGGATCGGTGGGAGGTTCGGCAGCCAGGCTCGCTACGGCCGCCAATACCAGCAGGGAAGCTGCGGCAACACGGGATAAGGCAAAAGGCACGGTCAGTCAGGCTCGGTTCGAAAACGGTCTGCGGTTAAACGACCGTGCCCGCCAAACGGTTCACCGGCAGCGCAAAAAAATCATCCTGCGCCACCGTCCGCGATGCGGTTGTGCGGTGTGGCTGTCTTGGTGCGCCCTCGCCCGCTGTCCTGATGCCGTCTACGTCATCCGGACACGATCTCCCGCCCGCATTCAAACCGAGCCGCTTTACAAACGGCTTTCATTCGCCTGACAAACGCCTTTATGTACGCGAAAACCCTGACCATTCTCAAAAAACGACAAACGGCACGGCCGTTGCCGGCCGTGCCGTCGGAGCTTTCCTGACTGGGTTTATGCCTTCACGCGATCATCCAAGCCCAGGCCGCGGCCGATGATCTCCTTCATGATCTCGCTGCTGCCGGCATAGATGCGTGAGATGCGCGCATCGGCATACATGCGGCAGATGCGGTATTCCTCCATATAGCCGGCGCCGCCGTGCAGCTGCACGCCCTCGTCCACCATGCGCCCCTGCAGCTCGGACGTCAGCAGCTTGGCCGACGCCGCGGTCTCCACCGTCAGCGTGCCGGCATTGTGTTGCAGCACGCACTGGTCGACAAAGGTCTGCAGCGCATCCAGTTGCGCGCGCAGTTCGGCCAGCTTGAAGCGCGAGTTCTGGAACGTGCCGATGGCGCGCCCGAAGGCCTTGCGCTCGCGCACGTAGTCGAGCGTGATATCGAACGCCACCTGCGCCGACGCCATGTAGCCGCAGGCACCGATCAGGCGCTCTTCGGCCAGATGGCGCGTCAGGTAGCGGAAGGCCTGGCCGGGTTCGCCCAGCACGTTGGCCTTGGGCACCTTGACGTTGTCGAAGAACAGCTCCGAGGTGTCCTGCGAGTGCAGGCCCAGCTTGCGCAGCTTGCGCCCGCGCTCGAAGCCGGGCATGCCGCGTTCGACGATGAAGAGCGTCAGGCCATGGCTGCGCTCCGGGTCGGTGCGGGCCACCACGATGACCACGTCGGCCAGTTGGCCGTTCGAGATATAGGTCTTGGCGCCGTTCAGCACCCAGTGGTCGCCATGGTCCTCGGCACGGGTGCGGATGCCCGCCAGGTCCGAGCCGGTCTGCGGCTCGGTCATGGCCACGGCAAAGATCGACTCGCCGCGCGCCGCCGCGGGCAGCAGGCGCTGGCGCTGTTCTTCATTGCCGATGCGGCCGATGTAGGGCGCCACCAGGCGCGAGTGCAGCGTGCCGAAGAAGCCGGAGTCGCCGTGGCGCGCGTTTTCCTCGATCAGGATCTGCTCGTAGCGGAAGTCCTGCACGCCGGCGCCGCCGTATTGCTCGTCGGCCCACATCAGCAGGTAGCCCTGTTCGCCGGCCTTGCGGAACACCTCGCGGTCCACGCAGCCCTGCTCGCGCCAGCGCTCGCCGTGCGGGCCGACCTCGCGCTGGTAGAAGCGGCGGGCGGATTCGCGGAAGGCGTCGTGTTCGGCTTCGAAGATCAGGCGTTGCATCGGGGGTCTCCAGGTGTTGTGCGATAGACCGGGCCAGTGTCGGTCGGGAAGCGCCTACGAGATTCGTCGGAACAGATGAATTTTCTTGACGTCTCCGCACGGCCCGGGCTGGTCTGAAAAGCCGGTTCAATGCAATTTTGTTGATATGAACTGCAAATAACTTTCATTTACCCGCCGGCACGCTTTGTGCCAATACTGGAACCACGGATAACGATTCGATGGAGCGGGAACATGGAAGCCATCCTCTGGATTGGACTGGCGCTGGCACTGGTGGCGCTGGGGGGCAGCGTCACCTGGCTGATTGGCACGCGGGTGCCGGAACCTGTCTTTGCGCGCGCGCAGTTACACGGGCGCTTTGCCGGTCTGGAACCGCGTCCGCCACGCAGGGGTGGCGGCGGCCGGACGCGACGCGTGCGGCAATGGCGCCTGGTGGCCGTGCCCGCGCCTTCGGCTCAACTGGTGCCGGTGCGAATCTGATTGCCGGGCGGCAACGCCCGAGCACTATTGCGGGAAGTCCCAGCGCTGCGACCAGTCTGATTCTTCCCGCACGATCTCGCGCAGGATATCCACCGCTTCGCGCGCCGGGCCCGCAGGGGCCTCCGCGCAAACCAGAAACACGGGATACGAAAACTCCGGCGCGCCGGCCACGCGTGCCAGCGCGCCGCTGTCCAGATAGCTCTGCGCCACGCGCGTGCGGAAATAGCCGCTGCCGCCGTACTGCAGGATGTACTGCAACGCCAGCGGCCCCAGGTTGAAGTACAGCGACGCGCGCGCGTGCTCCGGCAGCGCGCTGTCATGCTGGCGGCGGAACTCCGGACCCCAGTCGACATAGACATAGCCGCCGTCGCGCTGCGTCGAGCGGATCAGCACCAGCTTCTCTTCCATCAGCGCTTCCACGTGCATGCCGGGCGCGTATTCCGGCTGGTACACCAGCGCGGCATCGAGCGCGCCCGACTGCAGCCTGCGCTGCAGCTCAGCCCCCTCGCCCACCTCTGCCCGCACCGCCTGCGCCGGCATGCGCTGGCGCAGGCGCGTCGCCCATAGCAGCACCAGCGGATTGCCCAGGCTGATCTCGGTGCCATAGCGGAACAGGCTGGCCAGCCCCGCCGGCAACGGCAGCTCGCGGCACGCCGCCTCCCAGGTCTGCACCAGCTGGCTGGCGTAGCCGAGGAAACGCTGCCCGTCCGGCGTCAGCCGCGCCCCCGCCTTGTTGCGCTCGAACAGCCGGCAGTTCAGCTGCGCTTCCAGGCTTTTGATGCGCGCGGTGACTGCGGTCTGGGTGACATGCAGCTTGTCGGCGGCGGCCAGCAGGCTGCCGTCGCGCACGACTTGCAGAAAGGTGCGGGCGAGTTCGATGTCCATGGTGGCAAAGGATCGGGGTCGACGTGGCGCATTGTAGACAAGAGTAGCCGATTGAGAATCGGCCCATACACACCTGGATGTACTTCTGCTGCGATGGTGCTATGCTTTGTACCTACAAGGATGTACATGGAACTCTCGATGCCTTTCACCCGTATCTTCCGCAATGGCAATTCCCAGGCGGTGCGCATTCCCGCGGAACTGGCCTATCCCGACACCGACATGCAATTTGAGATCGAGCGGATCGGCGATGAGCTGCGCATCCGGCCCGCGCAACGGCGCCTGACCGGGCTGCTCGATGTGTTCGCCGCCTTCCCGGACGACTTCATGGCGCCAGGGCGTGAAGACCAGACCCAGTCCGAGCGGGAGGGGTTCTGATGGCCAGGTATATGTTCGACACCAATATGTGCATCTACCTGATGAAGAACCGGCCTCCCCAGGTCGCCGAACGCCTTGGCCGGTGCTTCGAAGGTGACGTGGTGCTGTCCGCCATCAGCCTGGCCGAACTGGAATTCGGCGTCACCGTGTCGCGCGATCCGCAGCGGGCCCGGCGCGCGTTGCAGGCGCTGGTCGGGCGCGTGCCGGTGCTGCCGCTGAATGCGGCGGCGGCGCGCGCTTATGGCCCGGTCCGCGCCGCCACGCGCGAACGCAAGGCCGACGCGCTGGACAAGCTGATCGCGGCGCATGCCATTGCCGAAGGCCTGACCGTGGTCACGCGCAATGTCCGCGACTTTGCCGCCTATCCCGGCCTGCGCGTGGAAGACTGGACCGAGGGCGAGGTGGCAGTGACGGGCAGATGAAGCCTTGTCATTTCCGCACCAATTCCTGATCCCGGCCGGCTTGCGCCCGCACGCTGCGCGCCTCGCGTGGCGGCCGCAATGGTGCGATGCCTTCCGGCTCCTGCCAGGCCAGGCCATTGTCATAGCCGGTGGCCGCGGCCTCCAGATAACCGGGCGCAAACTTGCGCTCCGGTGTCACCGCCTGCACCGCGGGCGCGGTGGCGACCTGCGGCGCCTCGGACTGCGCGCAGGCGACGCTGTTCAGGCATAGGCCCAGCACGCGCAGCAGCGCCACGGCCTGGCGCGAACGGTGTCGGATGGCGGACGGGCGCGACGCGGCCTGCCCGTTCTGGCATGGGGGTCGGGTATTCATCGGGATTCTCCGGGAAGCCATTGCTGGCAGGTGGCACAACGAGCGGCGCGCCGCGCTCGCTGGCTATTGCGCAATGACTGTGCCACCAGGCTAAGCCTGGCTGCAGCGGGGATTGCTGCACTTTCCGGGGATGAAGTGGTGGCATCCGGCCGACGCTGGCCTCGGGGGTGTCGGTTGGCGTCCAACACCACGGGCGATTAGCAACTGTGGCCGGGCAGCCTGCACTAGTTGAACTCTGAAGAAACCACTCGTCACTCAATTTGCACAGGCCGCCTCCGCTGCACACCTGTTATGCCTTCCGCAACTCTCTATCAACATCTAGACTTTCACCTGCCGTTGGCCGAAGGTATGAGTTGACGCATGCTTGCAACCGGTCAGAGTGATCAAAAATGTCATCGAGACTCTTAAGCGGAATCCGTTCTTCTTCTTTGCTTTCGTCAAATAACCCGATAACCAGTCGGGACTCGTTATTGAATCGCAGCCTGCAAATCGGCCTGCGATTGTTGTCATCAAACAATATCGCACAGTAACTGGCGGCGTCTCGAATCGCGACACGGGAAGGAGACACAATCGGCCGCAAAATCGCTCTTATGATCTGGAAAGCCTCCATCTCAAGCGCTGAAGGCTCATCACGTGCCCCAGGTTCCGTAGTTGCCTGCTCCGGATCCCGCACCAAGGTCAATGGCGGCTCCGGTGTCATGGCACCTTTCAGACGTTCGTTTATCTTGTCAGCTATTAATTGTTGAAAGGCGTGCTTGGTGATCTGCGTGAACTGGTCCTTCACCGCGGCTCGGAATTGCTTACCCGCGAGAAATTCCGATGACACCATTCGAACGAATTCTTCCGGCGGATTCGACATCCACTCGTTTAGAGTATTTTTTATTGCACGAGTATATTTAAGGTGATTCGCAGTTGTAAGAATGCTCTCCAAATCAAAATTGGATTTCGCGAATTTCTTAAGCTCCTCGACTTCCTGATCCCTGAAATCCAGAATGTTGAATTCAAAGAATGGCTTCTCATCCATCTTGTTTGGCTTTTCAAGATCTGTGAAGAAGCGGTAAGCGAGGCCGTTTGTCAGTACACCGAAGCGCGCTTCCGTAACATGGAAGTATCGAAAAAGCTGGCTCGCGTGATTAATATGAAGATCGCCGCCGCTTTTTTTACATTCAAATAGCATGATCGGCTTGCCTTCCCGGAGGATCGCATAATCGACCTTTTCGCCTTTCTTCGTTCCAACGTCAGCGATGAGCTCCGGCGTGACTTCCAGAGGGTCGAAGACGTTGTAACCAAGAAGATGAATGAATGGCATTACCATGGCGTTCTTGGTTGCCTCTTCTGTCTGAAGCATGTCCTTTGCCGCAGCAACGCGGGACGCAAGTGCTCGTACTTCATCGATAAAGTCCACTTATCTTTCTCCTCGTTCCTATTACCCCATTTACCCCGCACGCATTCTGGCATCGATTCCTAGCGATGAGAACCCGCCTCATAGTGGGCTTGTGGTATCGCCGCCAACGGTGGTCGCGCTTGGATCGAACGGAGCTTCATCAGGGGTATAGCGAGAGGCCAGAGAAAATGCGCGGTTGCAAGCTTATTGCATTCGCCTGGCCGCCCAAATCCAAGTGGTTTCGGATTTTTCTTACTTTAATGCTGCGCAACAGAGACACTGCGTCGGCAAATCGGTACGTGGCGGTCCAGCAGCACGCTCCCTCAGGGCTTGACCGCCGCCGCGAGCACCGCCGGCATCGGCACCTCGAAGCCGCTGCCGCGCATATAGCCGGCAACGGTGCCGCGCAGCACGGCGCGGATTTCATCGCGGGCCTTGGGGGTCTGCGCGCGCAGCGTGGCGGCGGCGCGCACGGTGCCCTGGGCCAGCGCGTCGAACAGCTGGTCGGGCGTGGAGAAGCGCCAGACCTGCGGCACGCTGCGGCAGGTCGGCATGACAAAGCCGGCCTGCTGCAAGGCGCTGCGGCAGTGGCCGGGATCGCTGAACAGGAAGAAGTTCGGCCCGACCGGGATATCGACGTCCATCGACCCATAGGCGCGGATCGCGGCATAGACCGCGCCGAAGCCGACCGCGCGCTCGGGCGTATCCCATACCGTGAAGGCGATGCGCCCGCCCGGGCGCAACACGCGGAAGGCCTCGGCCAGCGCCGCGTCCGGGTCGGACATATGGCACAGGCCAAAGCCGTTGACCACGGCGTCGAAGCTGGCATCGCCGAACGGCAGCGCCTGCGCGTCGGCCTGCTGATACTGGACCTCGGGATGCAGCTTGCGCGCCAGTTGCACCTGCGCCTGCGCGAAATCGATACCGACCGACTCGGCGCCGCGCTGCACCGCTCCGGCCGCGACGTAGCCAGAGCCGGATGCAACGTCGAGCACGCGCTGCCCGCCGGCCACATGCGCGGCGTCCAGCAGGGCCTCGACCGATTGCCGGGTCACGTGCGACAGGTGCTCCTGGTACCGGCTGACGACTTCCGGGTCTTCCCACCCAGCCAGTTCAAAGGCGCGAAACGAATCTGCGGTATGGTCCATGCCTACTCCTCGGCGACGATGTCCAGACGGGCGGGCGTGTATTGGTGATGTTGGTGTGCGGACGCAGCGCTGAAGCGTCCTGAGAACCCGGTCAAGCCAAGTATAGACAGCGCCGCGCACAATCAGCGGCCAGGCGCTCGGGCGAGCACCCGGCCGCCGGGCTTCACCCGTTCAGGCGAAGCGCAGCGTCGCCACGCCGGCGGCGATCAGGCAGGCCGCGCCCAGTCGGGCGGCGCCGACGCGTTCCTTGAGCAGCAGCGCGGAGATCAGCGCGCCAAACAGGATCGAAGATTCGCGCAAGGCGGCTACCGGCGCCACCGGCGCGCGCGTCATGGCCCACAGCGACAGCCCGTAGGACGCCAGCGTGCCGCCACCGCCCACCAGCGCGAACACCAGGTTGCGCCGCACGTAGCCGGCCAGTTCCGAACGGCGCGTCGCCAGCGCCCATGCCGCCAGCGGCACCGCGGTCAGCACGAAGATCCAGAAGGCATACGCCACCGGCGCGCCGGAGCGGCGCACGCCAGTGCCATCGATCAGCGTATAGGTGGCGATCACCAGCGCGTTCAGCAGCGCCAGCCATACGCCCTCGCGGCTGCCCTGAACGCCACGGAGGCCGCGTGCGCCGCCGGCCATGGCGAGGATGCCGAGGCTGATCACGGCGATGCCGCCCCATGCCAGCGCCGACAGCTGCTCGCCCAGCCAGCCCACGCTCGCCAGCGCCACCAGCAACGGCGCGCAGCCGCGCATCAGCGGGTAGGTCAGGCTCATGTCGGCGCTGCGGTAGATCCGCGCCACCAGCGCGAAGTACACCACGTGCACGCCCACCGACGCGGCGATGAAGGGCCAGCTCGCGGCCGCCGGCTGCGGCAGCGCCGGCAGCGCCAGCGCCGCCATCAGGCCAGCCGTCACCGCCACCATCACGGTCGACAGCAGCTTGTCGCCGCCGCCCTTGACCACGGCATTCCACGCGGCATGCAGGAAGGCGGCAAGCAGGACGACGGCGAAGACGGTGAGCGACATGGGCGGCAGCGAAGTCGGCGCCGGCAGGCAGCGCGGGATCGCGCCATTCTAGCCGCGCCGGCGTGCCGCGCCGTGGCCGGACTATCTTGCCCCGCTGACCCGCCAGACCGTATTGCCGACATCGTCGGCCACCAGCAGGCCGCCGCGCTGGTCGATCGCCACGCCCACCGGTCGCCCGCGCGCCTTGCCGTCGTCGTCGACAAACCCGGTCAGCACGTCGAACGGCGCGCCTTGCGGCCGGCCCTGGCTGAACGGCACGAAGATCACCTTGTAGCCCGCCAGCGGGCGCCGGTTCCACGAGCCATGCAGGCCGACGAACATGCCTTCGCTGAAGCGCGCCGGCAGGCTGTTGCCGCCGGCCGCGGCCAGGCCGAGCGCGGCGGTGTGCGCACCCACGGCGTAGTCGGGCACGATCGCCTTGGCCACCAGGTCCGGTGCCGGCGGCTTCACGCGCTGGTCCACGTGCTGGCCGTAGTAGCTGTAGGGCCAGCCGTAGAAGCCGCCGTCGCGCACCGAGGTGATGTAGTCCGGCACCAGGTCGCTGCCGATCTCGTCGCGCTCGTTGACGGCGGTCCACAGCATGCCGGTGACCGGCTCCCACGCCATGCCGTTGGGATTGCGCAGGCCGCTGGCAAAGATGCGGTGCGCGCCGGTCCTGCGGTCGACCTCCCAGATCGCGGCGCGGCCGACTTCCTTGTCCATGCCGTTCTCGCCCACGTTGCTGTTCGAGCCCACGGTCACGTACAGCTTGCTGCCATCGCGGCTGGCGATCAGGCTCTTGGTCCAGTGATGGTTGAGCGGGCCGCCGGGCAGGTCGACCACCTTCTGCGGCGCGGCGCTGATTTCGGTCTGGCCGGGCTGGTAGGGGAAGCGCAGCAGCGCGTCGGTGGCGGCCACGTAGAAGTCATTGCCGACCAGCGCCATGCCGAAAGGCGAATTCACATCCTTCAGGAACACCGAGCGCTGGTCGGCGACGCCGTCGCCATTGCTGTCGCGCAGCAGCGTGATGCGGTTGGCGCTGGGCGTGCCGGCGCCGGCGCGCTTCATCACCATCTTCATGATCCAGCCCTTAATGCCCTTGCCGTCGTCGGGCTTGGGCGGGGCATTGCTCTCGGCCACCAGCACGTCGCCGTTGGGCAGCACATAGACCCAGCGCGGATGGTCCAGCTTGTCGGCGAAGGCCGTCACCACCATGCCTTCGGCCGGCACCGGACGATGGCCCGGAGCCCAGCCGATGGCCGGCGCGATCTTGACGGTGGGGATGGCGGTCTCGTGCGGCGGCGGCAGCTGCGGCGTGGGTCCGAAGCCGGCTTCGGACGGCAGCTTGGCGGATTCGCCGCAGGCGGCGAGCGCGGCGATCACGGGCACCGCGCCCGCCAGCATGGCGGTGCGCAACAGGTGCAAGGACGGGCGCAACGGCGGGCGCAAGGGGGTGGGCATCGGCATGGTCCGGGCTCCTCAGGCCACGCAGGGCCGCGCGCCTGTGCCTGGACTATAGGACGTAGAGCGACCGGCGCTCTGTAGGCGCCGCGGAACGCGCCATGTAGGACGATGCCCGACCCGACGCCCGGCCCTGCCCCGGCGCGCTCAGCCGCGATGCGGCGTATCCAGCCCCTTCACCACCGCCGGACGCTGTACGAACGCATCCAGCACGCGCCGCACATTGACGAAGTCCTTGAAGCCGACCAGGTCCCCCGCCTCGTAGAAGCCGACCAGGTTGCGCACCCACGGCAAGGTCGCGATGTCGGCAATGGTGTACTCGTCGCCCATGATCCAGGCGCGGCCTTCCAGGCGCTGCTCGAGCACCTTGAGCAGGCGCCGGCTCTCCGCCACGTAACGGTCGCGCGGGCGCTTGTCCTCGTAGTCCTTGCCGGCGAACTTGTGGAAGAAGCCCACCTGGCCGAACATCGGGCCGATGCCGCCCATCTGGAACATCACCCACTGGATGGTCTCGTAGCGGCGCGCCGGATCGGCGGGGATCAGCTTGCCCGACTTGTCGGCCAGGTACAGCAGGATCGCGCCGGATTCGAACAGCGCCAGCGGCTTGCCGCCCGGGCCGTTGGGGTCGAGGATCGCCGGGATCTTGTTGTTCGGGTTCAGCGACAGGAATTCCGGCGACAGCTGATCATCGGTATCGAAGCGCACCAGGTGCGGCTCGTACGGCAGGCCGGCCTCTTCCAGCATGATTGACACCTTGACGCCGTTGGGCGTGGGCAGCGAATAGAGCTGGATGCGGTCGGGATGCTGCGCCGGCCATTTGCGGGTGATGGGGAAAGCGGACAGATCGGGCACACGGGCTCCTGGTTCGGGCGCTTCCTCAACCTGGGGAAGCTGCCGGACGACGAAAGAGACCGATCATAAACCGGTGTCGGCGGGCTTGCAGGGCACCGTACAAACAGAAAAGGGGCCCCGCGGGGCCCCTTCTTCATGCCAATTGCCTACGGCAACTTACACCGTCACGCCGTCAGCCACTTCCTTGAAGTCCTCGATCTGGTCGAAGTTCATGTACTTGTAGATCTTGTCGCCATTCTGGTTGATGACGCCAATATCGGCCATGTACTCGTCCTTGGTCGGGATGCGGCCCAGACGCGAGCAGATCGCCGCCAGTTCGGCGGAACCCAGGTACACGTTGGTGTTCTTGCCCAGGCGGTTCGGGAAGTTGCGGGTCGAGGTCGACATCACGGTCGCGCCTTCGCGCACCTGGGCCTGGTTGCCCATGCACAGCGAGCAGCCCGGCATTTCGGTGCGGGCACCGGCGGTGCCGAACACGCCGTAGTGGCCTTCCTCGGTCAGCTGCTTCTGGTCCATCTTGGTCGGCGGGGCCACCCACAGCTTGACCGGGATGTCGCGCTTGCCTTCCAGCAGCTTGGACGCCGCGCGGAAGTGGCCGATGTTGGTCATGCACGAACCGATGAAAACTTCGTCGATCTTGGCGCCGGCCACGTCGGACAGGGTCTTGACGTCGTCCGGGTCGTTCGGGCAGGCGACGATCGGCTCATGCACGTCGGCCAGGTCGATCTCGATCACGGCGGCGTATTCGGCGTCGGCGTCCGGCTCCAGCAGCTTCGGATCGGCCAGCCACGCTTCCATGGCCTTGATGCGGCGCTGCAGGCTGCGCGGGTCCTGGTAGCCCTGGGCGATCATCCACTTCAGCAGCGTGATGTTGCTGTTGATGTATTCGATGATCGGGTCCTTGTTCAGGCGCACCGTGCAACCGGCGGCCGAACGCTCGGCCGAGGCGTCCGACAGCTCGAACGCTTGCTCGACCTTCAGGTCGGGCAGGCCTTCGATTTCCAGGATACGGCCCGAGAAGATGTTCTTCTTGCCTTGCTTGGCCACGGTCAGCAGGCCTTGCTTGATCGCGTACAGCGGGATCGCGTTGACCAGGTCGCGCAGGGTCACGCCCGGCTGCATCTGGCCCTTAAAGCGCACCAGCACCGATTCCGGCATGTCCAGCGGCATCACGCCGGTGGCGGCGGCAAAGGCGACCAGGCCCGAACCTGCCGGGAAGCTGATGCCGATCGGGAAGCGGGTGTGCGAGTCGCCGCCGGTGCCGACGGTGTCAGGCAGCAGCATGCGGTTCAGCCACGAGTGGATCACGCCGTCGCCCGGGCGCAGCGAGATGCCGCCGCGGGTGCTGATGAACTCGGGCAGCGTGTGGTGGGTCTTGACGTCGACCGGCTTCGGATAGGCGGCGGTGTGGCAGAACGACTGCATCACCAGGTCGGCCGAGAAGCCCAGGCAGGCCAGGTCCTTCAGCTCGTCGCGGGTCATCGGGCCGGTGGTGTCCTGCGAGCCCACCGAGGTCATCTTCGGTTCGCAGTAGGTGCCCGGGCGGATGCCCTTGCCTTCGGGCAGGCCGCAGGCGCGGCCGACCATCTTCTGTGCCAGCGTGTAGCCCTTGCCGGTGTCGGCCGGGTTTTGCGGCAGGCGGAACAGCGTCGACGGGGCCAGGCCCAGCGCCTCGCGCGCCTTGGCGGTCAGGCCGCGGCCGACGATCAGCGGAATGCGGCCGCCGGCGCGGACTTCGTCGAACAGCACGTCGGACTTGACCTTGAACTCGGCGATCACTTCACCGTTCTTCAGGGCCTTGCCTTCGTACGGGCGCAGCTCGACCACGTCGCCCATTTCCATCTTCGACACGTCGAGCTCGATCGGCAGCGCGCCGGCGTCTTCCATGGTGTTGTAGAAGATCGGGGCGATCTTGTTGCCCAGGCACACGCCGCCGAAGCGCTTGTTCGGGATGAAGGGGATGTCTTCACCGGTGAACCACAGCACCGAGTTGGTGGCGGACTTGCGCGAGGAGCCGGTACCGACCACGTCGCCGACGTAGGCGACCAGGTGGCCCTTTTCCTTCAGCGATTCGATGAACTTGACCGGGCCGCGCTTGCCGTCTTCTTCCGGCTGGAACGCCGCGCCTTCGCGCTTGTTCTTCAGCATCGCAAGGGCGTGCATCGGGATGTCCGGGCGGGTGGTGGCGTCCGGCGCCGGCGACAGGTCGTCGGTGTTGGTTTCGCCCGGCACCTTGAACACGGTGATGGTCAGGCTTTGCGGCACTTCCGGACGGCTGGTGAACCACTCGGCGTCGGCCCAGCTTTGCAGCACGGCCTTGGCGTTGGCGTTGCCCTTGTCGGCCTTCTCCTTCACGTCATGGAAGGCGTCGAACATCAGCAGGGTCTTCTTCAGCGCGTCGGCGGCGACGGTGCCGACTTCGGCGTCGTCCAGCAGCTCGATCAGCGGCGAGATGTTGTAGCCGCCCAGCATGGTGCCCAGCAGCTCGGTGGCCTTGGCACGCGAGATCAGCGCGCACTTCTCTTTGCCCAGCGCCACGGCGGCCAGGTACGAGGCCTTGACCTTGGCGGCGTCATCGACGCCGGCGGGCACGCGGTTGGAGATCAGATCCACCAGGTTCTGTTCTTCGCCGGCGGGCGGGTTCTTCAGCAGTTCGATCAGCTCGGCCGTCTGCTTGGCGGTCAGGGGCAGAGGGGGGATGCCAAGCGCGGCGCGCTCGGCCACATGTGCGCGATAGTTTTCAAGCATGGGAACCTGCTGAGTAATTAGGTTTAGAAAGACTCGGTACGTCGCGATTGTAGTCCGAAGCGGCTCCTGGGTCAAATGTCTTATATCTTATATAAGAGTGTTTGAGCGAAAGTCCATGCCAAACAAAGACTTGGCGAATGGATGAGTAGCCGTTCTGCATGGCCTGCTACCCGAGTAGCGTAGTAGGGAATGCGCGAAACGGCGCCCCGTCCAGCCGCGGCAGGACCGGCCACAACCCTTGCCCGAACCCGTGACGTCGCGCGTCATGCCGCCATCCCCTGCCCCGCCGCCCTCAAGTTCCCCGACCAAGCTGCGTTAACCAGCTTGCAGGCGCGCAACACAACGGCGCCCGCTCGTGTAGCCGTGCCTGCTCCCTTTCCGCTCAAATGGCCAAGCTGAAAGGGTTTCCCCCTTTTTTTCGGCCCTTTGCTGGCCTGCGATTCCGGAAGAATGGCAGGCATTCCGATACAGGCTTCTCATGGCGAACACGGCTTCCCCTCCCCGGACTGGCAACACAGGCAAGCGCGGCCGGCTGCTGCTGATCGGCGCCGGCGTGCTGGTTGTGGCACTGGGTGCCGGAGGCTTCGTGCTGGGCAGCGTGCTGAGCAACCGCCAGCCGGCGGCGCCCGCAGCGCCCGCCGCTCCGGTTGTTCCGCCGCCGATCTTCGTGCCGCTGGACGCGTTCACCGTCAACCTGCGCAGCGAGGACGGCGACCGCTTCCTGCATACCGGGCTGTCGCTGAAGGTGGCTGACGCCGCCACCCAGGCACGCCTGGCCCAGTACCTGCCCGAGGCACGCAGCCGCATCCTGCTGTTGCTGTCTGCGCGGCAGCCGGCCGAGCTGGCCACGGTCGACGGCAAGCGCAAGCTGGCCGACGACATCCGCGACACCATCAGCAAGCCGTTTGCCAGCGGCCTGCCGGCGCAACAGGTGCTGGACGTGCTGTTCACCTCGTTCGTGGTGCAGTAAGCGCAAGCCGGGGCAGCACGTTTCATCCATAACGCCGCACAAGGGGCAGGACACTAGATGGCCTACGACAAGTTCCTCTCGCAAGACGAGGTAGACGAGCTGCTCAAGGGCGTATCCGGCGAGGCCGATACGCCCAAGGCCAGCGAGACTGCGCCCGACGATGGCGGGGTACGCCCCTACAACCTGGCCACGCAGGAACGCATCATCCGCGGCCGCCTGCATACGCTGGAAATCATCAACGAGCGCTTTGCGCGCTCGCTGCGCACGGCGCTGTTCAACTTCATCCGCCGCGGCGCGGACATCTCCGTGGGCAGCGTCAGGATCGAGAAGTTCGGCGATTTCGCGCGCAACCTGCCGATGCCGACCAACCTCAACCTGGTCCACCTGAAGCCGCTGCGCGGCACCGCGCTGTTCGTCTACGACCCCAACCTGGTCTTCCTGGTGGTCGACAACCTGTTCGGCGGCGACGGCCGCTTCCACACCCGCGTGGAAGGCCGCGACTTTACCCAGACCGAGCAACGCATCATCCAGCGCATGCTGGAGCTGACGCTGACCAGCTACGGCAATGCCTGGCGCACCGTGCATCCGATCGAGACCGAGTACATCCGTTCGGAGATGCACCCCAAGTTTGCCAACGTCGCCACGCACAACGAGGCCGTGGTGACCACCGCCTTCCACATCGAGCTGGGCGCCGTCGGCGGCCAGCTGCACGTATGCCTGCCGTACGCGATGATCGAGCCCCTCAAGGACCTGCTGATGAATCCGCTGCAGGACGAGAAGGAGGTCGACAAGGGCTGGGTCACGCAACTGTCGACGCAGCTGCGCGCGGCCGAGGTCGAGCTGGTGGCCGAGTTCGCGCACCTGCAGAGCACGGTGGCCGAGGTGCTGGCGATGCGCGCCGGCGACGTGCTGCCGATCGAGCTGCCCGAGAAGGTGTTCGGCAAGGTGGACGGCGTGCCCGTGATGCAATGCGGCTTCGGCACCATGAACGGCCAGTACGCGCTGCGGGTAGAACGAATGATCAATCACCAGGACGGCGATTCCCACCTGGATACCGAGGACACCGATTATGACTGACGGCATCGAGGACAAGCCGGTCGACCCGATGGACGACTGGGCCAGCGCGCTGGCCGAGCAGACCAGCGCCACTTCCGCCGAGATCCCCGCCGCTGCTGCGCCGGCGGCAGCCGCCACGCCCGCCGCCGCCACGGTCTTCCCGCCGCTGGCCAAGGAAGCGCCGAGCGGCTTCCGCAACGATATCGAGATGATCCTCGATATCCCGGTGCAACTGACCGTGGAGCTGGGTCGCACCAAGGTGCCGATCAAGAACCTGCTGCAGCTGGCGCAGGGCTCGGTGGTGGAACTCGACGGCCTGGCCGGCGAGCCGATGGATGTGCTGGTCAACGGCTACCTGATCGCGCAGGGCGAAGTGGTGGTGGTCAACGACAAGTTCGGCATCCGCCTGACCGACATCATCACGCCGTCCGAACGCATCCGGAAGCTGAACAAATGACAGCCGCAACCCGCGCCCTGCTGGCTGCGCTGGCCGCGCTTCCCGGCGCCGCAATTGCCGCCGAAGGCACGCCGGCGCCCGCCATCAGCGGCGCGGCCAGCCTGGCGCAGGCCGGGCTGGGGCTGTTCGCCATCATCGCGCTGATCCTGGGCCTGGCCTGGATGGCACGGCGTGCCGGCCTGGTGCGCCACGCCACCGGCGGCGCGATGAAGGTGGTCGGCAGCACCATGCTGGGCGCACGCCAGCGCCTGGTGCTGGTCGAGGTCGGCGATACCTGGCTGGTGCTGGGTGTCAGCCCCGGCGAAATCCGGCCGCTGCACACCATGGCGGCAGGCTCGCCGGCCGCCGGCCAGACCGGGGGCGCGCACATCGTCGCCGGACCGTCGCAACCGCCCACCGGCGGCAGCTTTGCCGAAAAGCTGCTGCGCTCGATGCAGGCCCAGTTCAAATCATGACTTACCCGCTTGCCACGCCGTGGCAATTGCTGCCGCGCGCAGGCCGCGCCGCAGGGCCGACCTCGTTGCTGATGTCCCGCCTTTCCGTGCTGGCGTTGCTGCTGGCCGTTGCCGCGCTCATACCCGCGCAAGCGTGGGCCCAGGCGGCGCTGCCCGGCGTGATCAGCAAGCCCGCACCGGGCGGCGGCCAGATCTGGTCGCTGCCGGTGCAGACACTGGTGCTGCTGACCTCGCTGTCGTTCCTGCCCGCGGCGATGCTGATGATGACCGGCTTCACCCGCGTCATCATCGTGCTGGGGCTGCTGCGCAACGCGCTCGGCACGGCGACCTCGCCGCCCAACCAGGTGCTGGTGGGCCTGTCGCTGTTCCTGACCTTCTTCGTGATGGCGCCGGTGTTCGACCGCGTCTACAACGACGCCTACAAGCCGCTGTCCGACAACAAGCTCAGCCTCGAGGCCGCCGCGGCCAAGGCCGCCGAGCCGCTCAAGGCCTTCATGCTGCGCCAGACCCGCGAGAAGGACCTGGCCATGTTCGCGCAGATGGCCAAGGCGCCGGAGATGCAGGGGCCGGAGGAAGTGCCGCTCAGCATCCTGGTGCCGGCCTTCGTCACCAGCGAGCTGAAGACCGCGTTCCAGATCGGCTTCACCATCTTCATCCCGTTCCTGATCATCGACCTGGTGGTGGCCAGCGTGCTGATGGCGATGGGCATGATGATGGTGCCGCCGGCCACCATCTCGCTGCCGTTCAAGCTGATGCTGTTCGTGCTGGTCGACGGCTGGCAACTGCTGCTGGGCTCGCTGGCGCAGAGCTTCATGAGCTGACGCCGGGCGCCCGCGCCAGCCTTTTCTTCGCAAGAGCCATGACCCCAGAGACCGTAATGACCATCGCCACCCAGGCGATGAAGATGACCCTGCTGCTGGCCGCCCCGCTGCTGCTGGTAGCGCTGGCCGCCGGCCTGGTGGTCAGCCTGTTCCAGGCTGCGACCCAGATCAACGAGATGACGCTGAGCTTCATCCCCAAGCTGATCGCGCTGTTCGCCACCATGGTGCTGGCCGGCCCGTGGATGATCAACGCGATGGTCGACTACATGCGCGAGGTGTTCCAGAGCATCCCCGCGCTGGCGCACTGACGGCGGCCGCCCACGCCGCCGCCAGCCGCCGCTGTCCGCCGGCGTTGCCCTCCCGCCCTCTGCCTGCCCGCTGACCCGCCGCCGTGATCGAGTTCACCTCAGCCCAGCTATACGGCTGGCTCGCGGCTTTCCTGTGGCCGTTTTTCCGCATCCTCGCGCTGATCGGCACCGCGCCGCTGTTCGGTGAATCGACCATCCCGCGGCGCGCCAAGATCGCGCTGTCGGCGATGATCGCGATGGTGGTCTCGCCCACCATCGCCCAGGTGCCGGTGGTGCCGGTGTACTCCTTCGACGGACTGCTGATCATCCTCAATGAAGTCGGCATCGGCCTGGCCACGGGCTTCGTCATGCGGCTGGTGTTCGCCACCGTGCAGCAGGCCGGCGAGATCATCGGTCTGCAGATGGGCCTGTCGTTCGCGTCCTTCTTCGACCGCGCCGCCGGCGGCCAGACCATGGTGCTGTCGCGCTTCCTGAACCTGATCGCGGTGCTGCTGTTCCTGGCGCTCGACGGCCACCTGCTGATGCTCGGCGCCCTGGTCGACAGCTTCAACACCCTGCCCATCGGCGGCACCCCGCTGTCCGCGGGCGGCGCCTTCGCCGTGGCCCGCGCCGGTGGCATGGTGTTCGCCTCCGGCCTGCTGCTGGCGCTGCCGATGATCGCCGCCTTGCTGATCCTGAACCTGGCCATGGGCATCCTCAACCGCGCCTCGCCGCAACTGTCGATCTTCGCGGTGGGCTTCCCGGTCACGCTGTCGGGCGGGCTGCTGGTGCTGATGCTGGTGATGCCGCAGATGGGCAGCTACATGCAGCACATGATCGAGGCGGGGCTCGAGGCGGTGGGGACGGTGCTGGGGCAGTTCGGGCGCTAGCGCGCCTGGCGTGACGGCGAAGATCAACCCTTCACGCACACCACCTGCCGCAGCGTGTGCACCACCTCCACCAGGTCTGACTGCGCCGCCATCACCGCGTCGATGTCCTTGTACGCCATCGGGATCTCGTCGATCACGGCGGCGTCCTTGCGGCATTCCACGCCTTGCGTGGCCTGCTTCTGGTCGGCCACGGTGAAGCGGCGCTTGGCCTCGCTGCGGCTCATGGTGCGGCCCGCGCCGTGGCTGCAGGAACAGAACGACTCCGGATTGCCCTTGCCGCGCACGATGAACGAGCGCGCGCCCATCGAGCCCGGGATGATGCCCAGCTCGCCGGCGCGCGCGCTGACTGCGCCCTTGCGCGTGACCAGCACGTCGGCGCCGAAGTGATGTTCCTTCTGCACGTAGTTGTGGTGGCAGTTCACCGCCTCCAGCTGCGCCTGGAACGGCTTGCGCAGCACCCGCTGCGCCGCGGCCAGCACCGCCTCCATCATCAGCTCGCGGTTGCGGCGAGCGTAGGACTGCGCCCATGACACCGCGTAGATGTAGTCCTCGTAGTGCGAGGAGCCTTCCACCAGGTAAGCCAGGTCGCGGTCCGGCAGGTTGGCCAGGTGCTGGCGCATGTCCTGCTGCGCCAGCGTGATGAAGGTGGTGCCGATCGCATTGCCGATGCCGCGCGAGCCGCTGTGCAGCATGAACCAGACCGACTGCGACTCGTCCAGGCACACCTCGATAAAGTGGTTGCCGGTGCCCAGCGTGCCAAGGTGATTGCGATGGTTGGCGCGCGCCAGGTGCGGGTATTTGTCGGTGATGCGGCGAAAGCCCGGCGCCATCTCGGCCCAGGCGGCATCGACGTGCGCCGGCGCGTTGCCCCACGCGCCCTGGTCGCGCCGCCCGCCCTGCGCGCTGCGGCCATGCGGCACGGCATGCTCGATCGCGCTGCGCAGCTGGCCCAGGTTGTCGGGCAGGTCGGAGGCGGTCAGCGAGGTCTTTACCGCCATCATGCCGCAGCCGATATCGACGCCTACCGCAGCGGGAATGACGGCGCCGACGGTCGGAATCACCGAGCCGATCGTCGACCCCTTGCCCAGATGTACGTCCGGCATCACCGCCAGATGGCGGAAGATGAACGGCATCCGGGCCGTATTCACCAGTTGCTCGCGCGCGGCGCCCTCCACCGGCACGCCGCGCGTCCACAGCTTGACCGGCTTGCCGGCGCCGGTGTCGAGGACGTCGTATTGGGTCTTACCTGCCATGTTCGTCCAGGCTCCAGTCATGATGTCTGGAGCTTAGAGGGCTGGGTCGGGCAAGGATTCCCCCGGGCACGGTCAAGTTGCCGCGACCTCATCGCCCCACGGCGCAGTGCCCTCCTTCCACATCTTCACTCCGGCTTGATATTCGCCTCCTTCATCCGCGCCGCCCAGCTTTGCAACTGCGCGCGCACAAATTGTTGCTGCGCCTCGACCCCGTTCGGCGCGACCTCCATGCCCATGCCTAAGAAGCGCTCGCGCACCTCAGGCCTGGCCAGCGCCTTGTTGACCGACGCATTCAGGCGCTGCACGACTTCCGGCGGCATCCCTGCCGGTCCGGCAAGCCCGACCCAGAACACCAGGTCGTAGGACTTGAAGCCCGCTTCCGCAAACGTGGGGACGTTCTTCCACTCCGGCAGGCGATGTTCCGTGCTGACGGCAAGCGCACGGATCTTCCCTCCCCTCATCAGCGCCGTTGCGACCGACAGGTCGCCGACGACATAGTCGATCTGTCCGCCGGCCAGATCAGTCAGCGCCGGCGGCTGGCTCTTGTAGGAAACGCCGACGGCCTGGATGCCGGCAATCCGGTTGAACGCTTCCGCCGCAACCTGGCCGCCCGGCGAGCCATAGCCAAAGTTCAGCTTGCCGTTCTTGCCGCGCTCCACAAGCTGCGCCACGGTCTTGATATCGCTGTCGTTGCGAACCAGCAGCAATGCCGGCATGGTGGTGAGGCGCGCAATGTGGGTGAAATCTCGCGTCGCGTCGTACGGAAGGTCCTTGATCAGCCCGGGATTGATCGAATTGATGGAGCTGCTGGAGATGGTCAGCGTGTAGCCGTCCTTTGGTGACTTGACCGCGTATTCGGTACCGATGACACCCTGGGCACCGGGGCGGTTCTCAACGACTACGGTTGTCCCCAGGTCCTTGCGCAGCTCTTCCGCGAGAATGCGCGCGCTGGTGTCGGTGGCACTGCCTGCCGAGAACGCCGCGACAATCTTGATGGGCTTGTTGCCCGGATATGTGTCCGCCGCGAAGACCGCTGCATTGGCCAACAGCGCGGTACTGAAAAAGACCGCCTGAACGATGTGCTTCATTTCTGTCTCCTGTCATTGTTCTGTGCTTGCTGACGACTCACTTCTTCCAGACGGCGGTCGCCGCGCCGGCTACTCCCTTCAAGCTACCCAGTGCCGGCGGACCGGTCCGGATCGACGCCGGCGTCCCGCTCAGCTTGATCGGAACGCCGGGACCGATGTAGTCGCCTTGCCGGACTACCATCTGCCGGTGCAAGGTGTGGGGGGCCGCGGCAACATCGGCGATGCTCAGGATGGGAGCCGCAGGGACGTTCTGTGCCAGCAGCGCCTTGCCGAAGGATTCACCGTCCACCGCGGCAAAGGCTCTGGACAACTCGGCAGTCAGCGCGTCGCGATGGGCCACTCGCTGGCGATTGGTGGCAAAGCGCTCGTCATCCGGCAGGTGGCCGGCACCCAATGCCTGGCACAGCTTTCCGAACAGGCGGTCATTGGCCACCGCGACGAACAGCGGGCAGGTCGCGGTCTGGAAGATGTCGTACGGAACGATATTGGGATGACTGTTTCCGGTCGGCTTCGGCGTCACCCCGGAGGCCAGGAAATTGGTCAGGAACGGATGGGCGACCGATACCGCGGAGTCGTACAGGCTCACATCGGCCAGCTGGCCGCGACCGGTCTGGTTGCGCGCATTCAAAGCCAGCAGCACCGCCATGGCGGCATTCATGCCGGTGGTCAGATCCACCACCGGCACGCCAAGGCGAATGGGATTGCCTCCGGGCTCGCCGTTGATGCTAAGCAGGCCGGCCATGGCTTGCACTGCCGCATCGTAGCCAGGCAGCTGCCCCAGCGGACCGTCATCGCCAAAGCCGGTGATCCGGCAGTGGATGAGCCGCGGGAAACGCTCCGTCATGCGGGACGGATTGTCGATGCCCCAGGTCCTCAGCGTGCTCGCCTTGAAGTTCTCGATCAGCACGTCCGCGGTCTCCAGCAGCTGCCAGAAGGTCTCCCTGTCGGCCTCGCGATTCAGGTCGAGGATCATGCTGCGCTTGTTGCGGTTGACGGCGCGGAAGTAGGCGGATGCGCCGTCCACGAAAGGCGGGCCGAAGCCCCTGCACTCATCGCCTTCCGGCGCTTCGATCTTGATCACGTCAGCGCCGTGGTCGCCGAGGATCTGGCCGCAGAACGGGCCCGCCAGCACGCGCGATGCATCGACGACGCGCAGCCCGGACAGCGCCCCCTGGGGGACTTCAGCATTGCTTGCATCGGCCATCTCAGTCTCCTTCGATCGTCCACTCAAAGGCATAGCCGTCCTTGTGCCCCCTGTTTCCCCTGCTCCAGCTGGTTTTCAGGGTCAGCCGATGGTTGTGCGCTGCCAGCGCGCCTTCGAACAGGCCGCACCATGCGTCGGCCACGCAGGGATGGGCGTCGGCTACCGAATCCATCAGCGTCCAGCCGCGTTGGTAGACCTGGGTGCCGAAGCCGCCGATCTCGCATGCGTCATCCTGCGCCCGCGCCAGCATCTCCATGAACCTGGCGAAGCTGGCAGCGGATCTGTCGACCGGCGTGCCGAGCTGTGCAGCGGTCTCGTGATAGAACTGCATGCCGATCATCTTCGCGGTCAGGCGCAGCAGCCGCTCCGCTTCATGCGGGCCCCACAGGTTCACGGCAACGGGCAGCGCGGTGCGGACGTATTCCATCGCATAGTTGCGCTTGGCCTTGTCGAGCCGTGCCTGCGGCCAGGTGTCGGTAGGCAGGGTCGGGGCCGCGGCAGCATCAAAGTCCGGCGCCTCTTCATTGCGCGCAAAGCGCAGCCGCTCATGGGGCTCGAGGTCGTGGTCGTATTCGTAGTAATAGCCTTCCAGACCGGATTGCCCGTCTGCCGCCTGCTTGGTGCAGACAAAGCCCAGGCGCGGATTGCCAAGGGTCACGCCGTTCTGGGCATGCCAGCCCGCCAGCATCGCGCGCGAGACTTCGGAAGGAATGCCGCAAAGCGCCGTGCCGGACCAGATCCAGCGCGGGGCGTTGTAGCGGATCCACGCCTTCCGCTCGCTCTCGTGCATGTACTGCACCGCGACGCCACCGATATGGTTGGACAGGTAGTGATACTGGGCCGCCGCCACGGCTGGCGGCAATCCGTCGATGCCAAGCTTGCGCAGTCCCGCAAGAAAACGCTCGCGGCGCTGACGGCAGAAGATCTCGTAGACCAGTTCCGCCGCCGCCGGCGTGCCCTTGCGGGTCACGGTCGACAGCACGATTCCGGTGAAGAAGGCGTGGTAGAGCCCGGCGACGGCGCGCCAGCCTGCCTGCGGCTGGTATGGTTCCGGGTTCGGCATGCCGGCATCCGTTGATTTGGTGTGCGTCATTGCGCGGCCTCGATATCGGCGAGCGCGCCCTTCCTGACGGCGCGTGCAAGCACGATGCGCTGGATCTCCGACGTGCCTTCATAGATCTCGACAATGCGCTGGTCGCGATAGCATCGCTCCACGACGTTCGGCTTGACGTAGCCCCGGCCACCCAGGATCTGCACCGCGTCGTCCACGACATCATGGGACGCTTCGCTGGCATAGAGCTTGGCCATCGCGCCGAGCGTTCCGATGTCCTTGCCCTCGTCATAGGCGCGAGCAGCTTCGTACGTGAACATGCGCGCCGCCGACAGGTGCATGGCCGCATCGGCCAGCTTGAAGCCAACGCCCTGATGGTCGATCAGCGTGTGGCCAAAGGTCTTGCGGGTCACCGCGTAGCGCCGCGCCGCGTCGTACGCACACAGGGCAATGCCGTTGGCCTGGGCCGCCACCACCACCCGGCCGACGGTAAGCGTTGCCAGGGCCAGTTTCAGGCCATCGCCTTCGGCGCCAACGATGCTGTCTGCCGGCACCCAGACGTCGAGCCTGAGGTTGGTCGTCGTGGTGCCGCGGATGCCCATCTTGTCTTCATAGAAATCGACGACAAGACCCTCGGTATCGCGCGGCACCACGAATGCCGAGATCGCCTTGCGCGCGGCCATGTCGCCGGTGCGGGCAAAAACGATGAAATGCTGCGAGTGGCCACCGTTGCCCAGCCAGCACTTCTCGCCGCGGATGCGCCAGCCGTCGCCCTCGCGCACCGCCGTCGCCTGGATGGCCGACGGGTCGGAACCTGCTTCGCGTTCGCTCAGGGCAAAGTTCACCGCCTCACCGCGCCGGGCCAGTCCCCCAAGCAGCGCCTGCTTCTGGGCTTCACTGCCGGCCAGCAGAATCGGAAACGCGCCCAGCGCCAGCGCCGCCAGGATCGCCGACGTCGACGCGCAACCCTGTGCCACGGCTTCGACCACGGCGACCACGGCCGTCAGCGATGCACCTTCGCCGCCATATGCCTTCGGCACGAACATGCCGGAGATCTTCGCCTCGAGCAGCCTGGGCAGATGCTCGACCGGATAGCGTTGGTCCCGGTCGATTGCCTCGGCCAGCGGCGCAAAGGCTTGCGCGGTCAAGGCTTGCGCCTGTTGTTGCCACCTCGATTCGGACTCGCCCAATTGCGGGTGCCAAAGCTCATTCATTTGCGGTCTCCTGTCATGCCTCTTGGCTAGTCGATGGCGTCATTTCATCTGGAATCTTTGATACGTTCCAGCTAGCATGGAGTAATCTTTGTTCTGCTTTTGTGATTAAACGATGCTCGATGTCCGGCAACTGCAGTGCTTCCTCGCGGTAGCGGAGGAACTTCACTTTGCGAAGGCAGCGGATCGCCTGGGGGTTGCACAGTCAGGCCTGAGCACCCAGATCCAGCGGCTGGAGAAAGACCTTGGCGTGACGCTGCTGAACCGCAACAAGCGCAAGCCGGTCACGCTGACCGACGCCGGGCGGCTGTTCTACGCGGAAGCGGAAGCCGCATTGCGCCACATAGCGCGCGCCGACCAGGTCGGCCGGCTGGCTGCCAGAGGACTTGCCGGCGTTATCCGCATTGGCTACGTCGCCTCGGGCGTCAGCACCGGTCTGTTGTCGAGGATGTTGGGTGACTTCCGCAAGCACCATGAGCTGGTCCGGGTCGAGGTCGTCCCCATGGAGACGCCACGCCAGCTCGACGCGCTCAACGATGGCCGGATCGACGTGGGCATCGTCAGGCCACGGCGACTAGGTCCGGCAGGAATCGTGACGAAGATTGTGCAAACCGAGCGCTTGCTGATGGCGATGGCAAGCCACCACGCGCTGGCGAGACGCGGACCGGTCGCGGCCCGGGAGCTTGCCGACCAGCCGTTCATCATCCCGCAGTTTGCCGACGAGGAAGGGTTCGGCTTCGCCTTGACCGCGCTGGGAAAGGCGGGAGGCTTTACGCCACGGCTCGAGTATCGCGTGCAGGACTTCATTTCGGCCGCCAGCCTCGCCTCCGCCGGGTACGGGGTCGCGATCGTGCCGGAGTCGATGCAGAACTTCTCGCAGCCTGGGGTCTTCTACAAACCGGTTGCGGATTTCGGCCTGGCGGTCCATCTCGCGCTGGCCTACCGCCGGCGCGAGATGTCCCCCGCGGTCAGGGCCTTCGTCAGGCAAGCCGTTGACGCGAGCATGGCGGCAAAAAGCTGAGCGCCGCCCGCCTTAGCCGACAAAGCCCGCGAAGGCGCGAAGGTCGACATTCCCGCCTGACACGATAATCCCCACGCGCTTGCCCTTCACATCGAGCTTGCCATGCAGCACCGCGGCCGCGGCCAGGCAGCCGGTGGGCTCGGCGACGATCTTCATGCGGCCGGCGAAGAACTTCATAGTCTCGACCAGTTCGGCGTCCGACACCGTGGCGATATCGGTCACCAGCTCGCGGATCACGGCGAAGGTGTGGTTGCCAAGGTACGGCGTCTGCGCGCCATCGGCAATGGTGCGCGGGGTGTCGATGCGGACGATCTCGCCGCTGCGCAGGCTGCGCTGGCCGTCGTTGCCGGCCTCGGGCTCGACGCCGTACACCGCGCAGCCGGGCGACATCGCCTGTGCCGCCACCGCGCAGCCGGACAGCAGGCCGCCGCCGCCCAGGCACACCACCAGCATGTCGAGCGGACCGGTTTCCTCGAACAGTTCCTTGGCCGCGGTGCCTTGCCCGGCCATCACGTGCGGGTGGTCGTAAGGCGGGATCAGCGTCATGCCGCGCTCGCCCGCGATGCGCCGGCCCAGCGCCTCGCGGTCGTCTTTGTAGCGGTCGTACAGCACCACCTCGGCGCCATAGCCGCGCGTGGCCTCGATCTTGATCGCGGGGGCGTCCTGCGGCATCACGATCACCGCCTGCACGCCCAGCAGGCGCGCCGACAGCGCGATCGCCTGCGCGTGGTTGCCGGAAGAAAACGCCAGCACCCCGCCCGCCTTCTGCTGCGGCGTGAACTGGGCAATGGCGTTGTAGGCGCCGCGGAACTTGAAGGCGCCGATGCGCTGGAAGTTCTCGCACTTGAAGAACAGCTGCGCGCCCGTGGCCGCATCGGCGGTGGCGGAGGTCAGCACCGGGGTGCGATGGGCGGCCGCGCGGATGCGCTCGTGCGCGGCGGCAACGTCGTCGAAGGAGATCGGCAGGCTTGGCATGGCGGTGGCGATGTAAGGGAAGTGGGACAGGCAAGTCTACCCGCCCCGCGCCGCCGATGCATTCGCCGGTTTGCGCCCTCCCAGAGGGAGAGGGAGTACGGCGGCGCTACGCCGTCGCCATGGCACCCACCGCACGCCGTGCCAAAACGGGCGCCTCGACACGGCCACCACCCTCACCCGGCAGGCGGAAGAACGCCACCACCTCGCTCAGTTCGCGACCCTGCTCTTCCAGCGCGCGCGAGGCATTGGCCGCCTCGCTCACCAGCGACGCATTCTGCTGCGTGACCTGGTCGATCTGCACGATGGCCTGGTTGACCTGCTCGATGCCGCGGGTCTGCTCGGCCGACGCGGTTGCGATCTCCTCGACGATGCCGGTCACGCGCGCCACTGCCTGGGTCACCTCGGCCATGGTCTGGCCCGCCTCGCTGGCCAGCGACGAACCATCCTGCACCTGCCGCCCCGACGCCTCGATCAGTTCCTTGATCTCCTTGGCCGCGCTGGACGAACGCTGGGCCAGCCCGCGCACCTCGCTCGCCACCACGGCAAAGCCGCGGCCCTGCTCGCCCGCGCGCGCCGCTTCCACCGCTGCGTTCAGCGCCAGGATATTGGTCTGGAACGCAATGCCTTCGATGATGCCGGTGATCTCCGCGATCTTGTCCGAACTGGCGCTGATGTCCTGCATCGTGCCGACCACGCGCTGCACCGTGGTGCTGCCGCGTTGCGCCACGTCGGCGGCGCTGCGCGCGAGTTCGCTGGCCTGGCGCGCATTCTCGGTGTTCTGGCGCACGGTCTCGGTCAGTTCCTCCATGCTCGCCGCGGTCTGCTCGAGCGAAGCCGCCTGCTCCTCGGTGCGGCTGCTCAGGTCGGCGTTGCCGCGGGCGATCTCGCTGGTGCTGATGGCGATATTGCCGCTGCTCGCGCGCACCCGGGTAACGGTGGCCGTCAGCCGTTCGTTCATGTCGCGCAATGCCGCCAGCAGCCGGCCGGTCTCGTCATCGCGGTCCACTTCGATGCGCGCACCCAGGTCGCCGCCGGCAACGGTGCCGGCCACCTCGACCGCTTGCTGGATCGGGCGCGTGATGGCGCGCGTGATCAGCACGCCGCCGGCCAGCGCAATCACCGCGGACACCAGCGAGATCAGGATCAGCAGGTTGCGCTGGCGCTCGTAGTCCGCCTCGAGCCGGCGCTCCATCTCCTTCTGGCGGGCCTTGGTGAACTCGGCGTAGGCATCGGTCGACTTGATCAGCGCCGCCAGCAACGGACGGCATTGCTTGTCGATCCGGCCGATGGCTTCCTCGATCTTGCGCTCGACCGCCAGCCCGACAATGCCGGTGGCAACCGGACCATACTGCGCTTCGACCCTGGCGACCTCCTCCACCAGCTTGCGCGCCTCGTCGCTGACGCCAGGCTGGCGCACCATCTCGCCGAGCCGCGCCAGCCGGGTCTGCACGTCTTCGTGCGCGCGCAGGGCATCGGCCTTCTCGCGCTCCAGCTCCGCCGCATCCGTCACCAGCACCAGGTTGCGCGCCGCAATGGCACGCCGGTCGACTGCGTTACGCACCTGCGCCGCCATGTCGGCACGCGCGTTCAAACCGTTCAGATAGTCGTTGAAACCCGCCGTCGCCTCGCCAAGTGCATGCAGCGAATACGCCGACACCACCAGCACCACGCCCGCCAGCGTGCCGAACCCGGCCAGCAGCCGCGTGCGGATAGACAGACTCCTGAAAACACTCATGATCACTCCCCTTACCGTCCAAGAAGACGTATGCGCTTCCGTTGTTATGGTTCTAACCCTGTTGCATGCCCGACTTCGGCATGCCACTGCGCGCCCGTTCCTGCCGGTCGGCACGGTATGCGGCATCGCCAGCGCGCATGGCGCTGGCTGGCATCCGTGCTCTTTGTTGCGGGGGCTAACGGTAGCGAGCCGGTGAACTGTTCCCCACAAGAGTGGGGGACGGGTGCAAGTGGCGCGCGGAAGCGAAAAGGGGTGCGCCGCAGCTCACACTCCGGCGCCACTCGCGATGGCCGGCATATCGCGCCGCGCCAGCAGGTCCAGCGCCACATCCACGATCATGTCCTCCTGCCCGCCCACCATGCGCCGCTTGCCCAGCTCGACCAGGATGTCGACCGTGCCCAGCCCGTAGCGCGCCGCGGCGGCTTCGGCATGGCGCAGGAAGCTGGAATAGACCCCAGCGTAGCCCAGCGCCAGGGTCTCGCGGTCGACGCGGACCGGTCGGTCCTGTAGCGGGCGTACGATGTCGTCGGCGGCATCCATCAGGGTGTAGAGGTCGCAGCCGTGCTGCCAGCCCAGGCGTTCGGCGGCGGCGATAAAGACCTCCAGCGGCGCGTTGCCGGCGCCGGCGCCCATGCCCGCCAGGCTGGCATCGATGCGGTCGCAGCCTTCCTCCACCGCGACAATCGAGTTGGCCACGCCCAGGCTCAGGTTGTGGTGGGCATGCATGCCGGTCTGGGTTTCCGGCCGCAGCACATCCTTGAAGGCGCGAAAGCGCTCGCGCACGTCCTGCATGCCCAGCGCGCCGCCGGAATCGACCACATACACGCACTGGGCGCCGTAGCTTTCCATCAGCTTCGCCTGCTGCGCCAGCGCCGCGGGCGCAGTCATGTGGCTCATCATCAGGAAGCCGACGGTATCCATGTCAAGTTCGCGCGCGTATTCGATATGCTGGCGCGAAACGTCGGCCTCGGTGCAGTGCGTGGCCACGCGCACCACGCGCGCGCCGGCGTCGTAGGCGGCGCGCAGGTCATGCACGGTGCCCACGCCGGGCAACAGCAGCGTGGCCACGCGGGCATGGCGCACGGTTTCCGCCACGGCCGCAATCCATTCCAGGTCGGTGTGCGCGCCGAAGCCGTAGTTGAAGCTGGAGCCCGACAGCCCGTCGCCGTGCGCCACTTCGATCGAATCGACGCGGGCCGCGTCGAGTGCCGCGGCAATGCGGCGCACGTGTTCCAGGCTGTACTGGTGGCGGATCGCGTGGCTGCCGTCGCGCAGCGTCACGTCGGAGATATAGAGCTTCCTGGTAGGTTGTGCGGTCATGTTGGTCTCCCTGCTTTGGATGCGTTCGTGGCGCGGTGTCGCGCTCATGCGGACAGCCGGGTTTCGGCCAGGCGCTCGGCGCAGGCCAGCGCGGCGCTGGTCATGATGTCGAGGTTGCCGGCGTAGGCCGGCAGGTAATGTGCGGCGCCCTCCACCTCCAGGAAGATCGAGGTCTTGAGCCCGTGCATCGGCCCCAGTCCGGGGATGTTCAGCGGCGCCGACGCAGCAATGCGCTCGAACTGAACGCGCTGCTTGAGCCGGTAGCCCGGCACATAGGCCTGCACCGCCTGCGCCATGGCTTCGACGCTTGCGGCAATCTGCGCTTCATCGCCGTCCTCCGACAAGGTGAAGACCGTGTCGCGCATCATCAGCGGTGGCTCCGCCGGGTTCAGCACGATGATGGCCTTGCCACGCGCGGCGCCGCCCACGGAGCACAGCGCCTGGCTGGTGGTTTCCGTGAACTCGTCGATATTGGCGCGCGTGCCGGGTCCGGCCGACTTGCTGGAGATCGACGCCACGATCTCGGCGTAATGCACCCTGGCCACGCGCGACACCGCCGCCACCATGGGAATGGTGGCCTGCCCGCCGCAGGTGACCATATTGATGTTGGGTGCGTCCAGGTGCTGGTCCAGGTTGACCACGGGCACCACGTAAGGACCGATCGACGCAGGTGTCAGGTCGACCACGCGCACGCCGTGCTGCTGCAGCACGCGATTGTGATGCGCGTGGGCGCCGGCGGAGGTGGCATCGAAGGCGATGCGGATCTCGTCGAAGCCCGCCATGCCGACCAGTCCGTCGATGCCTGCAGCCGTCGTCGGCACGCCCAGTCGCGCGGCGCGGGCCAGCCCGTCCGACGCGGCATCGATGCCCACCATCGCCCCCATTTCCAGGTGGCGGCCGTGCCGCATCACCTTGATCATCAGGTCGGTGCCGATATTGCCGGAGCCGATGATGGCCACCTTGTGGCGGCCGCTTGCTTTCATGTCCATGTCCCTTCCTGTTCGCTATGTCTGGTTGCTCTGGACGCCGCGTCAGCGGCCCAGTTCCCTGGCCGTCTTGCCGCCGATGCCGAACTGCGTCTTCGGCACCTCGGTGATCATCACGCGCACGGTTTCCACCGGCGCGCCCACTGCCTCGACCGCGGCGTCGGTCAGTGCGCGGATCAGGCGCGCCTTCTGTTCTTCGGTACGGCCTTCGATCAGGAAGACCTGCATGATCGGCATGTTGTGTCTCCTTGGCAGGTTCAGGTGAAGCGCATCGACACGGTGCCCAGGTGCTGGTAGCGCACGGTGATGCTGTCGCCGGCTGCCACCGCGATGGCCTCGGTGACGCCGCCGGTCATGATGAAGGTGCCGGCCGGCAGTTCGCGCCCGCGCGCGCCGAGCATGTTGGCGAGCATGGCGACGCTGTTGGCCGGGTGCCCCAGCACCGCCGCGCCGGCGGCGGTGGCCACCACCTCGCCGTTCTTCTCCAGCACCACGCCCAGGTTCTTAAGGTCCAGCCCATCGGTGCCGCGGTGCGTGCCGCCCACCACGAAGCGTGCCGACGAGGTGTTGTCGGCGATCACGCTCTTCAGGTCGAAGCGGAAGTTCTCGTAGCGCGAGTCGATCACCTCTACCGCCGGCACCACGAAGTCGGTCGCGGCCAGCACGTCGCCGATATGGCAGCCCGGCCCCTTGAGCGGCGCCTTCAGCACGAAGGCGATCTCGGCCTCGACCTTGGGATGGATCAGCGTGCCGGTATCGATGGCGGCGCCGTCCATGCAAGCGCCGTAGTCGGTGAGAAAGCCGTACACCGGCTCGCTCACGCCCATCTGGCGCATCTTGGCGAACGAGGTCAGGCCCATCTTGAGCCCGGCAATGCGGGTGCCGCGCGCGGCCTTGCGCGCGCGAATGGCATCCTGGATGGCGTAGGCGTCGTCCCAGTCCATCTCCGGGTACTCGTCGGTAATCTTGCGCACGGCTTCGCGCCTCAGCTCCGCGTTCTCCAGGTGTTCGGCGAGATGGGCAATGGTGTCTGCTGTCAGGTTCATGGCTTGTTTTCCGCGGGATTGATGATTGGAGGGCGGTCAGACAAAGCGCACCCCGGCCGAGCCGATGCCGCCCAGGCTGATGCGCAGCTGGTCGCCGGCGCCCACCGGCACCATCGCAGCCAGCGATCCGGACAAGATCACTTCACCGCGCTTCAGCCCGATGCCCAGACGCCCCAGCGTATTGGCCAGCCACGTCACCGCATTGACGGGATGCCCCAGCGCGGCCGCGCCGGCGCCGGTGGCGACGATCTCGCCGTTCTTCTCCAGCGTCATGCCGACCGTGGCCAGGTCCACGTTGCGCGGATCCACGGCGGCATCGCCCAGCACGAACACGCCTGACGAGGCGTTGTCCGCCACGGTGTCCTGGATCCGGATGTTCCAGTCGCGGATGCGCGAATCGACGATCTCGAAGCACGGCAGCACCCACGCGGTGGCGCGCAGCACGTCGGCATTGGTCACGCCGGGCCCTTGCAGGTCTTCCTTCAGCACGAAGGCAATCTCGCCTTCTGCCTTGGGCGCAATCAGCGTAGCGGCGGGAATCGCCGCGCCGTCGGCATGGACCATGCCCGACAGCAGGTGACCAAAATCGGGCTGGCGCACGTCCAGCATGTCCATCACCACGCGGCTGGTCACGCCGATCTTCTTGCCGACCACACGTTCCCCGGCGTCGAGCCGGTGCTGCACCATCGCCAGCTGGATGCGGTAGGCATCGTCGATGGTCAGGTCCGGCCAGGATTCAGTCAGTGGCGCCAGCGGGCGGCGCGTGGCAAGGGCCTGGTGCAGGCCGGCGCCGAGCTCGAGGATAAGTTCGCTATGCATGATGGCACCTCACAGGCGGACGCAGACATTGCGCAGCTCGGTATAGAACTCGAGCGAATGGACACCGCCCTCGCGGCCGATGCCCGACTGTTTGGCTCCGCCAAAGGCGGTACGCAGGTCGCGCAGGAACCAGGCATTGATCCAGCAAATGCCGACGTCCAGCGCGCTGCCCATGCGGTGCGCGGTGCCGAGGTCGCCGGTCCAGACCGTGGCGGCCAGGCCGTACGGGGTGTCGTTGGCCAGCGCGATCACTTCCGCTTCGGTGTCGAACGGGGCGATGTGGCAGCACGGCCCGAAGATCTCCTCGCGGATCACTGCGGCGCTTTCGGGCAGCCCGGTCCAGATGGTGGGCTGCACCCACGCGCCTTCGGCGAGCGCGCCCGGCATCTGCGGCACGCCGCCGCCCGTGACCACCGTGGCGCCGGCCTCGGCGGCCTTGCGGTAGTAGGCCAGCACCTTGTCGCGGTGCTCATGCGACACCAGCGGCCCCATGTTTACGCCGGGCTCGGTGGGCCACCCCAGCTTCAGGCCTTCCGCCTTCGCCTTCAGTGCGGCGACAAAACGCTCGAAGAGCGGCCGCTGCACGTAGACGCGCTCGGTGCCCAGGCAGACCTGGCCGCTGTTCTCGAAGGCCGAGCGCGCGATGCCGGCCACGGCCTGGTCGAAGTCGGCATCGGCAAACACGATGCCGGCGTTCTTGCCGCCCAGTTCGAACGACACCGGCCGCACGCCGTTGGCCGCGGCCTTCATGATGGCCTCGCCCGTGCGGGTTTCGCCGGTGAAGGTGATGCCGTTGACCTGCGGATGCGCGGTCAGGAACGCCCCGGCAGAGTCCGGGCCAAAGCCATGCACGACGTTGTAGACACCCGGCGGCACGCCGGCCTCGTTCATCACCTCGCCCAGCAGCGTCGCGGTGGCCGGGGTTTCCTCCGACGGCTTGACCACCACGGTGTTGCCGCAGGCCAGTGCCGGTCCGACCTTCCACGTCATCAGCAGCAGCGGCAGGTTCCACGGGCACACCACGCCGATCACCCCGCGCGGGCTGCGCACCGCGTAATTGATGGCCTTGCCGCCGTCCGGGGTATCCATGGCAAAGCTCTCGGTCGGCACGTTGCGGATCAGGTCGGCAAAGATCTTGAAGTTGGCCGCGCCGCGCGGGATGTCGAGATGGCTGGCCAGGCCGAAGGGCTTGCCGGTATCGGCGATTTCGGCCTGCACGAATTCATCGAAGCGCCGGTTGATGCCGTCTGCCACCGCATGCAGCAACTCGACCCGCTGCGCCACGGTCATGCGGCCCCAGGGGCCGTGCAGCGCATTGCGCGCGGCCTGCACCGCGGCGTCGACCTCGGCCTGGCCGGCTTCGTGGACGTGGCCGATCACGGTGTTGTCGGCGGGGTTGCGGTTCTCGAACGTGCGTGCGGTCCCGACCCACTCGCCGTTGATGAAGTTTTTGAAGTGTTTCATGTTGGTTCTCGTTGGGGCTGTTACTTGCCGGACTGTTGGCTTGCCGATTGGTTGCTCCCTCTCCCGCAAGCGGGAGAGGGGAGAAAACCCGCAGAATGGCGAGCGATGGCAGTCAGGTCAGCACATTCAAAAACGCTTCGTTCAGTTTCCTGTCGTGATAGAAGATCGCGCGCCCCAGCTCGTTGTCGGTCCAGGTGATGGTGGGCTTGTCCGGATAGTGGATATAGCCGCCGGAGAAGACCTCGTTGCGGTTGCCGGAGGGGTCGAAGAAGTAGATCGTCGCGCCGCGCGTGATGCCATGGCGGGTGGGGCCGATATCGAGCGAGACGTCCTTCTTGGAAATGATGTCGGCCGCCTTCAGCACCTCGCCCCAGTTGTCGAGCAGGAACGAGGCATGGTGGAAGCGGTTCTTCTCCGGGTGGCGGATAAACGCGATGTCGTGCGCCTTGTTCGAGCAGGTCAGGAAGGCGCCGATCAGCGTCTCGCCATCCGGCCCCGCCACCACCTGCTCCGCCAGCGAGAAGCCAAGCACCTCGCGGAACAGCTTGACGGTGCCGTCGACATCATCGCCATACAGCAGGCAATGGTCGAAGCGGCTCGGCGCCATGCCACGCAGGTCATCCGGCCAGGGATCGGGATTGATGTCGCCGGTCCTGCAGCCGGGCTTGTCCTTGTCCGCGAACAGCTCGATCGCATGGCCGGTCGGGATGGTGAAGCGGAAGCGCACGCCGGTGTGCGGGTGCTCGCCGGCGGGGATCCACTGGCAAGCGGTGGCCAGCCCGGATTGCTCGACCTCCCGCGCCAGCCGCTCCAGCGTGTGGCCGCTGTCGACGCGAAAACCCATGTAGTCCATGCCCGGGCTGTCGGCCTCGCGCAGCACCACGCTGTGGTGGTCATGCTCGTCCCAGGCCTTCAGGAACACGCGGCCCTGGGCATCGCGCGCGGTTTCGATCAAGCCGAGCACCTCGGTATAGTGCTTCAGCGCCGGTTCCAGCTCCAGCACGCGCAGGGCCACATGCCCCGGGCGCAATACGCCTGTCAATGCCATTTCTGTCTCCTTGTATATGGGTTCACTGCCCGGTCACGCGGATTCGCGCCGGCCGGCATGCCGCTCCAGGCAGCGCTGCAGCAGCGCCACCGGCCGCAGCCGGATATCGCTGTCCGGATAAGTCTTGCAGGCCAGCACCAGCCCCGCGCGCTGCTCGGCCTCGGTCAGGCAGGCCCGGCTCATCTTGCCGACGTGGTACTGCCCGGCCTCAATACGCACCTTGCACACGCCGCAGCCGCCACCGCGGCAGCCGGCGGGAATGCCACGCTGGCCCAGCACTTCCATGGCCCGCAGCAGGTTCTGTCCCGGCGCACAGGCGTAGCGCCGGCCGCTGCCGGCGATTTCTACGGTATGCATGCATGGCCTCCCGCTCAGATCTTGAACAACGGGCTGCGCGCGCTGTTTTGCGCGTCGGCCGCCGACAGGAACTTCTCGGTGTGGATATCCGCCTCGAACAGCCGGCCCTGCATCAGCGTGCGGATGCAGGCCTCGATCATCGGCGGCGGCCCGCACAGGTAGGCCTTGTGCCCGCGGAAGTCGGCGCTGCCGTCATGTGCGTAGAGCTGGTGCAGCACGTCGTGGACGTAACCGCGCGCGCCGCGCCAGCCGCTGCCGGCGGGTTCGTCGGACAGCGCCGGCACATAGCGGAAGTTGGGATGGGCCTGGGCCAGCGCATGGAATTCGTCGTCGTAGTACAGCTCGGCGCGGTTGCGCGCGCCCTGCACCAGCGTGATCGGCAGGGTCTCGCCGGCGGCCAGCAGGTCCAGGATCATCGCGCGCGGGCTGGACAGTCCGGAGCCGCCCGCCAGGAACAGCATCGGCACCTGCGCCGACTTGCGCACGAAGAAGCGGCCATAGGGCGCGGAGAATGACAGTTCGTCGCCGACCGCCAGCCGTTCGTGCAGGTAGCCGGTGGCCTGCCCGTCGGGCACGCGCCGCACGTGCAGCTCGACCAGCTCGTCCCCGGGCGCGTTGGCCAGCGAGAAGGCGCGCGGCTGGTCGCAGCCCGGCACCTGCAGGTTGACATACTGCCCGGCCTGGAAGGCCGCGCGCCGGCCGTCCCTGACGCGCAGCCAGATGCCCAGGATGGTGGGGGTCAGCGCGCGCGTCTCGACCACTTCGGCGCGATAGTCGGCCAGCGGCAGGCCCAGCGCATCGGCGTCTTCCTCGATATCGGCCTCGATCACCAGGTCTGACTGCGCGGTCGCGCAGCAGGCCAGGCACTGGCCGTTGTCGCGCTCGAAATCCATCAGCGCGAAGCCGGAGGCCTCGCCCTGCTCGACCTCGCCGTCCACCACCTGCACCTTGCAAGTTGCGCACAGCCCGTGGCAGCACGCGTGCGGCAGCCACACGCCGTTGCGCAGGCAGGCGTCAAGCACGGTCTGTCCCGGCGCGATGGGAATGGTCTGGCCGATCGGTTCAATCGTCAGCGAATACATCTCGGTCTCCTTGCGTACGAACCGTGGCGCCTCAGCTGCCGCTGCCGCCGATGCCGTCCAGCCTCGGGGTGCGGAAGCGGATCACATCCTTGTGCCCCAGTCCGTTCTGCTCCAGCGTGCGGTCCAGGTCGGGCTGCCAGGGCTGGCCGCCGCGCAGCCACTGCACCTGGCCCCAGTCGATGCGGGCAAAGTCGGGGTGATAGCCGTAGACGCCGGGCAGCACCTGCTCCACCACGTCGCGCAGCGGCATCGACGGCGCGAACGGGAAGCAATGCGGGGCGCAGAACAGCAAGTGGCCGTCCCAGCCGATATAGAGCAGGCGGTTGCCGTGGAACGCATCTTCGCGATCGGCGGGCGTGAAGATGTAGTCGCCAATGGATACGACGGGCATGGTTGTCTCCTTATCTGTGATGCGAGCGCTCAGGCGGCCGGCGCGATGCCCTTCCAGGCATTCCAGTTGCGCTGGTCCTGCGAGCCCTCGAAATCCAGGTTGTCCGCGCCCGGGTTCAGCCGATACCACCCGAGCACGTCGTCCAGTGTGGCGCCACCGCAGTTGCCCTGGTAGATCTGGTGCACCGGCAGCCACGCCTGCGCGTACTTGGCGGGCTCGTCGTCGAAGATGTCCTTGCAGCCGTCCGAGCAGAAGTGGAACTTCATGCCGTGGTAACTGCTTTCGCGGTAGCAGGTCTGGGTGGGATCGTCCGGCTCCGAGAACACCATCGGGATCTGGCAGGTCTGGCACAGCATCGGCAGCGTGGCGTTGTAGAAGCGCTCGCCGGCCTGCTGCCGCGCCTGCCAGTGCTCCAGGCGCGGCTTGTAGTAGCGTTCGAAGGTCTGCGGGTATTTCTCGACCAGCCACGCCATCTCGTCGGCCCTTGGCACCCACGTATGGAAGGCGGCGGCGCCCGCATAGTTGTAGAACGTGGCCCAGGCCTCGTGCGTGATGCGGTCCTTGGTGCGGGTGGCCACGTCGTGGTACTTGGGCATGCGCAGGCCATAGCGCTCCAGGTCCTTGAACAGCGCCCCGCCCGCCTGCTCGAAGTACATCTCCCACGCTTCGGCCCACGACATCACGCGCTTGGGGAGCATGTAGTCCATCATCATCCCGACCAGCGTCAGCAGGCGGAAGCCGCGCCAGAACCATTTGTCCAGCCACTTCTGCAGGATCGGGATGTTGCCGGGATCCTGCTCGCACAGGAACTTGACCACCTCCAGTCCCAGCGTCATGTGGCGCGACTCGTCCGACTGCGCCGAGAAGCCGAAGGTCACCGTGGCCATGTCGCCGTTGTAGGCGGCGCCCGACATGAACGGCATGAACAGCAGGTTGGTCAGCACGTACTCGAACGAGAACGAGATCGCGGTGATGAACTCGAACGGCCCCGCGCTCATCGCATCCTCGAAATAGGACTTGGGCACCGACAGGTACCAGACCCGGTCGTGCATGTGGCGCCACTCGCCAAAGCCGTGGAAGTACTTGTTATAGACCGACAGCGTGTGCAGCTGGGTCTGCGCATGGCGCAGCTCGTCGATCGACTGCATCTGCGCCGCCACGCGTGCGCCGGCGCCGCGGAAATGCCGGCCCAGGTGCGCGTAGCCGCGGTGCGCGGCGTATTCCAGCGGCGTCACGCCGGTCAGGAACAGCCGCAGCGCGTTCAGGTAGCGCGGGTCGGATACGTTGAGGTGGCCGTTGTTCTGCACGAACGAGTCGATGATCGCGTACAGCTTGCGCTCTT